>CAYSGF010000088.1:0-17403 GCA_964430275.1 uncultured Gemmatimonadaceae bacterium
CCGCGCATCGCGATCGCGCCGCGCGTCACGATCTCGACACTGGATCTGCCGGCCATCGAGGAGCGCGCCGGCGACGAGATCGGTGCACTCGTGCCGACGCTCGCGCTCGATGCGACAGTGGGTGTGTTCAGCGGCGTATCGCTGTTTCCGACCGTGGGCGGCTTCGGTTCCATCGATGTCGTCGGCAGCCTCGGCCGCGTGTTCCTTCCCGGCGACGACGGTTTCGACGAAGCGCTGACCACGTGGGCGCTCGGTGCGCACGTCGGTATCCTGCGCGAATCGTTCACGGCGCCGGGCATCTCCGTGACGGCATCGTACCGCAGCGTCGGTGACGTCGTGTTCGGTGACGCCGATGTGATGGACACGGATGCGTACTTCCGCATCAACGGTCTGAACGCGTGGGGCCTGCGCGGCACGATCGGCAAGCGCTTCCTCCTCTTTTCCCTGACCGCCGGCGTCGGCCACGACTGGTACTCGAGCGACGTATTGATGCGCTTCGCCACGGATGATCCGGCGGCGGAGGGCAGTCGCAGTATCGAGAGCCTGGACTTCACGTCCGAGCGCCTCACGGCGTTCGGCAACCTTGCGTTCACGGTGGTGATCGTGAGCCTGGTGGGCGAGGTCGGCTGGCAGCAGGGCGCCGAGCCGTTTACCGGCCCGGGCGCCACGGATCTTCTGCAAGAGGACGGCTGGTACGGCAGTCTTGCACTCCGCCTCACGCTCTGACGCAGCTCTCGACGCGGCCCTGATGCGACGCGCGCTCGAGCTGGCGGCGCGCGGCTGGGCGCGAACGCGTCCGAATCCGATGGTCGGTGCCGTCGTGGTGCGCGCGGGCGATATCGTCGCCGAGGGCTGGCACGCGGAGTACGGCGGGCCGCACGCGGAGGTCGTGGCGCTGGACGCGGCCGGCGAGAACGCGCGCGACGCCACGCTGTACGTCTCGCTCGAGCCGTGCAACCACCACGGCCGCACGCCGCCATGCACGGACGCGATCCTGCGCGCGGGCATCGCACGGGTAGTGATCGCCACTGACGATACGAATCCGACCGCGCGCGGCGGACTCGCGCGGCTGCGCGCCGCGGGCGTCGAGGTGACGACCGGCGTGGAGCAGGACGCCGCGCGCGCACTGAATGCGGAATTCTTTCACCGCCACGAGTGCGCCACGACGTTCACGGCGCTCAAGCTTGCCATTTCGCTGGATGGCCGCCTGAGTGCGCGGGCAGGTGCGCCGGGTGATGTGACGGGCGCAGCGGCGCGCGCCGCCGTGCACCGCCTGCGAGCCGGCTACGATGCGATTCTCGTCGGTGCCGGCACCGCGCGCATCGATGATCCGCTGCTCACGGTACGCGGCGAGCCGCAGCCGCACCGCCAGCCGCTGCGCGTCGTGATCGATACCCGGGCATCGCTGTCGCCGCACAGCCGGCTGGCGCGCACGGCCCGCGACGTACCTGTCTTCGTGTTCTGTACGGATGCGGCGCCAGCGGAGCGCGTGCAGGGCCTCGAGGAGCTGGGCGTGCGTGTCGAGCGCCTCCCTGCACGCGCCGACCGCGTCGATCTCGCGGCAGTCCTGGACGCACTGTACGCCGCAGGGGTGCACGCGGTCTTCTGTGAAGGCGGCGGCAAGATCGCAGCCGGACTGCTCGCGCTGGAGCGCGTGGAGCGGCTGCACCTGTTCATTGCGCCTCGATTCTACGGTGAAGGTGGCACTCCCGCGTTCCCGCTCGCGGCCGCGTTGGGCGTCCGCTGGCGGCTCGTGCAGCAGACGCACCATGACGACGACGTGCAGCTCGTCTACGACCGCATGCGGGGCTGAGCGTGTTCACCGGCATCATTGAGGAAGTAGGTCGCATCGGTGAGGTGACGCCGGTAGCGAACGGGCGAGCACTGCGCATCGAGGCCGCGCGAGTGCTCGAAGCTGTGCACACCGGCGACTCCGTCGCTGTCGACGGAGTGTGTCTGACCGTGACCCGCCATGATGCCGACGGCTTCGAGGTCGAGGCGATCGGCACGACGCTGTCGCGCACTACGCTGGGCGACCTCGCTGCGGGTGCAGCCGTGAATCTCGAGCGGGCCATGGCTCTGGGGGACCGTCTCGGAGGGCACCTCGTGCAGGGTCACGTGGACGGCGTCGGCACGGTGCGAAGCGTGCGCCGGGAGGGCGAGCACGTGCTGCTGGACGTCGCCATGACGGACGACGTGGCGATCGTGACAATGCAGCACGGCTCGATTGCGATCAGCGGCGTGAGTCTGACGGTAAACGCGCTGCCGGCGCACGATATCGCGCAGGTCGCGCTCATTCCCTACACGTGGGAGCACACCAACCTGCGGCACCTGGGCGCTGGCGACCGGGTAAACCTCGAGGGAGACATGATCGGCAAGTACGTGGCGCACCTGCTCGCCCGGCGTGGCGGTGGCGCTGGCGGGGAAGAGAGTGACTGACATGAAGATGGGACGCGTCGAGGACGCGATCCGCGACATTCGCGAAGGTCGGCTCGTCATCGTCGCGGACGACGAGGATCGTGAGAACGAAGGCGACCTGGTCGCGGCGGCGTCGCTGGTTTCGCCGGAGATGATCAATTTCATGGCGATGTACGGGCGCGGCCTGATCTGCGCCGCGCTCACGTCCGACCGTGCCGACGCACTCGGCCTGCCGCCGATGACGGATTACAACCAGGACTACATGGGCACGGCATTCACGGTCTCCGTGGACGCTGCGCCGCGCTTCGGCGTGACGACCGGCATCAGCGCCTACGATCGCGCGAAGACGATACAGCTGCTGGTCGACCCGGCGACGCGACCCGGCGACCTGCGTCGGCCCGGCCACGTCTTCCCGCTGCGCGCAGTACCCGGCGGTGTGCTGCGGCGTGTCGGTCAGACGGAGGCGTCCGTCGACCTCGCCCGACTGGCGGGCCTGCCGCCTGCCGGCGTGATCTGCGAGATCCTGAATCCCGACGGCACCATGGCGCGCCGCGATGCACTCGAGGCGTTCGCGCGCGAGCACGAGCTCACGTTCATCACGGTCGCGCAGATCGTCGCCTACCGGCTCCAGCACGAGCGCCTCGTGAAGCGCATCGCGGAGGCGCGGCTGCCGACGCCCTACGGCGACTTTCGTGTGATCGCCTTCGAGAACCAGGTCGATCACCGCGAGCACGTGGCACTCGTGAAGGGCGACTTCGAGGGCAGGAAGAACGTCCTCGTCCGCATGCATTCGGAGTGTCTCACGGGCGACGTCTTCCATTCCATGCGGTGCGATTGCGGCGAGCAACTGCACGCGGCCATGCGGCGCATCGACGAGGCCGGCGTTGGTGCCATCGTCTACCTGCGGCAGGAAGGCCGCGGCATCGGCCTCGCCAACAAGATCCGCGCGTACGCGCTCCAGGATGCCGGCCAGGACACCGTGCAGGCGAACGAGTCGCTCGGGTTCAAGCCCGACCTGCGCGATTACGGCATTGGCGCGCAGATCCTGCTGGACCTCGGGCTGAAGTCGATCCGCCTGCTGACGAACAATCCCCGCAAGATCGTGGGACTCGAAGGCTACGGTTTGCGCATCACGGGCCGGGAGCCGATTCACATTGCGCCGGGCGACTACAACAAGACGTATCTGCAGACGAAGCGCGAGAAGCTCGGGCACCTGGCCGACGAGGTGGCGGCACCGACGGAGACGCCGCCCACGCCGGTCGAGGAGCAGACGTGACGCGCATCACCGGAGTCATGCGCGGCGAGGGACGACGCTTCGCGATCGTGGTAAGCCGCTTCAACGAGGTCGTGACGGATCGCCTGCTGGCGGGGGCGCTTGCGTGTCTCGAGGCACACGGCGTCGCGGACGCCGACGTCGCGGTGTACGGCGTGCCCGGTGCATGGGAGCTGCCCCTCGCGGTGGACCGACTGCTGCGCGCCGGTGGCTGGGATGCCGTCCTTGCGCTCGGCTGCGTCATCCGCGGCGACACGCCGCACTTCGACTACGTTGCGGGCGGTGCGACGGACGGCCTTCTGCGTGCCTCGCTCGATCACGGCGTGCCGGTCGCCTTCGGCCTGCTCACGACCGAGGATACGGCGCAGGCGATGGCACGGGCAGGCGGCAAGGGCGGCAACAAGGGATGGGACGCGGCGCTGACGGCTCTCGAGATGGCGGACCTGTATGCGCGCATCGGGGACGCCGATGCGTGAGCGGCGCGGCGCACGCTCGTGGGCGCTCCAGGTGCTCTACGTCTGGGAGTCGCGCGGCACCGCCAGCCCGCGTGAGGTGCTCACGGACTTCCACCAGACGCGCCTGATCGCGCCCGCAAAGGTCCCATACCTGCGCGAGCTCGTGCAGCTGCTGGAGGAGCGGATGCCGGAGCTCGATCATGCGCTCGATGCGGCCCTTACGAACTGGCGCATCGAGCGGCTGTCCGTCATCGACCGCAACATCCTGCGGATCGGCGCCGCAGAGCTGCTGCTCCGACCGGACGTGCCGCCGCGCGTTGCGATCAGCGAAGCCCTGATTCTGGCGGAGAAGTACGGCAGCGACGAGAGCGTCCGGTTCGTGAACGGCGTGCTGGACGCGCTGCTGCGCGAGCGGGCGAGCTGGACCGGACCCGGAGCACGGCGCTGAGGCTGCTCATCGTCAACTGGCAGGACCGGCTCAATCCGCAGGCCGGTGGCGCCGAGATCCATCTTCACGAGGTTTTCGGGCGGCTCGCCGGCCGGGGCCACCGCATCACCCTGCTGGCCAGCGGCTGGCCCGGCGTGGCGGCCCGCCAGACCGTGGACGGGCTGGAGGTGCACCGGGCCGGCAGCCGGCATACATTCTCGCTGGCGGCACCGCTGCACTACCGCCGCCACCTGATGCGGCGGCAGTACGACCTGTTGATCGAGGACCTCAACAAGGTCCCCGTGTTCGCGCCGCTCTGGGCCCGCGAGCCCGTCGTCCTGCTCGTCCATCATCTGTTCGGAGGCACCGCATTCGACGAGGCGTCCCTGCCATTTGCGACTGCGACCTGGCTGCTGGAACGGCCGCTGCCGTTGCTGTACCGTCGCCTGCCCGTGCAGGCCGTCTCGGAGAGCACGGCGGAAGACCTGGTAGCGCGCGGCTTCCGGCGCGAGCGCATCGAAGTGATTCCCAACGGTGTGGACCTCGCCTCGTACGCACCGGACCCGCAGCGTGCGCGCTTCGAGGAGCCGACTCTCCTGTATCTCGGCAGACTGAAGCGCTACAAGCGTGTCGACCTGGTCCTGCGCGCGCTATCGTTGCTGCGGCAACGCGGAATGGCCGCGCGCCTCCTCATTGCCGGCCGGGGAGACGCGCTGGACGAATTGAAGCGGCTCACCGCGGAGCTGGAGCTGGAGGACCGCGTCGAGTTCCTCGGCTTCGTCGATGAGGCGCGCAAGCGCGACCTGTTCCGACGCGCCTGGGTGCATGTTCTGACATCGCCGAAGGAAGGATGGGGTATCAGCAATCTGGAGGCGGCCGCGTGCGCGACACCGACCGTGGCGAGCGACTCGCCCGGCCTGCGCGACTCGGTCGTGAACGGTGAGACCGGTTTTCTCGTCCCGCACGGCGATGTGAGCGCTCTTGCCGACCGTCTCGCGCAGCTGCTGCAGGACCCGGCACTGCGCGCGCGCCTGGCGGAGGGCGCGCACCGTTTCGCACTCCGCCACAGCTGGGAGCGTGCGGCCGACGACACGGAGCGTCACCTGAGCGCCGTGCTCGCAGCCCGCGGCTCATGAGCGTCGCACGGGGCGGCGCTGGAATCGATCCGCAGCAAAGGAGGGTTCATGGACATCCGCATCACTGCCCGGCACTGCTCGGTCCCGGACGCGCTCCGCGATACAGCGCAGTCGCGCGTCTCGCGGCTGACCCGTTACGAGCCGCGCGCGAATGCGGCCGATGTCCAGTTCAGCGAAGAGAACGCCTTCAAGCACGTGGACGTACGCGTCAGTGTCCCGGGCGCTACGCAGCTGCATGCGCGCGGGGAGGGGCACTCCTTCCGCACCGCGCTCGATCGCGCGGTCGCCCGGCTGCAGCGTCAGCTCCGCCGCCGGCGCGTGCGTACGATCGAGCGGCAGGGCGTGCGTACCGCGGACGTGCTGAGCGCGCACTAGCATGAGCGAGGCGACCGCGCCGACCGTTACGGTCGACGAGTTGCTGCGCGTCAAGGCGCACTACCTGCAGCTCGAGCTCCTCACGGAGCAGCGCGACCTGAAGCGGGCGATCGGATCGGCGACCATGTCGAGTCCCGGTCTTGCCCTCGCCGGGTTCAGCGACCGGTTCCCGCGTGGTCGCCTCCAGGTGCTGGGCGAGACCGAGATCCGCTACCTGCGCTCGCTCGATGAGCCTGCTCGCCGCACGGCGATCGACCGCTTCCTGAAGCTGTCGCTACCCGCGATCGTGATCACGAAGAATCAGCAGGTGCCGGCGCCGCTCATCGAGATGGCACAGGAAGCAGGCGTGCCGCTGCTGCGCTCGAAGCTCAAGACCGGTGAGTTCTACCGACGCGTGCAGCCGTGGCTGGACGATTGCTTCGCGCCGCACACCACGATGCACGGCTCGATGGCGGATGTGTACGGAGTCGGCCTGCTGTTCACGGGGCGCAGCGGCATCGGCAAGAGCGAATGTGTCCTGGACCTGGTCGAGCGCGGCCATCGACTGGTCGCCGACGACGTGGTTCAGGTAACACGCAGGGGCAATGACGTACTGATCGGGCGGGGACACGAGTTCCACGACCATCACATGGAGATCCGCGGCATCGGCCTGGTCGACATCAAGCGATTGTTCGGCATCCGCGCGATCCGTCAGCAGAAGCGGATCGAGGTCGTGGTGAACCTCGTCGAATGGGACAGTCACGCGGCCTATGACCGCACCGGCCTGGACGGGGCGACGCTCGACATTCTCGGCGTTTCGCTACCGACTGTCACGGTGCCGTTGAATGCGGGCAAGAACATTACGGTGATCTCGGAAGTCGTCTCGATGAACCTGCTGTTGCGCTACTCCGGATTCGACACGCCGCGCGAGTTCAACGAGCAGCTGATCGAGCGTATGCGACAGAAGCGGAGCGGTGGTGTGCGCGATGTCATGAACGGGGTGCGGGAGTACCTGGAGCAGGACAATGAATGAGAGACCGTTGGTGCAGGGGATTCTGGTCGCCCACGGCACCTTTGCGGACGGCGTGCTCGACGCCGTGCGCCGGATCACGGGCATCGAGGACGCGCTCACAGCGGTCAGCAATCGCGACAAGGGCCCGGATGCACTCGCGGCGGCGATCCGCGAGCAGATCGGGGATGGACCGGCGATCCTGTTCACGGACATGAAGAGCGGCAGCTGCGGCATGACGGCGCACCGCCTGCTGCGAGATCATGCCGACCTGCGCGTCATATCCGGCGTCAACCTGCCGATGCTGCTGGAATTCGCGATCCACCGCGCTGAGGCGGTGGGAACGCTCGTGCCCAGGCTCATCGAGAAGGGCCGCGCCGCGATCGGCTGCACACCCGAACAGCACGTCGATGGCAATCGTCCTGCTGCGCATTGACGAGCGACTGATCCACGGACAGGTCATCGTGGGCTGGGGTGCAACGCTGCACCCCGAGCGCATCGTCGTGATCGACGACGACCTCGCCGATTCCGCCTGGGAGCAGGAGCTCTATACGCTCGGCCTGCCCGAAGACGTGAGCGCCGAGTTCCACTCCGTCTCCGAAGGACGGCTGCGCCTGGCCGCATGGCGCAGCAGCACCACGCGCACGGTAATCCTGACGCGTACCGTCGAGGCCATGCAGCGGCTCGCCGCCGAAGGCGCACTGCGCGGTGCGGAGGTCAACATCGGCGGCCTCCACCATGCGCCCGGACGACAGCAGGTGCTGCCGTACGTGTTCCTGAGCGACGACGAGCGGACCGCGCTGCAGGAGCTTGCGGAGGCAGGTCTCGACGTCAGCGCGCGCGACGTGCCGGGTGCGCGTCGCATCAACCTGGCTCATCTGCTGGGCGACGACGCCGCATGAGCTGGCTCTGGATCGCACTGCTGGGCGGCGCCATCGGCGTGGACTCGACGGCGTTCCCTCAGATCATGGTCTCGCGCCCGCTCGTCGCGGGCGCCCTCGCGGGTCTGCTCTTCGGGCGCCCGTATGAGGGCATGCTGCTCGGTGCGCTGCTCGAGGTGTTTCACATCGCCACCCTGCCAATCGGCGCCGCGCGCTACCCGGAGGCGGGCACCGCGGCGGTGAGTGGTGCGGCGGCATACCTCGTGGTTGCACCGTCGCTCGACGTTCCGACCCTGTTCCTGGCCGGCGTGTTCGCCCTGGCATGGGAGCGGATCGCCGGCGCGTCCGTCGTGCTGCTCCGGCGCACGAACGAGCGGCTCGTCGTCGATGCCACTGTGATTCCGGATCCCGCGCGTGCGATCGCGCAGCGCCATCTCGCGGCGCTCGGTCTCGACTTCGTGCGCGGCGCCGTCGTGTCGGTGGTGGGCGCCCTTGCCGGCGCCGCGCTCCTGTACGGGCTCGTGCCGTTCTGGGGGCTGCCGGACAGCACCGTACGCAGTGCCCTCGCGGTCGCCACCGCGACGATCCTCGCCGCCGCCCTCATCGTGTTCGGTGGCTGGCACGATCGCAAGCGCATCTTCCTGCTCGGAGTTCTATGCGGATCACTGCTGTCCCTGGTCGCATGAATGCGCTGAGCAGGCGGACCCGGGTCTCCATGTTCCTGCGCTCGTTCTCCGTCCAGGCGACGTGGAACTACCGGACGCTGACCGGCGGCGGCTTCGCGTTCGTCATCATGCCCGCGCTCAAGGCGCTGTACGGTGACGATCCCGCACGCCTGCGCGAAGCGATCGCGCGCCACAATGGTGTGTTCAACTGTCACCCCTACCTCGTGGGAGTCGCCGCCGGCGCCGTTGCCCGCATGGAGGTCGAGCACGCCGATCCGCGCATGATCGACCGATTCAAGGCGGCGGTACGCGGCTCCCTCGGCACTCTCGGTGATCAGCTGGTCTGGGCGGGCTGGCGCCCGGTCTGCGCCATGCTCGCGCTCTTGCTCCTGCTCGTCGGAGCGCCATGGTGGGTGGTATGCGGATCGTTTCTGATTGCGTACAATGCAGGACACCTCGCCGCTCGCGTATACGGCTTCGAGCTCGGTTGGCGCCACGGCGTCGAGGTGGCCGAGCGGCTGCGCCGCTCCTGGATCGGCGAGGTGCAGCGGCGGGTGACGACCACGGGCGCGTTCCTGCTCGGCGTGCTGCTCCCGCTGATCGTCGGCGGCCAGACGCTCGACCTGCCGCATCCGCTCGTCGGTGCTGCCGCCGCGCTGATTGGACTGGTTCTCGGCGTCCGCTTCGGCGGTGCCGCCCGAACGCCTGTCATTCTCGCGCTCGGCGCCTTCGCCGTGCTCGGGCTCCTCGTGAGGTGGTCATGACGATATCGCCTGCGGGGAGTGCCGAGCGCTCGGTGCGCATCGCGAACAAGTTCGGGCTGCACGCCCGCCCAGCGGCGGAGTTCGTGAAGAAGGCCGGCGCATTTCAGGCCGACATCTTCGTGCGCAAGGAGGAGCTCGAGGTGAACGGCAAGAGCATAATGGGGATGATGATGCTGGCTGCGGAGTACGGCAGCGAGATCACGATCCGTGCTGACGGCCCCGATTCCGAGAACGCAGTCAACGAGCTGGCGGAGCTTGTCGAGCACCGCTTCGGCGAGGAGTAGACGTTGACGCTGATCCGCGACGGCATCCCCGCATCTCCCGGCATCGTGATCGGTCCCGCGTACGTGCTGCGCTGGGAAGCGCCGCGCGTTGCGCATGTCACGGTGGGCGCGGCAGATATCGAGCAGGAGGTCGAGCGGTTCCATGAGGCGCGCACCTGGGCGCAGGAGCGGCTGCGCGACATCCAGACACGCACCGCCGAGCGGCTCGGCACCGTGGAGGCGCAGATCTTCGAGCCGCAGATCCTCATGCTCGACGATGTCGATCTCGTCGATGGCACCGTCAGTTACATCCGCGACAACCACCTGGGTGCGGCACGGGCGTTCGAGCTGCGCATGCTCGAGTACCAGTCCGACTGGTCACGCACGGGCCACCCGATGGTCATGGACCGGCTGAACGACCTGCTCGACATCCAGGTGCGCGTCACCCGCCGGTTGCTCGGCGTGCAGGATCCCGAGTTCACGCTGGCGGTACTCGACGAGCCGGTCATCCTCGTTGCGCGCGATCTCACGCCGTCGATCACGGTCCAGCTCGATCGCGAGTTCATCCTCGGTGTGGCGACCGACGCCGGCACACGGACGTCGCATTCGGCGATCCTGTCCCGCTCGCTGCAGCTCCCCGCCGTCGTCAGCCTGGGCGACCTGTCCCAGGTGGTCAACTCCGGCGATCCACTGATCCTCGACGGTCGTGAGGGCCGCGTGGTCGTCGACCCCACACCGGATGACGTCGAGCGGTACCGCGAGCGCGACTTCCGCACGCGCGAGTGGGAACAGGAGCTCGTGCTGCTCGCGCACCTCCAGGCGGTAACGCCGGACGATCAGCACGTGGTGCTGCGCGGCAACATCGATCTGCCGGGCGAGGCGATCGCTGCCCGTGCGCACGGCGCGCGCGGCATCGGGCTGTACCGTACGGAGTTCTTCGTGGTCGGCCGCACCACGCCGCCCGAGGAGGAAGAGCAGTACCGCTGCTACCGCGATGTGACGGAAGTCTTTCCGGACGACGCCGTCTACATCCGGACGTTCGATCTCGGCGGCGACAAGTTTCCGGCGTTCCTGCACATGCCGCCGGAAGAGAACCCGTTCCTCGGGTGGCGCGCGATCCGCGTATGTCTGGATTTGCCGGACATGTTCCGGGTGCAGCTGCGTGCGCTGCTGCGCGCGACCGCGCACGGTGATCTGCGCATCATGGTGCCCCTGATCAACGAGGTGGACGAGATCCGGCGCACCCGCGAGATGCTCGATGAGGAGGCGGACCGCCTGCGCACGCAGGGCATCCGCTTCAATCCCGGCTACAAGCTCGGCGCGATGATCGAGACGCCTGCTGCCGCGCTCACGGCCCACGAGCTCGCGCGCTACTGTGACTTCTTCTCGATCGGTACGAACGATCTGGTGCAGTACACACTCGCGGTCGACCGGGGCAATGCGCGGCTCGCTCCACGCTACAACCCGTTCCATCCGAGTGTCCTGCGGCTCATCCGGATGACCGCTGATGCCGGTCGGCAGGCGGGCATCGAGGTGAGCGTGTGCGGCGAAATGGCGGCGAATCCGCTCGCCGTGTTCCTCATGCTGGGTCTCGGCATCACGTCCTTCAGTGTGAGTGCCTCGTCACTGCCGGAGATCAAGAAGGTGATCCGCAGCGTGCCGTATGCGGAGGCGCGCGCAGCCGCGGCGGAGGCCGTGACGAGCGCGACGCCGAACGAAGTCGTCGCGTCGCTCACGCGGCACTTCGCCCGATTCCTCGACCTCTCGCTGTTTGCTGCGCGCTGGAACCTGCCGGCGTCGACATGAAGCAGCCCGTTCAACTTTCTTCAGAAAGGCAGGCGCGCGTGAGCCGTCGTCTGTTCACGTCGGAAAGCGTCAGTGAAGGCCACCCGGACAAGATCGCGGACCAGACGAGCGATGCGATCCTGGATGCCATCCTGGCGGACGACCCCCACGGACGCGTCGCGTGCGAGGTCCTCGTCACGACCGGCCTGTGCCTGGTCGCCGGAGAAATCACGACGACGACGTACGTGGACATTCCCGCCATCGTACGGGGCACGCTGCGGGCCATCGGCTACACGGATGCGAGCTACGGCATCGACGGCGAGACGTGCGCGGTGCTGGTGACGATCGGCCAGCAGTCACCGGACATCGCGCAGGGTGTTGATCCCGGTGGTGCGGGGGATCAGGGGATGATGTTCGGCTATGCGGTGGACGAGACGCCCGAGCTGATGCCCGCGCCGCTCATGTTCGCGCACCGCCTGACGCAGCGTCTCGCGAGCGCGCGCAAGGAGGGGGACCTGCCGTGGCTGCGGCCGGACGCCAAGGCGCAGGTGACACTGGAATACGAAGGCGACCGGCCCATACGCGTACACACTGTCGTCGTCAGCACGCAGCACTCACCCGACGTCGGCATGGAGGAGCTGCGTGCGACCGTGCTCGAGCGCGTGATTACGCCCACCCTGCCGAAGGATCTGTTCGATCCGAAGGATTGCATCATTCACGTAAACCCGACAGGGCGTTTCGTGGTGGGTGGTCCGCACGGGGACGCCGGGCTGACCGGCCGCAAGATCATCGTCGACACGTACGGCGGTGCTGCGCCACATGGCGGCGGCGCGTTCAGCGGCAAGGATCCGTCGAAGGTCGATCGGTCCGGCGCATACGCGGCACGATGGGCGGCAAAGAACGTGGTCGCGGCCGGTCTCGCGCGCCGCTGCGAAGTCAGCCTCGCCTATGCGATCGGCGTCGTCGAGCCCGTCATGGTGCATGTCGAGACGTTTGGCACATCGGTCGTGCCGGACGAGCGGATCGCCAGCGCCCTGCGCGACGTGTTCGATTTCACCCCCCGCGGCATCAGTGACGCGCTGTCCCTGCGCAACCCGATCTATCGGCGCACGGCAGCGTATGGTCATTTTGGACGCGAGCCGATGGTGTCGGCAGTCAATGGACGCGAGGTGATGCTCTTCCCGTGGGAGCGGATCGATCGCGTCGACGACCTGCGGACTGCGGCCGGCGCCTAGCAGTGGGAGGAGGCAGCATGATCGAAGTGAAAGTCCAGAGCCTCGGCCTCGACCGGACGTCGAATACGCCCGTCGTCATCCTGCAGGAGGTGGAAGGCGTGCGTGTCCTGCCGATCTGGATCGGTCCGGGTGAAGCGAGCGCGATTGCCATGGAGCTTGCGGGCATGAAGTTCGCCCGCCCGCTGACGCATGACCTGTTCACGTCCATGGTACGTGGCCTCGGTGGGGAGCTGCGCCGTGTCACCATCACGAAGGTCGTCGAGAACACGTATTACGCCGAGCTGATCATTCAGCGCGGCGACGAGTTGATCAGTGTGGACGCGCGGCCATCGGATTCGATCGCGATCGCACTGCGCATGTCCGCCTCGATCTACACGACGGAGGACCTGCTCGAGCACACGTCGATCGAGATCGCCGAACAGTCCGATGACCCGGACGAGTTCATTGCGGGCGACCCGGAGTCGGGGGAGCAGAAGCCACCGGGGAGCCTCAGCCCCGACGAGCTGCGCGAATACCTGCGCCGCATGAATCCGGAAGACTTCGGACGCTTCAATCCATGACGCGAACGGCCCTCTCGTTGGTCGTCGCGCTGCTGACATCCGGCGCGGCTGCACCGGTCGCTGCTCAGCAGGCGGACAGCATCGCACTCGGCGGCCGTGTGGTCGGACCTGCTATGGAGGCGCTCGCGGGGCAGGTCGTCGTACTGCACCGCGTCGCCGGCGGCACGGGCGCGACGATCGCGACCGATACGACGAGTGAGGACGGGCGTTTCACACTCGTGGCCGCAGGCCAGGCAGGCGATGCCGAGGCGACGTACTTCGTCGCCGCGCGCTACCAGGGTGACCTCTACATCGGGGCGCCCTTCCGGCCGCCGCTGCCGCCCGACGTGGATTACACGGTGCAGGTCGGCGTGCCCGGCACGTCGGCCACTGCGCTCCTCGGCACGGCCGCACCGCAGCGGCCCGCGCCCGGACGCATCGCACCGGGGCAGTCATTCCCCTACACGACCTGGCTGTTTCTGATCATCCCGCTGCTCGTCATGGCGCTGGCTGCGGGCTACATGCTGACGCGGCAGCGCGGGCCCGTGCGACGTCGTGGCGTGCTGCTCGAGATCGCAGAGCTCGATGAGGCGCATGACGCGGAGCTTGCGGCAGGGCGCGTGAGTGACAGCACGATGTACTGGGCGCAACGCCGCGAGTTGCTCGAACGCCTGCCGCGCGAGTCCTGATTTATGCCGCTCGTGACGGCGGATGCCGTCGTGCTGCAGGCGTTTCCCTATGGTGAGACCAGCAAGATCCTGCGGCTGCTGACGCGCACGCACGGCGTGCAGTCGGTCATCGCGAAGGGCGCGCTCCGTCCAAAGAGCCGCTTCGGCGGCGTCCTCGAGCCGTTCACGGAAGGTATCGCCAGCTTCTACTACCGCGAAGCGCGCGAGCTGCAGACGCTGAGCGGTTTCGAGCTGGTGCGCTCGCAGCAGTCACTCGGCCGGGATCTCCTGCGCTTCGGCGGGGCATCGCTGCTCGCGGAGCTGGTGATCCGCACCGCGTCCGAGGAGCCGCAGCCCGGCCTGTACGAGGCGTTGCGCGACGCGCTCCACCGCATCCGGGAGACGGCGCCCGCAGCGCTCGAGGCGGAGCTGCTCGCGCAGGTGTGGCGGATCGTGTCACTGCTCGGCTTCGAGCCGGCCCTCGATGCGTGCATCGTGTGCAGTCGCCCGTTCGGTGATGCGGAAGATGTCAGCTTCGATTATGCGGCCGGTGGAGCGCGCTGCGCCGCATGCGCGGGCGTCGCTGCGGGCCACCGCGTGCCGGCGGAGGCGCGGCATGCGCTGCAGTCCCTGGTGGCGGGGCAGGCCGTGCCGCTCGCGCGCACGGCGGGCCACTGGAAACTGCTCACGCGCTACCTCGACCATCACGTGCTCGAGGGCGGGACGCTCCGCTCGCTCGCCTTTCTCGCCGAGACGATCGACGCATGGACCGACTGATTCTCGGCACGGCCGGCCACATCGACCACGGCAAGACCACGCTCGTGCGCGCACTCACCGGCGTGGACACCGACCGCCTGCCCGAAGAGAAGCGACGCGGCATCACGATTGACCTCGGCTTCGCCGCGCTCGACCTGCCGGATGGCACACGCTTCGGGATCGTGGACGTGCCGGGTCACGAAGCGTTCGTGCGCAACATGCTCGCTGGCGCTTCCGGCGTCGATGTCGCGCTGCTCGTCGTTGCGGCCGACGAAGGCGTGATGCCGCAGACGCGCGAGCACCTCGCCATCCTTCAGCTGCTCGGCATCAGAGCGCTCGTCACCGCGCTGACGAAGGCGGATCTCGTGGACGACGAGTGGCGCGAGCTCGCGATCGACGACGTGCGAGCGCTCCTCGCGCGCTCGCCCTGGCCCGATGCGCCGGTCGTCGCGGTCTCGGGTGCAACAGGCGCCGGCGTCGATGCCTTGCGCCTTGTGCTCGCCGACGCGGCGCGTGGAGCGCACGGGCGCCTGCGCGACGACCTCTTCCGCATGCCCGTCGACCGGGTGTTCACCGTTCACGGCACGGGCACGGTCGCGACCGGGACCGTGTGGAGCGGATCGGTGCGGCGCGACGACCAGCTCCAGGCGGTGCCCGCCGGCGCCACGGTGCGGGTTCGGGCCGTTCAATCCCACGGCGTGCGTGCGGACGGCGCTGGGGCAGGGGAGCGCGCTGCGCTGGCGCTCGCGAACGTGGACACGGACGAGCTTGGGCGCGGGGATACGCTCGTCTCCGGCGTCGGCTGGTCCGCCGCGAGCGTTCTGACGGTGCGTCTGAGCCTGCTCCCGGAGGCCCGGACCCTGCGTCCCGGACAGCGGGTGCGCGTGCACCTCGGTACTGCGGAGGTCATGGCACGCGTGACACTGCTCGGCGCGCCGGAGGTCGCGCCCGGCACGGACGCGTGGGCACAGCTGCGGCTCGAGCGGCCGCTCGTCGCACGGGCCCGCGATCGCATCGTCATCCGCACGTATTCGCCGGTCACGACGATCGCAGGCGCCGTCATCGCCGAGCCGGACGCGCCGCGCCGCGGACGCCTCGATGGCGAGCTGCGCGAGCAGCTCGGTGCGATCCTGAACGGGGAGCCGGTGGGCGCGCTTGGCGCCTGCGCCGGGATCGATCCCTGGCAGGGCGTCGCGCGCGCGGCACTCCCGGTCGCGACGGGGCTCGCGCCAGGCGTCGTCGCATCTCTGCTCGACGCGCATAACGCCGGTGTGTGCGTCACCGCCACGCGGGTGTTTACCGCGCGGATCCTGGATGCAGCCCTCAACGCCATCGACGCAGCCATGGACGGCTGGCACGCAGACAATCCGCTCGAAGCGGGCTGCGAGCGCGAGGTGCTGCGACGTGCATTGCCGGAGCACGCGCATGCCGAGATCGTCCTTGCCGCCATCGACCGGCTGGCCGAAGCTGGCCGTCTCACGGTGAGCGGCGCACTCCACTCGCGCCGGGCGTGGCAGCCGACCATCTCGCCGGAGCACGCCACGCTCCTCGCCACGGCACGCCAGGCGTGTGCGGATGCGGGCCTCGCCGCACCCGACGCATCCGAGCTGCCCGCGCCGCTCGGCGATCATCCGGACCGGGCGGCCGTTCTACGACTGCTCGAGCGACAGGGCGAGCTCGTCGCCATCGAGCCGGGGCGCTACCTGTCCGCCACCGTGCTGAGCTCCGCCATCGAGGCCGCCCGCGCCGCGTTCGCCACACGTGCGGATCTCGGCCCCGGAGACTTCCGCGACATCTGGGGCATCACTCGCAAGCATCTGATTCCGCTGCTGGAATACCTGGATCGTACGGGGGTGACGGTGCGGAAGGGGGATCGCCGCCGACTCGCGTGAGCGTAGCGATACGAAAGCGGCGCGGAACCAATGCGCTCCGCGCCGCACATCGTTCCACTGTTGCGGGCTCAGCTCTGTCGATCCAGCAGCTCGAGGAACTCATCCGGCGATGCGACCGTCTTCAGCGCACGCACGTTGTCCGGATCCTTCGCGAACTGCGCGAGCCGCCCGAGCACCGGCAGGTACTGATTGCTGACCTCGAGCGGTGGTGCCACGATGAGAAACAGGTTCTCGACCGGCTGACTGTCGATCGCATTGAAATCGATGCCGCCCGCCTTGCGGCCAAAGGCCACGCGCAGCCGGTTCACGACCAGCGAGCGGCAGTGGGGAATCGCGATGCCGCGGCCGATCCCCGTCGAGCCGAGATTCTCACGCCGCTTCAGCATCTTGAACAGGATCGCCTCGTTCTTTTCCTCCAGACCGAGCAGCGATACGAGCTCGCGCAACGCGTCATCCTTGGTCTCCGCCGAGAGGTTCAGGCTGACCGCGTCTCTATCAAAAAAATCTCTCAGGTCCATGTATCTGGTCCGTTCAAGTGTGGCGAACGACCGGCCCCGCGGGCGGTCGGGCACGAAGATAAACCCGTTCGGGATGCGGGGCAAAAACAGGCCAATCCGATTGATCACGTGCCGCCCTGCGGTTAACTTTCGGGCATGTTCGAGGACCTGCTTCGTCGGCTCCATGGTGGCGCCGTGCCGCTCTATCTCGCGCCCCAGGCGGGCGTGAGTGAATCGCCGTTTCGCCGGCTCTGCCGCGCGTACGGCGCCGACGTCGTGGTGAGCGAGTTCGTCAGCGCGGAAGGCCTCCGACGCGGCAGCGAGCGCACCCATGAGTACCTCCGCTTCGATGATGCAGAGCGCCCCATCGGCGTCCAGATCTTCGG
>CAYSGF010000089.1:0-4895 GCA_964430275.1 uncultured Gemmatimonadaceae bacterium
GCGCGAACGGCCCGCCGCCGTTCAGCGAACGCTCGATCACGTACTCGGCGGCGGTACCGCTCGCCGCGCTCCACGCCAGGTCGATGCGCACGTGCGAGATGGCCGTCGCGTCGAGACCCGTCGGTGCGCCCGGCGTATCCGGATTCGTTGCCGCGGACGCGATCGCGCTCGGCGCAGAGCAGCCCGTGATGTTGCACGCGATGATCCGATAGTCGTATGCAGTCTCCGCTGCCAGACCGGCGTTCTGGTAGCTCAGCACGCCAGTGCCGACGCTGTCGATCACCGCGAACGTGCCGCTGCCACCCGGCGCCCGCTCGATCACGTAGTCGACGACGACGCCCGTCGCGGCCGTCCAGGCGAGGTCGATCTGGGTGTTCGAGAATGTCGTTGCGCTCAGACCGGTCGGGCTGCCGGGCGCAACAGGATGCGTCGTCGCGGACGCGACCGACGACGGATCCGAGCAGCCGGTCACGTTGCAGGCGGCGACGCGGTAGAAGTACTCGGTATTCTGTGTCAGGCCGGTGCTCTGGTAGGCGAGTACGCCGCCATCGACGGAATCGATGATCGCCCACGGTCCGCCCGCACTCGTTGCCCGCTCGAGCTGGTAATCGTCGAAGGTCCCCGGTGCCGCGCTCCACGCCAGGTCGATCCGCGTCGTCGAAACTGTCGTCGCACTGAGTCCCGACGGCGCACCCGACGTGTTCGGGTTCGTTTCCGCCGATGCCTCTGCCGTCGGTGCTGAGCACCCTGTGACGTTGCAGGCTGCGACCTGGTAGAAATACTCCGTCTCCGGATCCAGACCGGTACTCTGGTAGGTGAGCCCCGGAGCGGGGACCGTGTCGATCACGACGAAGCCGGCGCCGGAGGTCAGCGAGCGGCGGATCTCGTACCCTGCGACGGCGCCCGATGCTGCGGTCCACTGCAGATCGATCCGCTCGAAGGAGCCGACGGTCGCCGTCAGGCTGCCGGGCGATCCCGGTGTGTTCGGGTTCGTGGTCGCGCCCTCGGGATTGCTGAAGCCGGAGCAGCCCCCCGCATTGCACGCCTGCACGAGGTAGCCGTACAGCGTTGCCCCGGTCAGTCCGGTATCCAGGTACGGCGGCGACTCACCCGCGTCAACGGTGTCGTAGGGTTCGGTCCCGCCCGCCCCGACGCTCCTCTGGATGCGGTACGTATCGACCACACCGGCCGGGACCGTCCAGTCGAGACTGATCTCCGTATTCGAGACCGTGCTCGCGATGAGTCCGGTCGGCGCGACAGGCCGCGTCGTCGCCGACGGTGCATTGCTGAACGCCGAGCAGCCGCCCGTGTTGCACGCCTGCACGCGGTAGCTGTACTGCGTCGCTGCGGTCAGGCCGGTGTTCTGGTAGCTGAGCGTCGTCGACGGCACGCTGTCCAGCACCATGAAGGCGCCACCACTCGTGCTCCGCTCGATGACGTACTCGACGACGACGCCGGTCGGCGCGCTCCAGGCGAGGTCGATGCGGGTCGTCGAGATGGTGGTGGCCGTCAGGTTCGCCGGCGCGCTCGCCTGTGTCGTTGCGGATGCCGTGTTGCTGGCCGCCGAACAGCCGTTCGCGTTGCATGCCAGGACGCGATAGCCGTAGCTCGTGGCTGCGGTCAGGCCGGTGCTCTGATAGCTGACCGTGCCGGGCGGCACGCTGTCGATCACGGCGAACGCGCCCGCTCCCGTGCGCCGCTCGATCACGTAGTCCACGACGACGCCGGTCGCGGCTGTCCAGCTCAGGCCGATCTCCGTGGGCGATACGGTCGTCGCGGCGAGGGCGGTCGGTGCCGCGGGTGTGTCGGGGAACGTCGTTGCGGTCGTCACGGTGCTGTATGCGGAGCACCCTCCTGCATTGCAGGACCGCACGCGGTACGTGTACCCGGTTTGCGGCACGAGCCCCGTGTTCTGGTACGTCGTCGTCCCTGCCGCGATCGTCTCGACCGGCGTGAACGCGACGCCGTCCGTGCTGCTTTCCAGCTCGTACGTGTCCACGACGCCGCCCGGCGCCGTCCAGCTCAGGTCGATCCGCGTGTTGGAAACCGTGGTTGCGCTCAATCCCGAAGGTGCTCCCGACAGCGTCGTTGCCGGCGCGGCCTCGAGATTCGCGGAGCAGCCCGTCACGTTGCAGGCACGGATGCGGTACGTGTACTCGGTTGCGGCCGCGAGCCCGTCGTTCTGGAATGCGAGCACTGCGGCATCAACGGTGTCGACCACTTCGAATGCGCCTGCGCCCGTACGCCGCTCGATCACGTAGTCCTCGACCGCGCCGCTGCCTGCCGTCCATGCGAGATCGATCTGTGTGCCGGAAACCGTGGTCGCCGTCAGACTCGCGGGCGACGCGGGTGCGTTCGGGTTCGTCGTGCCGCCCACCTCGGCGCTGTAGTCCGAGCAGTCGGTCACGTTGCAAGCGCGGACCTGGTAGAAGTACCCGGTGGCCGGCGTTAGCGCGGTGTTCTCGAAGGTGAGGGTGCCGCCCGGCACGGAGTCGATGACTGCGTACGTACCGGCAACGCCGGTCTTGCGAGCGATGTGGTACTGGCTGACGGTCCCGCTCGCGGCGAGCCAGCTCAGGTCGAGCCGTGTGTTCGACACGGTCGTGACGACGAGCCCGGTCGGTGCGCCGGACGCATTCGGATTCGTCGTCGCCGACGCCACGTTGCTCGGTGCCGCACAGCCGGTGACGTTGCAGGCGAGCACACGGTAGAAGAACTCGGTCTCGGCCGAGAGGCCCGTGCTGGCGTAGCCGAGCACGGCACCGCCCACGGTGTCGATCGGCGCGAACGGTCCGCCCACGGCGGCTGCGCGCTCGATGACGTACTCCTCGACGGTGCCGGTCGCCGCCACCCATGCCAGGTCGATCTGCTCGAACGAGATGGTCGTCGCGGTCAGGCCGGAGGCTGCGCCCGTGAGTGCGGGGTTCGTCGTACCCGATGCGATCGCGGTGTAGTCCGAGCAGCCGGAGACGTTGCACGCCTGGACGCGGTAGAAGTAGGCAGTCTCGGGATCGAGACCCGCGTCCTGGAATGTCAGCGTACCCATCGGCACCGTATCGATCACGGCGAACGGTCCGCCCGCGGCGAGTGCGCGCTCGATCACGTACTCGTCGAACGTGCCGCTGGCGGCAGCCCAGCTCAGATCGAGCTGCTCGAACGAGATCGTCGTGACCGCGAGCCCGGACGGCGGCCCGGCCACATCCGGGTGTGTCGTTGCGGACGTCTCGGTGCTGTAGCCGCCGAAGCCCGTGACGTTGCGGGAACGGATGCGGTAGAAGTACTCGGTCAACGGATCGAGGCCGACGTCCTGATACTCGAGCGTGGTGCCGCCGACGGTCGTGATCTCTGCGTACGCACCGCCCTCGGCGCGGCGCTCGATGTGATACTCCGTGACCGTACCGGTCGACGCGCCCCAGCTCAGGTTGATCTGCTGGAACGACATCGCCTGTGCCGACACCCCGAGAGGCGGCCCGGCAATGTCCGGGTGCGTGACGGCCGAGCCATTGTTGCTGAACGCCGAGCAGCCGCCGGTGTTGCACGCCTGCACGCGGTAGAAGTACTCCGTCTCCGGATCCAGGCCGGTGTCCTGATAGGCGAGCGTCGCGTCGTCGACCGTGTCGAGGAATGCGAAGTCACCGGTCGTACCCACCCGCCGCTCGATCCGGTACTCGTTCACGACACCACCGGCGGCGGTCCAGCTCAGGTCGATGCGGTCGAACGCGATGGTGGTCGCGACCAGGCCCGACGGCGCGTTCGGGTCCACCGGGAACGTCGTCGCACCGGCCTCGCCGCTGTACGCCGAGCAGCCGCCGATGTTGCACGCGTGCACACGGAACGTGTACGCCGTTTCCGGATCCAGGCTGCCGTCCTGGAACGTCAGCGTTCCGGCGGGCACGGTGTCGACGACGGCGAACGCCGCGCCTCCGGTGCTCCGCTCGATGACGTACTCCTCGACGGTGCCGGTGGCAGCAGCCCAGCCCAGGTCGATCTGTGATGCGGACGCCGTGGTTGCGGTGAGGCCGGTCGGCGCCGATGGCGGCAACGGGTGCGTCGTCGCCGTTGCCTCGTTCGTGTAGCTCGAGCAGCCGCCATCGTTGCAGGCCTGGACGCGGTATGCATGCACGACATCGGGATCGAGTCCGGCGTCGTCGTACGTCAGGGTACCGGCGGGCACGGAGTCATGCACGGCGAAGGCGCCGCCCTCGATACTGCGCTCGATGTGGTACACGCGTACGGTGCCGCCTGCGGCGGTCCATGCGAGCGCGATGTCGAAGGACGAGAGCGTCGTCGCGGTCAGGCCGGATGGAGCGTTCGGGTCCGCCGGGAACGTCGCACCGGAGGCGTCGGCCGTGTACGGTGAGCAGCCGCCGATGTTGCACGCCTGCACGCGGTATACGTAGCCGGTCTCGGGCGCGAGACTCTCGTCGCGATACGCGTCGGCGCTGGCAGGCAGCGTCTCGATGACGACGAACGCGGCAGGGTCGTCCGTCGCGAGCCGGCGCTCGATGCGGTAGTCCTCCACGCTGTCCGGAGCAGGCACGGCGGTCCACGTCAGGTCGATCTGCGACGAGGAGACTGTTGCGGCGGCCAGTACCGTGGGCGCGGCCGGCGGCGCGGGATAGGTGGTGGCGGACGCCTGATTGCTGAACGCAGAGCAGTCACCCGCGTTACAGGCCTGGACACGGTACGCGTACGTCGTCAGCGGGTCGAGGCCATCGTCCGGGTGCGTCAGCGTTCCGGCCGGCACGGTGGCGACCTGCGCGAACGTGCCCGGGCCGGCCGTGGCGAGCCGCCTCTGGATGCGGTACTCGTCCACGGTGCCGCTGGCGGCGTCCCACGCGAGGTCGATCTGCGTGAACGATGCGGTGGTGACCCGCAGGTTCGACGGCGCGTCC
>CAYSGF010000090.1:0-6742 GCA_964430275.1 uncultured Gemmatimonadaceae bacterium
GTCTGCACGCGTGTGCGCGCGGACTCATGAACATCGCGCACGCCGTTCATGCGCTCACGCTCGCGAGCCACGTGCTGCCCGCCATCGAGACAGTCATCCGCAGTTCCAGGCCAGGGTGTGGGGAGAGCACCTATAATCGACAAATCCCGGCGCCATGCAACCCGGACCTGCAATCCGGACCATGATTGATTTTTGCGCTCTGGCCGATCCGGCCATCGGCTTCTGCGCCCTCACCGCAGTGGAGCCCCGAGAATCGGCCATGTTCGATCCGGCCAGAGCGCAAAAATCAATCATGGTCCGGACGGCTACAACTAAAATTACAGTTGACAAGGGCCGCCCGGCATTGTATCTACTATGAAACTAGTCGGAGGGCGCGCATGGCACGACGGAAGCGGCAGGACGTGAGCTTTACGGAGCGGGAGCTGGACGTGATGGCCGTGCTCTGGGAGCGGGAGGGCGCGACGGTCGCGGAGGTACAGGCGCGGCTGAGCGACGCGCTGGCGTACACGACGGTGCTGACGGTGCTGCGGACGCTGGAGGAGAAGGGACACGTTGGTCATGAGGAAGGGGAGGGTCGGGCGTACCGGTATGTGCCGCTGGTGGATCGTGCGGCGGCGGGGGAGAGTGCACTGAAGCGGCTGGTCGGGAAGGTGTTCGGGGGTTCGCCGGAGTTGCTGTTGACGCATCTCGTGGCGCAGCGCGGGCTGACACCGGACCAGCTGGAACGCATGCGGCGGCTGCTCGACGAGCGGCTGGAGGAGGAGAGATGACGACGATGCTCGCATGGATGGTGTACGCCCTGGTCGTCTCGGGGCTGTTGACGGCTGCGGCGCTGCTGGGGGAGCGCGCGGCGCGGGCGGCGGGCCGGCCGACGCGCTGGCTGTGGGCGAGTGCGGTGACGGGCTCGGTGGTGCTGCCGGTGGCGGCGTGGCTGTGGCCGGAGGCGCAGGCGGGCGTGCCGGTGGAGCCGCCGATGATGCTGCGGCTGCAGCCGATCACGGTGGACGCGGCTGCGACCCCGGGGCATCCGGGGCTCGACACGTGGCTGGCCATCGGCTGGGTCGCGGGCGCGCTGCTCGTAGGTGTGCTCCTGGTCGTGGCGGCGGTGCGGTTGCAGCGTGCGCGCAGGTCGTGGCGCGAGGCGGAGCTGGACGGGGAGTCGGTGCTGATCAGTGCGGATGTCGGTCCGGCGGTCGTCGGGTTTGGTCGTGCGCGCATCGTCATGCCGCAGTGGGTGCTCGGCATCGAGCGGGACCTGCGGCGACTGCTGCTGCTGCACGAGCGCGAGCATCTGCGTGCGGGCGACCCGCGGCTGCTCGTGCTCGGTCTCGGCGCGATCGTGTGCGCGCCGTGGAATCCGTTCGTGTGGCTCCAGTTCCTGCGGCTGCGGCTCGCGATCGAGATCGATTGCGACGCGCGCGTGCTGCACGCGTCCGGCGACGCGCGCGGCTACGGTGCCCTGCTGCTCGAAGTTGGCCGGCATCGCAGCGGGACGGGAGCGCTGGCGGTCGCGTTTGGCGAGCCGCGCCGGTTCCTGGAGGAGCGCATCCGCATGCTGCCGCGTGCGCTCGGGCGACGGCGGCTCGTGCGCGCGGGTGCGCTCGGCGTCGCGTCCGCCGCCGTTCTGCTGCTCGCGGTGTGCGCGCGGGACCCGATCTCGAGCGTGGATCCGATGGAGCGCGCACGCACCGCGGATGCGGCAGCCATGCCGGGCGCCGATGTCAGCGACGCGCCACGCTTCACGCCGTTCACGACGCGGCCGGAGCTGAAGAACATGGCGGAGGTGGCGCAGGCGCTCGAGAGCAACTATCCGCCCTTGCTGCGCGATGCGGGCATAGGCGGCGAGTCGCTCGTGTGGTTCTTCATCGATGAGACCGGCAACGTGGCGAAGACCGCGATCAACCGGTCATCCGGGTATCCCGCACTGGATTCGGCGGCCCGGCACGTTGCCCGCACGATGCAGTTCACGCCCGCCACGAACGAGGGCGAGAACGTGCCGGTCTGGGTCGCGATTCCGATCGTGTTCTCGGCCGGGGACGGCGCGGGGCAGGGCCAGCCGCGCATCCGCAGCGAGAGCGCGGGGCAGGAGAGCTCCTACGAGCGCGGCGTCTCCGACTCGACGTACGAGCGCACCCCGTCCGGCTCGGCGGCGGCGCAGCCGCCATCGTCTTCCCGTGTACGTGGCATGAGCGCCATGCGGTCGCCGGAGGGAACGCCCGCGCCGGGCGGTCGAGACCTCGAGGCCGGACCGACGGCAACGCCGTTCACGGATGCACCGCAGCTGCGCAATGGTGCGGAGGTCGCGCGTATGCTGGAGGAGAGCTACCCGCCACTCCTGCGCGACGCGGGCATCGGTGGCACCGCCCACGTATGGCTGTTCATCGAGCGCGACGGCGGAGTGATGCAGGTCAAGATCGAGGAGCCGAGCGGCTACGACGCCCTCGACCAGGCGGCCCTGCGCGTCGCCAGCCGCATGCAGTTCACGCCCGCGCGGAAGGACGGCGCGACGGTGCCGGTCTGGATCCAGGTGCCCATCGCGTTCAGGGTCCGCTAGCCGGTCCGTGCGAGCCCGTGCGCTTGCACCCATAACGGCATCCGTGGCCCGCGCCGTCGCGCGGGCGAGGTGACGCGCGGGTAGTTTCGCACGCCGCCAGGCGGTCGGCGTGGTCTCACCCATGGCGCCGCATGTTCGCTTCCGGGATCGCATCATCCCGGCCCGCGGACATGCGGCGCCCGTGCGTTCGGGCTCCCCATCGTGCAACCTTCTGCCGTACAGTAGCTTTCCATACAGGTGAAACACGGCACGCGGATTTCCTGTACGTAGCCGCGTGTCCGACCTTACATCGCCTCGGTGACGACGGGCGCCGCACGCGGCGCTCCTGCATCGGCGGCCTTCATTGAACCGGTCCGAGGACGGCAGGCAAATGATTCGACTGCGCAATCTGGAAAAGGCGTTCGAGACGAAGGCGGGCAAGCTCTTCGTGCTGCGCCGCATCGACCTGGATATTCGCCAGGGCGAGTTCGTGACCATCATGGGTCCGTCCGGCGCCGGAAAATCCACGCTGCTCGGCATCATCGGCCTGCTCGACGCCGCCTGGCAGGGAGAGTACTGGTTCGACGACGAGCCGGTGCACCGCATGAACCTCCGCGCACGCGCCGACCTGAACAAGCGCAACATCGGCTTCGTCTTCCAGCAGTATCACCTGCTGGACAACCTGACCGTGTACGAGAATCTCGAGATTCCGCTCTCGTACCGGAACATCCCGCGCGGTGAGCGACAGGCGATTGTCGCCGACGTGCTCGACCGCTTCCAGATCGTCGGCAAGAAGGACCTCTTTCCGAACCAGCTCTCGGGCGGTCAGCAGCAGCTCGTCGCCGTCGCCCGCGCCGTCGTCGCCTCCCCCCGCCTCATCCTGGCCGACGAGCCCACCGGCAACCTGCACTCCGCCCAGGGCAAGGACATCATGGACCTCTTCCGCCGCCTCAACGAGGAAGTGACCACGATCATCCAGGTCACCCACTCCGAGCAGAACGCCGCCTACGGGCATCGGGTCGTGGAGTTGTTGGACGGTTGGGTGGTTGGTGCGCAGGAGAACGTTGGAACGGGGAAGGTCGCTGCGACGGAATAGTCGAACTTGGTGAATTCGTGAATTGGTGAATCAGGCCGCGGGACGAGAACGTCCCCTGCGAAAATTCACCAATTCACCAATTCACTCATTCCTCGGGCTCATCCTGCGCTCTGTCTTCACTCCCGCCGGCCACAAGGAAACAGGCCCATCCAATTCTGCTGCCAGCCCGAGCAGCACCGTGTGCATCGACTCGAAGCGATCGGCGGGATCGGGGGCGAGGCAGCGCATGACGGTCTGCTCGAGGGAGTCGCTGACGTCGCCCATGAACTCGCGGACGGGGGGCGGTGCGAGGCCGCGGATCTGCGGGTACTGGCGAGCGTCGTCGGTGCCGGGCTCTTCGTCCATGTAGACGTGCTCGAAGGGCCAGCGGCCGGTCAGCATCTCGTAGAGCAGCGCACCGAGGCCGTAGACATCACAGGCGCGCGAGAGCGGCTCGCGGCGCACGTGCTCGGGTGCCATGTATGGTGCGGTGCCGACCCGCCGCCCGGGGCGGCGATGATCGCTGATGCGGCGCACGGCGTCCAGGTCCACCAGGACCGGCACACCGTCGCGGAGCAGCAGGTTCGCCGGCTTCAGGTCGAGGTAGAGAAACCCGTTGCGGTGGAGGTGGTAGAGCGCGGCGCCGATGTGGATCGCGACGCGCACGGCGTCATCGATGTCGAGCTGCCGGTCCGGACTGGTATCGATGATGTCGAAGAGTGACGGCCCTTCGAGGTACTCCATCAGCAGAAACGGCAGTCCGTCGTGCTCGCCGCCGCCGAAGCTGCGCACGATGGCCGGGTGTCGCACGAGCCGCAGAATGCGCGCTTCACGGCGAAGTGCGGCAAGGGCAGCGCGCTCCTCGCGCCGCTTGGGCGCCACGATCTTGCACGTCAGCGCGCACCACTCCGTCGCGCTCCAGACCTGGTAGAGGTGTCCGTATCGGCCGACTGCGAGGTGGCCGATCACGGTCAGGTCGCCCGCGATGCGATCTCCGGGCGCGTATGCGAAGCGGCCGCGCGGCGGAGCTGCACGGCCGCCCTCCGTCCGCAAAAGACCGAGCCGCCGCGGCTCCACGATGCCATGTCGCTTCATGCAGCGCTGCGGTGGCCCTGCAGGAGCTGATCGACGCCCTGCCGGATCTCCGCGAGGGTCGCCGGCTTGGCCAGGTACAGATCGCAGCAGCCGGACGCGAGAATCGCTTCCGCGTCGCCGGCCGCCGCGAACCCGGTGAGCACGAGGATGGGAACCGGATCCGGCGCGGTTTCCCGCTTCATCCATTTGCCGGCCTCGATGCCGTCCATGGCCGGCAACTGGAGGTCGAGAATCACGACCTCAGGACGGAAGGCACGCGTGAGCGCGACGGCCTCCTCTCCCCGGCGCGCGGTCACCACATCGTGCTCCGCGCTCAGTAGCTGATCGAGGATCAGCAGCAGGTCCGGGTTGTCTTCCACGATCAGGATCCGGGCCATTCTCCTCAGAACTGTTCGTCGGCACCGGCGGCAATGCCCGCGCGTGACGTCAGCTCCTCGAGCGACATCGCGACGCGCATCTTCATGCCCTTCTCGACCAGGCGGTTCAGGTGGTCACGGTTGATCTCCGACGGGTTCACGCCGTGATCCTCGAGTACCTGCTGCACCTGGTCCTTCATCGCCCGCCGGTCGCCCAGCCGTGCGTACACGTCGGGGTAAATGATCAGAAAGTTGTTCCGCACGATCGCAACTTCGTAGACCACGGCGAACGGAACCGGGTTCGCAAAGCGGATCGTCCGCGTCGCGCTCGGATTGTCGATCAGCGATCGCACCTCGGAATCCGGCAGATCCGGCGTCGCATACCGGTGCACCAGCTGCGCCAGCTCGATCACGTCACGGTTCGCCATCCGCACACAGCCGTGCGACACCGGCAGGCCGAGTGCGTCCTCGTTCATCTTCGGCGTGCCGTGGATGTAGTACAGCTCCGTGAAGTTCAGCTTCACGCGCCCCATCGAGTTGTCCCACCCGGGTGGCTCCGGCTTCTCGTCCCGGGCCCACGCGCTCTCCGGCGGGTGCCACCACGGATTCCAGATCGCCGTCGACAGCGTGTAGCTGCCGGCCGGCGTCGCATGCTGCCGCGCACCAACGGAGACGCGATAGGACTTCGTCCGCTCCCCGTTCTCGTACACGTAGATGCGGTTCGCCGGGACGTTCAGGACAATGCGCAATGGTGCGTCCTCGCCCTGTACTGCCGGACGCGTCCAGCCGTAGTTCACACCCGCACCGGCGAGCCCCAGCACGACCACGCCGGTGAAGAGTGCCTGTCGTCGCGAAAACCGCACGAGTACCTCCCTGACTTGATTTCTCAGACTCCGCCCTCATACGAGAGCAAGCCACGTGCCCGATCTGCAGTAATTTCAGCCAGTTGCGGCCGCATTCACCGGCAGTGCGGCGAGCGATGCGGCTGTCCGCGCCAGCGCGGCCGCCAGCGTTTCGGGCGAGCCGACGCCGAAGCGCAGCGCATGCGGTACCCCGAAATGGTCTCCCGGCACGAGCAGGACGCTCTTTTCGACCCGCAGCCGCTCGCTGAAGGCGATGGCGTCGAAGGGAGCGGCGCAGCGCGCCAGGCAGATCGCGCCTGCCGCGGGCTTCTGCCACTGGAAGATACCCCGCTCATGGAGCCATGGCTCGAGAATCTCCAGGCCCCGGGCGATGAGGGTGCGGGTGCGGTGCAGGATCCGGTCGCGCACGAGCGGCTCGAGGGCGAGCGTGGCGAGGTGATCGCTGGGCGTCGCGGGCGCGATCGTGGAGTAGTCGCGTCGTGCCCACAGCTGCTCGATCATGGCTGGCGTGCTGACCGCCCAGCCGATGCGCAGGCCGGGCAGGCCGTAGGCTTTCGACAGGGAGCCGGTGGCGATGGTGCGCGGGTAGGCGCCGAAGAAGGATTGCGTGCGATTGCCGCTCAGCTCGGCGCCGGCGTACACCTCGTCGGCGACGATCCAGGCATCGGCGGCGGCGGCGGCGTCCATGAGGGCGCGGC
The DNA here is from genome assembly GCA_964430275.1 of uncultured Gemmatimonadaceae bacterium. Classification (GTDB taxonomy): domain Bacteria; phylum Gemmatimonadota; class Gemmatimonadetes; order Longimicrobiales; family RSA9; genus DASTYK01. The sequence continues at coordinate 6,621 of CAYSGF010000090.1, forward strand.
GCGCCTCCTCGCTCAGCACGCTTCCTGTTGGATTGCACGGATTCGTGATCACGATTGCGGCGACGCCCTCGCGGGTGAGGCGTGCAACCTCGTCGGGATCGGGCTGCCAGCCGAGCTCCTCG
>CAYSGF010000091.1:0-10592 GCA_964430275.1 uncultured Gemmatimonadaceae bacterium
AAGATGGACCGCGACATCGCACACTCGCTTGACAGGCCCTCCGTACCGTTCATCGAAGAGGACGTTTGCTACGTGGATAGCCATGCGCGAAGCGCTGTCAGTAGATATTCGCCGGCAGGCAAAGAAGGGACTCCTGCAATCCGGACGTGGCACGCAGAGGCCGGTTTGGGTAGATCACGACACTGCCGGTCCGAGTGCTGTGGACCAGTGCTGAAATCCCTTGAGCCTAGCGAGCACGCTCTTCATGCCGTCCGCGAGCATACGGCGCGGCCGCCAGCCCGCGCCCGCGAGCTTCTCACCCGACAGCGCGAGGTTGAAGTGCGTGAGCACGTCCTGCGCGGTGCGCCGGATCTCCGCGCCGGGCCGGAGCGCCGCGACGACCTCGGCGACCTGTCCGATCTCGACGTTCTCCGCGACCGCATTGAACACCTCGCCGCGCGTCCGCGCGACCTCGGCCACGCACCAGCGCACCGCATCCGACGCGTCCGCGACGTCGAGCACCGCGCGCACCTGGTTGCCGGCGCCGTGCACGGTGATCGGCCGGCCGATCGCTGCAAGATACGCCAGGCGGTTCGGCACGGCATCGAAGCGGACGGCGGGCGCGTCGCCGAACAGCGTCGCGAGGCGCACGACGGTGACGGCGAGGCCGCGCTGGCCGGCGGCGAGGACGGCCTCTTCGGCGCGTCGCTTGGAGATCGAGTAGGGGCCGACCGGGCGGCACTGTCCGGTCTCCTCGTGCACGCCGCCGGGGCCGTAGACGCTGCCGCTGCTGGCGAGCAGGAACCGCTCGACGCCGTTCTCGAGGCAGTGCTCGACGAGCTGCGCGGTGCCCCAGTGGTTCACGTGCTCGGTCCAGCGCGGGTGCTCGAAGGAGAACGGCGAATGGACGAGCGCCGCGAGGTGGATCACCGCGTCGACGCCCTGGACGGCGCGTCGCACCGACGCCGCGTCCAGGATGTCCGCCTCGACGAACTCGTAGCGCGCGTGCGCCGGGAGGTCCATCAGCGCGTGGTAGCTGCCGCGCTGGAGGTTGTCGAGGATGCGGATCGTCGCACCGGCGAAGCGCGGGTCTTCCGCGAAGTCGCGGATCAGGCGCGAGCCGAGGTAGCCGGCGCCGCCCGTGACCATGATGACGCGATCGTTCCAGCCGCCGAGCACGCTCAGGACTCCGTCGCGGGAGGCTGGGGCCGCAGCGTCGTGTGCAGCCCGCACTCCGTCTTTTCCTGCCCCGCCCAGCGGCCGTCCCGCTCACGCATGCCGATGCTCACCGGCTGCGTGCACGGCGCACAGCCGATGCTCAGGTAGCCCTGTGCGTGCAGCGGATGCTCCGGCAGGTCGTGCTCGCGGACGTAGCGCATGACGTCCTGCGCCGTCCAGGCCGCAAAGGGATGGATGCGCGTCGGGCCGTTGTCGGCGCTTTCCACGACGCGCACGGCCGCCCGCGCCCGGCCCTGGTCGCGCCGGATGCCGCTCATCCACGCGGATCGATCCTTCGTCGCGAGCCGCATCGGCTCGACCTTGTGCATGTGGCAGCACAGGTCGGGATCGACGTACGGCAGGTCCAGGATCCGCCGCCGGTCCTCGCCCGTCACCGGCTCACGCCGCACGACGCGCAGGTTCAGCCCCCAGTCGGCGACCAGCCGGTCGCGGAACGCGAGCGTCTCCGGGAAGTGAAAGCCGGTGTCCAGGAAGAGGATCGGCACGTGCGGCGCGTGCTGCGCCAGCATGTGCAGGAGGGGGAGGCTCTGCATCTGGAACGACGAGCTCGCGACCAGCCCGGAGCCGTAGTGCTGCGCGGCCCACGAGATGATCTCCTGCGGCGAACCATGCTCCGGCTCGAACGATCTCAGATGTTGCACGGCCATCCCTGCCTCCTGGTACGGCGTGCGATGCTCGAGCGAGCACGGTCGTGCGCTGTCCGGTCTCCCGCGTCCGACGCTGCAGGTGATTCGCCGGCAATACTATAGCACAGGACCGCGACTGTAAATAGCTCGGGATAATGCAGTTCTGCCGTTTGCGTCGCTGCCGTGGCACAGGTGCCGCCGCGCCGCGGCCGGGATACGCTGCTCAGCTGTCGATGATGCCGCGCCCCCGCAGCTCCCGCAAAACCGCGTCCACACAGCTCCCGAGGTCCGCCCGGTCCGTCCGCACGACCAGCTCCGGCGTCCCGGGCGCCTCGTACGGCGCGGACACGCCGGTCAGCTCGACCTCGCCCCTTGCCGCCCGCTCGTAGAGCCCCTTCGTGTCGCGCTGGCGGAGGACGTCCACGTTGCAGTCCACGAAGACCTCGAGGAACGCGTCCGCCGGGAGCTGCGCCCGGATCCGCTCCCGGTCCGCGCGGAACGGCGAGACGAACGTGCACAGCACGATGTTGCCGTGCTCGAAGAACAGCCGCGCCACCTCGCCCGCGCGCCGGACGTTCTCCGTCCGATCGGCGTCGGCGAAGCCGAGATCGCCGTTCAGCCCGTGCCGGAGCTGGTCCCCATCGAGCAGCATGGTGTGCCGCCCCTCCTCGAAGAGCCGCCGCTCGACCTCCCGTGCGATCGACGACTTGCCGGAGCCGGACAGCCCAGTCATCCACACGATGGCGGCCCGATGCCCGTTCCGCGCCTCCCGCTCCGCCCGCGGGACGTTCCACTCCTGCCACACGACGTCGGGAGAGACCCGCCTCCCCGCTTCCGCACCGCTACCGCTTCCGACCGCTTCCGCACCGCTACCGACCGCTTCCGATTCCGGCAGCGAGCGCACTTCCCCGCGGATCATCCCCGCCCCGACGGTAACGTTCGTAAAGGGGTCGATGAGGATGAAGTTGCCGGTCTCGTGGTTCTGCTGGTAGGGATCGAAGAACACCGGCTGACCGGTGGTGATCTGGACGCGCCCGATGTCGTTCAGGCCGAGCTGGTCCACGTCCTCGCGGTGCAGCGTGTCCACGTCGATGCGGTAGACGATGCGGTCGATGTGCGCGCGCACCTGCCGGGTGGTGTGCATGAGGACGTAGGGCGTCTCGGGGCGGAGCGGCGCGTCGTTCATCCAGCAGACGATCGCTTCGAGGCGGGTGCCGACGGTCGGCAGGTTCAGCTTGCGGACGATCATGTCGCCGCGGCTGATGTCGATCTCGTCCTCGATCGTGAGCACGACGGCGTCGCCGGCGACGCCCTCCTCGAGCGGGCCGTCGGGGCCGGTGACGGTGCGCACACGGCTCGCGTGGCCGCCCGGCAGCACCACGATCTCCTCGCCCGCGCGGATGGTGCCGGACGCGACGCGGCCGGCAAAGCCGCGGAAGTCCTGGTGCGGCCGGACGACGTACTGCACGGGCAGCCGGAAGTCCACGAGGTTGCGCTGCGCGCCGACGGTCGCGGTCTCGAGCTCGTGCAGCAGCGTGGCGCCCTGGTACCAGGGCGTGCGCTCGCTCTTCGTCACGACGTTGTCGCCGACCAGTGCACTGATGGGGATGAACGTGAGGTTGCGGACCTCGAGCTTCTCGGCGAACTCGGTGTAGTCGTCGACGATGCGCTGGAAGACGTCCTGCCGGTAGTCGACCAGGTCCATCTTGTTCACGGCGACGATGATGTGCGGGATGCGCAGCAGCGAGGACAGGAAGCCGTGGCGCTTCGACTGCGTGAGCACGCCCTTGCGCGCATCGACGAGCACGATCGCGAGGTCGGCCGTGCTCGCGCCGGTCACCATGTTGCGCGTGTACTGGATGTGGCCGGGCGTGTCGGCGATGATGAACTTGCGCGTGGGCGTCGCGAAGTAGCGGTATGCGACGTCGATCGTGATGTTCTGCTCGCGCTCCGCGCGCAGCCCGTCCGTCAGCAGCGCGAGGTTGACCTGGCCCTCGCCGCGCCTGCGGCTGGCGCCCTCGATCGCCTCGAGCTGGTCCTCGAAGATGCTCTTCGTGTCGTAGAGCAGCCGGCCGATGAGGGTGCTCTTGCCGTCGTCCACGCTGCCGGCCGTGGTCAGCCGCAGCAGGTCCATGTCGTGGTACGGGTCGGCGCGCCGGCCGCTGTCGATCCCGCGCACCGCTGCGGGTGCGCCGTTCACGTGCCAGGCGACGGCCGTGTCGTCTTTCGTGCGGATCATTCTAGAAGTACCCCTGCTTTTTGCGGTCTTCCATGGCGGCTTCACTGCGCTGGTCGTCGGCGCGGCCGCCGCGCTCGGTGATGCGGAGTGCTGCGGTCTCGGCGATGATGTCCTCGACGGACGCGGCGCTCGACTCGATTGCGCCCGTGCACGTCGCGTCACCGACCGTGCGGAAGCGCACGGTGCGCGGCTCCGGCTGCTCGCCGGCCATCAGCTCGATGAACGGCGTCTCGGCCATGAGCATGCCCGCGCGCCGGAAGACCGGCCGTTCGTGCGCGAAGTACAGGCTCGGCAGCGGCACGCCCTCGCGCGCGATGTACTGCCACACGTCCATCTCCGTCCAGTTGCTGAGCGGGAACACGCGGAAGTGCTCGCCCGCGTTCTTGCGGCCATTGAACAGGTTCCACAGCTCGGGCCGCTGGTTCTTCGGGTCCCACTGGCCGAACGCGTCGCGGTGCGAGAAGAAGCGCTCCTTCGCGCGCGCCTTCTCCTCGTCGCGCCGCGCGCCACCGATCGCGCAGTCCACGCGCAGCTCGCGCAGCGCATCGAGCAGCGTCACGATCTGCAGGCTGTTGCGACTCGCCGTCGGCCCCGTCTCCTCGACCGCACGCCCGCTGTCGATCGAGTCCTGCACACTGCGCACGATCAGCTCCGCGCCCGTCTCCGCCGCCAGCCAGTCCCGGTACTCGATCGCCTCCGGGAAATTGTGCCCCGTGTCCACGTGCAGCAGTGGAAACGGAAACGTCGCCGGATGGAACGCCTTCCTGGCAAGGTGGACGATGGAGATCGAGTCCTTGCCGCCCGAGAAGAGCAGCACCGGCCGGTCGAACTGCGCCGCGACCTCGCGCAGCGTGAAGATCGCTTCGGATTCGAGCAGGTCGAGATGACTTTTTCTATAGGACATTCTTTTGTTTACACCGGTTCAATGAGCTCACTTGTCGAACTGCGGGCCTGGGGCCCGCGCCGCCTACCCCTCCGGAGTGCGGAATCCGGAGTGCGGAATCCGGAGTGCGGAATCCGGAGTGCGGAATCCGGAGTGCGGAATCCGGAGTGCGGAGCGGGATTTCGGAACGCCGCGCCGAAGGTCCCCACCCGCCGCTGCACCCGCAGTGTCCCCACCCCCCCGCTCACCCCCACCCACACCCGCAGTTCAGCCATTAAACGGCCAGACCGCCGGCACGATCAGAAGAATCAGCACGAGCACCAGCACCGTCAGCGGCAGCCCCAACCGCGCGAAGTCGCCGAACCGGTAGCCGCCCATGCCGTAGACCATCGTATTCGTCTGGTATCCGATCGGCGTCAGAAATGACGCGGACGCTGCGATCGTCAGTGCGATCATGAAGGGCCGCGGATCGACGCCCATCGTGTTCGCTGCGGCGGTCGCGATCGGGAACAGCAGCACGGCGGCGGCGTTGTTCGTGATCAGCTCGGTGAGCGCGATCGTGGCGAGCGCGAGTGCGCCGAGCACGGCGACGGGCCCGAGCGCGGCGACCGGCGTGACCAGGCCGCTCGCGACGATGCCGGCGAGGCCGGACTGGGTGATCGCGGCGCCGATGCCGAAGGACGCCGCGATCAGGATGATCACGTCGAAGTCCACGGCCGCGCGCGCCTCGCCCGGCGTGAGGACGCGCGCGGCGATCAGCACGAGCACGCCGATGAGTGCGGCGTGCAGGATCGGCAGCAGGCCGGCGCCGGCGAGCAGGACGACCGCGAGGCCGACGGCGCCGACGAGCAGTGCCTGGCGCGTGCTGGGCGGCGGCGAGCCGCCGAGGTGCGAGATCAGCAGGAAGTCCGGCGTGTCGCGCCAGCGCTGGGCGAAGGAGCGGTCGGCCGCGAGCAGCAGCGTGTCGCCTTCCTTGAGCTCGACGGTGCCGAGCTTCTCGTTCACGCGGCCACCCGAGCGGTGGATCGCCAGCACGGCGCTCTGGTAGCGGCTGCGGAACTTCGCGTCCCTGAGCGTGCTGCCGACCAGCGGCGAGGCGGGGCTGATGACGGCCTCGTAGAACGTGTGGTCGGCGGTGTTGAAGTCGTGTGTGTGTGCGCGCTCGGCGCTGACCAGGCCGCGGTGCGTCTGGAGGTCGCGCACCATGTCGACGCGGCCGGCGAACGTCAGGCGGTCGCCGCCGCGCAGCACGGTCTCGGGCGTCGCGGGTGCGATCACGTCCGTGCCCCGGTCGATCTGCACGAGGAAGACGCCCTGCAGGTGGCGCAGGCCGCCGGCCTCGACGCTCGAGCCGTCGAGCGGGCCGCGCGGCACGACGTCGCACTGCATCACGAACTCGCGCATCTCGCGCTGGAACTGCTCGCGTGCGCCGCGTCGTGCCGGCAGCAGCACGGGCGCGAGCAGGACGAGCAGGCCGCAGCCGAGCAGTGCGACGGGCAGGCCGACGGGCGTCAGCTCGAACATCGCGAGCGGCGCCATGCCCGCGTCCTGCATGAGCCCCGCGACGACCAGGTTCGTGGACGTGCCGATCAGTGTGATCGTGCCGCCCAGGATCGCCGCGAAGGACAGCGGCATCAGGTACGTGGACGGCGAGCGGCCGCGCTTCTCCGCCCAGTCCGTGACCTGCGGCGCGAGCAGTGCGACGATCGGCGTGTTGTTCAGGAACGCGGATGCGCCGGCGGTCGGCAGCATCAGCCGGGCGAGCGCGCTGCGCTGGCCGTTCCGGTGGCCGCCGTTGCCGCCATTGCCGAGCGCGCGCGCGACGAGCGGCTGCATCGCGCCGGTCTTCTCGACCGCGCGTGCGAGCACGTAGAGTGCGGCGACCGTGATCGGCGCGGGATTCGAGAAGCCCGAGAACGCCGCGCGTGCGTCGATCACGCCGGTGACCATCAATGCGATGTCCGCGACCAGCACGGCGAGCGCGGGCGCAACGGCGTCGCGCGCCAGCGCAATCACCATCACGAGCACCACCGCGAGCGTCAGCCAGGCCTCCCAGCTCATGCGCGCGCGGCATCCGCGTACACGTCCAGCACCGCCTGGAGCGCGGCCAGCGGAACGCCCGGCGCGGATGCCAGGATGCCGTCCGGCTGCACCGGCGTCGGCTTGTTGTAGCGCAGCGGCTCGCCCGTGCAGTCCGTCACCTGACCGCCTGCCTCACGCAGCACGATCTCGGGCGCGCACGTGTCCCACTCCTTCAGGTACGGCACCGGGTGCACGTAGAGGTTGCACTCGCCGCGTGCGATCAGCCCGCACTTCACGCCGACGGAGCCGCTCGGCCGCACGTCCTCGATGTCGAGCCGCTCGATGATCTGCTGCGTGAGGGCGTCCGCGTGCGAGCGCGAGCCGACCAGCCGCACGCGGCCCCGGCTCGTCGGCGCGGCCAGTCCGCTGCGCTCGCCGCGCTCCTCGAGGAACGCGCCCTCCCCGCGCGCGGCCAGGAACATCCGGTCGTCGGCGGGCTGGTAGACCGCGCCGACCACCGCTTCGCCGTCCACTGCCAGCCCGACCATGACGGCGAACTCGCCGTTCTGCGCGAGGAACTCCTTCGTACCGTCCAGCGGGTCCACGATCCAGACGCGGCTCGCGTCGAGCCGCTCCGGCGAGTCCGCCTGCTCCTCGGACAGGATGGCGTCGCCCTGCGGCCGCCCGGCCAGGACCTCGAGGATCGCGTCATTGGACGCACGGTCCGCCTCCGTGACGGGCGCGCGCGCGTCGGCGTTGCGGACGGTGGCCGTGCCGTAGAAGCGCATTGCGGCGCGGCCGCCCTCGCGCGCGGCGTGCGCGGCGAGACGGAGCTCGTCGGAGAGGGTCATGCTCGTTGCTCGCGAGTGCAGCTCGTGTCGGAATGAAGGTGAAGCGAGAACGGAAGCTACCGGGTCGGCCGGGAATGACAAGGTTGCGTCCTGCACGTGCGGCGGTCAGTCTCGCACCCGTCTGGCCGTGACGACGAAGACCATGGCGTCCTGCGATGAATCCCCGCCTGCCAGGCGACACATCACTCCCTCCATGAACTGCGCGGCCAGAACGAATGCGCGCGTCAGGAAGGACGGCATTGCATGGATGACGGCGTCCTGAAACAGCTGTACGGCCGCCGCTCCGAGATTGCCCACTCCTCGTATCGACACCACCTCGAAGCCTGCATCCGAGATTATCTTCCGAAGCCCGTCGCCAGTCCACCGCCAGTAATCCGTCGGGTCCGGGTGGTATTTCCAGAATCCATGCGTGGAAAGCAGCAGGTACCCATCCGCGCGCAGCACTCTGGCGGCCTCGTTCAGGTATTGCTCCGGCTCGGGCACGTGCTCCAGCACCTGGGTAGAGAGAACGAGATCGAAGCTGTCGCGGCCCGCCGCGAGTATCCCCGCTTCGCTCACGCTGATGGCAGCCTGCGGATTCCCCGGCAGATCGGCACCGTGGTACGACAGGTGCGGCCACCTGTCTTCGAACAGGCGACGATAGGGCATACTGCCGCAGCCGAAGTCGAGGACTCGATCGATGCCGGATACCGGGAGCTCGGCGAGTGCGGATTCCATCTGCTGCCGTAACCGAGTCAGTACGAAATGCCGCGGATGGGTGCGCGCGGGAGTGAGACGCCCATCCCGCGAGCCGACTGGCGAACCTGCCGTCATCGAGTGCGTCGCTGCTCGTCGAATACGCGCGTTACGTACTTCCACTTCCGGTACCGCATCCTGATCGAGCGGTCGAGGATCCGCTGCAGTCGCGCGCGCACACGATCGATCGTCCCTCTCTCGTTTCGGAGCGGCTCGAGAGCGATGCCCCGTTCGAACACGACGTGGACGTACTGGTTCCGCATCCACACGTCCTCCAGACTGAAGTGCTTCAGAAGGAAGCCGTGTGCAGCAGCAGCACCCGACAGCGCATCGAAATCAACGTCCTCGTCGATGATCTGCAGGCCGGCGGGATTCTCGCGGCGCAGGTGTTCCTGGTAGAGGGGGCTGGGATACGTCAGCACGATGCGAGAGCCCGCCCGTGTCACGCGCGCGATATTGCGGAAGAGCTCGTCGTGATGGGCAACCGGGATATGCTCGATCACGTCTACCAGCGTGACCACGTCGACCTGCTGCACCGTATCGGTGACAGCGTCGAAGTTTGCGACGACGTCCGCAACGAAGAAGGTGATCGCCGGTGACGTAACTGTCTCGCGGGCATACCAGATGTTGCGCGGACTCAGGTCGCAGGCCCAGCAGCGCAGCCGGTGGTCCATGCGCTCGGCCACCTGCTCCGCCACCAGACCGATGCCGCAGCCCAGGTCCAGCAGCGATTCGCCCGGGCGGAGGACGCTGGTGATCCGCTCGATCGCGCGCTCGAGTCGGGCATTGCCGCCCTTGAGCCGATAGCTCAGCATTCGGCTCTCGAGGAAATCGTCGTAGAAGTCCTGGACCTCGTTCATCCCACTGTCGGTGATTGGCTGGGACGGCACTACCCTTCCTCCACCCCCGCGAAATGCTCCCGCCGCTCCGCCGAGTGCACGCCATTCACGTTGCGGATCGCGCGCATCACCTTCTTCAGGTGCTGCAGGTCACCGACCTCGACGACGAACGAGCCCGTCATGCCACCGTCGTGCGTCTTGATCTCGGCGGAGCCGATGTTCGTGCCGGTGTCCGTGATCGCGACCGCAATGTCCGACAGCAGGCCGCGCCGGTCATTGCCCTCGACGACGACGCGTACGAAGAAGCGGTCCTGTGATTCCGCCTCCCACTCGATCTCGACGCGCCGCTCCGGGTGCTCGCCCAGGTTCAGCACGTTCGGGCAGTCCGTGCGATGGATGGAGATGCCGCGCCCGCGCGTGATGTAGCCGATCACCGCGTCACCCGGTACTGGCTGGCAGCACTGCGAGTAGCGGATCATCATGTTGTCCACGCCCTGGATGCGGACGCCGCGGTCGCTCTTGCGGACCTTGCTGACGAACCGCTCGAACGCGGTCGGCGGCTTGACCGGCTTCGGCTCCTCGCCCGGGTAGAGCTCCTTCAGGATCGCGGTCGGACCGATGTCGCCGCGGCCGAGCGCCGCGAGCACTGCATCGAAGTCCGGGTGGCCGAGCGCCTTCGCCGCCGCCTGCATCGCGGCCTCCGTCGGCTTCTCCTTCTTGGCGCGCCGCAGCTCCCGATCGAACAGCTCCTTGCCGAGGTCGAGCGAGACGCGACCCTCCTGGCTCTTCACGTAGCCGCGGATCTTCTGCCGGGCCCGTGCGGTCTTCACGAACGCGAGCCAGTCGCGCGACGGGCGCTGGCGCGCGTCCGTCAGCACTTCGACCGTGTCGCCGTTCTTCAGCTCGCGGCTGAGCGGCGTGATGCGGCCGTTCACCTTGGCGCCCGAGCAGTGCAGCCCGACCTCGGTGTGGACGGCGAACGCGAAGTCGATCGGCGTCGCGCCACGCGGCAGCTGCTTCACGTCGCCCTTCGGCGTAAACACGAAGATCTCGTCCTGGAACAGGTCGATGCGGAGGAACTCCATGAATTCCTCCGGCTCGCGCGTCTCCTGCTGCCACTCGAGCACCTGGCGGAACCAGGAGAGCGTCTCGTCCACCTCGTCGTCGGGCCGGATCGAG
>CAYSGF010000092.1:0-4019 GCA_964430275.1 uncultured Gemmatimonadaceae bacterium
CGTGGGTCATCCGTCGGAGATCGTCGGCATCGGCAGCGAGCTGGACGTCAAGGTGCTCGACATCGACTGGAACCGCGAGCGCATCTCGCTCGGGCTGAAGCAGCTGCTGCCGTATCCGTGGAAGGACATCGAGCGGAAGTACCCGGTCGGTGCGCGTGTGCGCGGCACGGTCGGATCGATCACGAACTACGGCGCCTTCGTCGAGCTGGAGAAGGGCGTCGAGGGGCTGGTCCACATCAGCGAGATGAGCTGGACGCGCAACGTCAAGCATCCGTCGAAGCTGGTGTCGATCGGCGACGAGATCGAGGCGGTCGTACTGAAGGTGGATCGCGACGACGAGAAGATCTCGCTCGGCATGAAGCAGATCGAGGAGGACCCGTGGCTCGCGCTGCCGGAGAAGTACCCGATCGGCACGCGCGTCGAGGGCAAGGTCCGCAACCTCACGTCGTTCGGCGCGTTCGTCGAGATCGAGCCGGGCATTGACGGGCTGATCCACATCAGTGACATGAGCTGGACGAAGCGGGTGCAGCATCCGTCGGAAGTCCTGCGCAAGGGCGACGACGTGAGCGTCGTCGTGCTCGGCGTGGATCCGGAGAACAAGCGGATCTCGCTCGGTCTGAAGCAGACGACGGAGGACCCGTGGGACGACATCGCCGCGCGTTTCACGGCGGGCGTCGAATCCTCCGCGAAGGTCGTGCGCCTAGTCGAGGACGGCGTGGTCGTCGATCTCGGCGACGACATCGAGGGCTTCGTGCCGCGGACCGCGCTGCCGATCCCCGCAGGCAAGGACATGTCCACGGCACTGGGCGAGGGGCAGACGATCGACCTGCGCGTGCAGGAGACCGACGCGATCAACCGTCGCATCGTCCTGAGCGTGACGCAGATGCCGGAGCCGCCGGTCAGGCGCGAGGAGCCGGAAGCCGCGGAGGGCGAAGGCGGGGAAGCACCCGAGGCAGTCGGCAGTGTGGAGGCCGACGATGACGCCGGGGAACCGCCGTCAGAGACGGAGAACGCTGGAGGCTAACCTCGCGGCGCATCAAGCCCGCCTCGTAGATTGCATCGGGATGGATCCGGCACGGGTCCATCCCGATTGTCATCTATCGTCCCGCACGGGGTGGCGTATCCGCTGCACTGTAGTCGGCGAACAGCGACTTCCGTTCGAGGCGCGCCAGCCACCACGCGAGCCCGGCAGGACACAGGACGAGAAGGCCGAACTCGAGCGATGCTCCGACCTCCCCCCATCCGAATAGGAACGGAAGCTCTGCTCCGATCAGGCGCCAGGCGATCAGGCTGTAGCCCACGAGCGCGACGAAGAATGGAAGCGACGGACGCGTTCCGCCGGCTGCATGCACGACGACCAATGGCCACAGGAGCATTGCGCCATACGCGGGGATGACACTGCTACCTTGCAAAAGAGCGATCCCTCCGAGCGTGTATACCGCGTAGTAGGCCAAGCGTGCCAAGCGAAGCCATCGGCGATTCGAAGGCTGCAGAGGTTCGCGCATCATTGCGGCTTGTCGCTTTCACGCAGCGATCCTGCTATCGCGAGCAGTACATCCCGTTCTGCGGGCGAACGGCCAGAGCCAACGAAGTAGAGCCACTGGTTACGGGGCAACCGTAGCTCGGCGAGGACAATGTACGGCGGAATGTGATCTGCTTCGCGTGACGTCCCCTGATAGTACGCCATGCGTACTCGTGGGTTATCCCGAGATCTGCACTCTTGCCAGTTCGCGTACTCGCCCGTGTTCGGATGCAGATTCGGCCGAGAATGATGCGACAAGCTGATGTTGAAACTGAACTGCACCCGGTCTCTGTACCACCAGGACACCCGTTCAGGGCCAGAGACGGACCCCCATTCCTTTCGCACGAATTCGCGAGGTATGGCAAGCGTCACGTTCAACACCGACGCAACGATTGAACTCTCCAATTTGGGCGCACGGCACTCCGCGACGCCGTCGGCTGCACCCGACCGAGCGGTGCACGCCACAAGCACGGCTAACAGCACCATGCCCGTCCGCAAGTACGGACCGTCGCTGCATATGGCATGCGTGCCCGCGCAGAGTTGCGACGAGCACGCTCCGCGGTGCCTAGTCACTGCACATTGCATCCCGGCGGCAGGTTCACGCTCTGCAGAAAACCGTCCTTGAGCGCGAGCCAGTTCAGCCATGCACTCTTGATCCTCTCCGGATCCTCGGCCAAGGTGTGCCACGATTGATTGTCATCGGATCGCATATAGATACCCATGCTTGGAAACCCATGCCGCACCCAATAGACGTCGTAGCCTCCCGGCTCCGAGGAGTCTTCATTGAAGAAAAGTTCGAGGTCGATTGTCGGGCAGGTAGATCGGTAAGCGCAGAAGTTGTTAAAGAATGTGGCCTTCACCATGAAGCCGCCGGGCATTGGGAGGATCTCGATGTCTTGATCAGGGTCAAAGAGCGACATTGAGTCCACGAGCACCACTCCATGGACATTCATCCGACTCGTATTGATCTCGACATCGGATTCCAGCGTCTCCGGATCGATGTAGAGATGCACTCGGGACTCATCGATGCCAGCCTCCGGATCGAACTCTCGATCGTCCCCACCAAAGACAAGTGACCTGGCGTTCGCGATGAAGAGGTCGACGCAAAGCGGCTTTCCAGGAACAGTGTCGCAAGCGAGCGGTTCCAGCGAGTTTGCCATTGCCCCCATGAACGTGCCCAGATCGGACATGCTCTCAAGTATTTCGTAATGCGCCAAATAGAACTCGGAGGCTTCCGTGCATTCCTCGCCCGTGTACTCGTAGGTCACCTTTGGCGTGGTTTTATAGTCGAACCGACGCTTGGCTTCGGACCATGCGCTGTAGGTGTCGATGATGAACGCAGAGGGCGATACAATCACGTAGATCGGAGGCAGTTCATAGGGATCCATCGCCATCGCATATGCAGTGGCATGATCAAACTTCGAGCCGGCGTCAACTGTAGGCAAGATCTCATTCCGAAGCGCCGCAACAGATGCGACAAGAAGGTTGTCGGAGTCGGTGCGTTCGCCAATCGAGATGGCCGTGGACACGAGCCGTGCCCACGCTGCCGACGAGTCGGAGCGACTAATGGCGTCGACAAGGGCTGCGGAACGGCCGTGCTCAGCGGACATGAGACAGGCAACGCTGGTCGCTTGGCCATGTCCCCCGCCAGGTCGGACGAGCTGAGCAACCGAGAGCACCAAGACTGGTTTCGCGCCATGAAGGGTTCTGACGGAATCGACCGCTGGAATACGAGCGGGGAGATCCCGTCTGCTGACCGACATCGGCGACGTCGAACGAAGGCAGGAACGACATCTCTACACTGCAGCGTCATCGAAGGACGGTCAATCAGGACCGTGTCAGAGCTTTGTCAGAGTCTCATGAACTCTGGCTAAAGGTCTGGTCGAGATGACGGCGGGGTGCATTTCGGACGTGTAGGGGGCGGGAGGGGGAAGCAATTACCATTGGAGCAACTGGCGAGGGTGTTGTATTCAAATGCGGGATGGAGTCGGGGAACGGCGCACCCCCGGGCGCCCCGTCGCTGGAGTCAGCGATTTCTCTTCCAGCTCCGCAATCACATTTCGGGCACGATCGCGGGCGCTCTCGCGGTCCGCGGCGTCCCAGACGTGGCGGAGCGCGTCCTTCGCCTTATGAAAGCGCTCCGGAGACGGCGCCTGTCCCATGACGTTGCGGATGTAGTGCACCTGGCAGCGCTGGTGGCCACACTCCGGCAGGTAACGCTCCAGTGCCTCGCGCAAGCCGCAGTGCTCGTCACTGACGGCGAGACGAACGCCTCGGATCCCGCGCTCGAGCAGATCCGCAAAGACGCGGCCCCAGGTCTCGCCGCTCTCAGTCGATCCAAGCCACACGCCGAGGTGCTCGCGGTAGCCATCCTCGTCCACGCCGATGACCCAGAGCACGGCTGTGGAGCGTACCTTCCCCTCACGCCGTACCTTCTCGTAGTGTGCGTCGATCATCAGGTAGGGATACGCCTTCTCCGCCAGGGAACGGCTGCGCC
>CAYSGF010000093.1:0-1892 GCA_964430275.1 uncultured Gemmatimonadaceae bacterium
CCGCTTGCCCGCCGCGAGGCCGCCCAGCCCGAGCAGATGGCCGTACGTTGGAATGCCGCCGCGCTCGGACTTCGGCGTGAACGACGTCACCGAGTATTCCTTGCTGCGCCCGATCAGGCGCTCGAGCTGCACCCCCCACACCATCTCGTCCGCCGGGTTGAAGCGGAGCTGGCTGAAGGGGATGCGGTACTCGACGCTCCAGCCGTCCTCGTCGATGCTCGTGGCGGCGTCCCACACCGCGTCCCACGAATTGTCATGATTCTCGCCCGTCGCGGTCACGGACATCACCGCATCACGCTGCACGCCGCTCGGGTTCACGTCGAACTCGTTGCCCGTGCGATGGCCTTGTTAGCTGTCGATCACGACACCGAACCAGTCCGCGTCCAGCAGGGGCATGTCACGGCGGCCGAGGCGTGTCGTGATCGGACTCTCGTCGTAAAGCCGCGCACCGATGTAGAGCGCTTCGTCGTCATAGACGATGCGCACCTCCGTGCGCTCGCTGACCGGCTCACCCTCGTTCGGGTCCTTCTGTATGAAGCGATCGATCACGGGCGCAGCCGCCCAGCCCGCATCGTCGAGCACGCCGTCCAGCTGAATCGTGCCGCTCAGCCGAACGGCATGTACGGTCGGACGTGCCATGTGTGCGTCCGCCGTGCCGGCCGCCTGCGCCGCGGCACGCGACGTCAGCGGTGCAGCCAGCGCAGTCAGCACCGCGGCCAGCACGGTCGTGGAGCACAGCAATCGAATGCGCGACATCAGGATCTCGTGGTCAGCGAGCGAGAAAGACGACGCCCCGCACGGGGCGGAAGGCGGGCGGAGTCGACCCGCGAAGTTTACCGTTGCTGCGTCGCAGGATCAACATTTCGGTCGGTGTGATACCGGTTGTGTACTGCGGGTGTGGGCGTGGGTGGGCGCCTGGACGGCGGGTGTGGGTGGGCGTGGGCGTGATGGGTGGGACGATTCGGGTGCAACGACGGGTGGGGACGTGCGGAGCCCGTGCTTGCCTGCCCGTCCATCGTTCGCTCAGCGATCGGAGCCGATCGTCGGTTCCGCGGATGCGGGAATCGATCACGCAGCTGTTCCCGTTCCACGTCGAGTGGCGCTGAACATCCGACGGAATCGGGCGCCTCGATCTCGCTCGACGAGCACGCCCCACCCGCAGCTGCACCCGCCGTTTCCCCACCCATCACGCCCACGCCCACCCACACCCGCCGTCCAGACGCCCACGCCCACCCGCCGTCCACGCGCCCACCCACACCCGCCGTCCACCCGCTACAGCCGGAACAAATAGCTGACCTTGACGAAGAAGCCGTCCGTGCTGCGCTCGAGGCCGTTGAATCCGAAGGTGCGTACTGCGTCGAGCTCGCTGAGCGTGCTGCCGTAGCCGGCGAACAGGACCGTGCCGGGCGTTGGCTGATAGGAGAACAGTCCCTCGAAGCGGAACTGGTTCGTGCGGCGCAGTGTGGTCGCTTCATAGACACCGGTGAGCCGGTTGCGGACCAGGAGCGGTCGTTCCGTGCGGCCGTCGTCGTGGAGCGCGTCCTGCTTGTGTGCGACGTACTGGCCGACCAGGCGGACGAAGATCGGCCGTGCGACCTGGTACTCCAGCTTCAGGCGCGGGATCTGGGTCACGGTCACGGTGCTCATGTCGTCGGGCCGGACCACGCGCGTTTCGTTGTAGAGCGCCTCCAGGCGGAGTCGGTCCGTCGGTCGGTACGTGCCGCTGAAGTCCGCCCACAGGATGTAGCCGGGCGCCCACTCGGCGAAGTTCTCATCGCGGCCCAGGATCAACGACACGTACGCGGACGTCGTGCGGAACTGCGGTGTCGTGACGTTGAACACGAAATCGTAGTTGGTGATGCGGGGCGTCCCGACATACGGCAGCGTGTCCG
>CAYSGF010000094.1:0-13024 GCA_964430275.1 uncultured Gemmatimonadaceae bacterium
CGCTCAACGGGCGCCCGCGACCGGCTCGGCGGCCGCCGCCGTCCGGTTGCGCGCCCAGGCGCGATACCCGCCGGTGAGGTTGCTGACATTGCGGTGGCCGCGCGCCTGCAGGAGGCTGGCAGCAATCGCGGAGCGGCCGCCGCTCTCACAGTACAGAACGACCGGCACGTCGCGCGGGACCTCGTCGATGCGGTCTGGCAGCTCCGGGAGCGGGATGAGCTTGCTGTCCGGCAGATGGCCGGCCTCATGCTCCGTGCGTGCCCGCACGTCGATCAGCGTGACATCGCGCGCCTGCCGGGCGAGCTGTTCGACAGTCGTGTGCCGCATGCGCGAAGGGTGGCCGCCGCTGCTGGCCCACGTGTGGATCGCATCGGCGGTGATGAAGCCGCGCACGTCTTCGAGCCCGATCATCGCGAGGTCGCGCGTCGCCTGCCGCGCCGCGGCCGGATCGGCGGCGATGAGCACGAGTCCGGTATCATAGGGCAGCAGCGATCCGGCGTAGTTGGTGAACGATCGGTTTAGCGGGATGTTGATCGTACCGGGAACGTGCGCTTCCGCATACTCGGCTGCCCTGCGGGTGTCGACGATGATCCGGTCGTCGGATCCAGCGACTGCCGCGAGCTCGCGGGCATCGAGACGTACGGGGACCGGCATTTTGCCGAGCACCCGTGGACCGTCGCGATTGATGCGCTTCATCTGTGCGAAGTACTTCGGCGGCTCCGGCTGGCCGGCCAGCACCGTTCGCACGAACTCGTCCTCGTCCGCGATCGACAGTGCCCAGTTGAAGCGGGCCTCGTAGCCGAGCGTGCTGTGCGGGATCGACGACAGGCCCTTCCCGCACGCCGAGCCGGCGCCATGCCCCGGCCAGATCTGGAGCCACTCGGGGTACCGCTCGCGAAAGCGACGCAGACTGTGAAACAGGGTGCGCGCCGCCGCGTCCATCGTACCCGCCACGCCGGCAGCCTTCTCGAGCAGGTCCGGCCGGCCGACGTCGCCGACGAACAGGAAATCGCCCGTTGCTGCACCAAGCGGCGCGTCTGCTGCCGCCCCGTCCGTGATTACGAACGTCAGGTGCTCCGGGGTGTGGCCGGGGGTGTGCACGACGTCGATCCGTATGTTGCCGACCTCGAAGCGGTCGCCGTCACGCAGCAGGATCGCGCCGTCCGTCTCGGCATATCCGTACTGCCAGTCCGGTCCACCCTCGGCGGACAGGTGCAGGCGCGCGCCCGTGCGGGCCGCAAGCTCCCGTGCACCGGACACGAAATCGGCGTGGATGTGCGTCTCCGTGACGTCCGTGATGCGCACGCGCTCGCGGGCTGCTGCGGCAAGGTAGATCTCCGAATCTCGCAGGGGGTCGATCACGAGGGCGTCGCCCGTCGCCGCACAGCCGATCAGGTAGCTGGCCTGCGCGAGCTTGTCGTCGTAGATGCGTTGTAGAATCATGGCCGGTGAACGGTTCGGGGATTGTACCAGTCTGCAGGTGTTGAATGCGGTGAGGCGGGCCCGGGCCCCGGGCCCGGGCCGGCGCCCAACCTCTACGGCTAATATGTGGGTGCGCGTCCCGCATGGCGACTCCGCACCTCAGTGCCGCCGCCGTCCTGCTTACGCGGGTGCCGCCCACCGCATTACATTGCACCCTTACTGCGCCCCACCGCGCCCCGCGAGGCTGCATGTCCTCCGCCGATCATATCCAGTACCGCGAGAACGAGTTCTTCCGGGGCATTCCTCCGGACGCCTTCGCCGAGCTGCAGCTCGAGCTGCCGATCGCGAAGTATGCGGCGGGCGACGTCATCTTCGACGAAGGTGACGGCGAGGATTGCTGTTACCTGGTCGAGGCGGGCTCGGTCCGTATCTCGAAAGCGGGCGAGGCCGGTCAGGAAACGCTCGGGTTCATCGGACCCGGCGGTTTCTTCGGCGAGATCGCACTGTTCTACTCGGGGTGCAGGACAGCGCGCGCGACCGCTGCTACGCCCGTTCAGACGGCCGTACTGGGGCGTGAGCACTTTGCGCGGCTGCGCGCGATCGCACCGCTGGAAGTGACCACGACGATCGCGAACGTGGCGCTCCAGCATCTGCGCAACGTGAATGCGCACCTCGTCCAGCAGCTCGAGAACTCGGATCGCTTTCGCGATATCGGTGCAGACCTCGGTGTGATCGCGCACGATCTGCGCAGCCCGCTCGCCACGATCAAGAGCGCTGCCGAGCTGCTGCTGGAAGCGCTCGAGCGCAATCCGCAGGACGTCGAGCAGCTTCGCAAGTTCGTCGAGATGATCCGCCGCACGGCTACGCGCGGGCTCGATGGCGCGGACGAGCTGCTTGCTCTCGTGCGTGGTGAGCAGGAGCGCACGACCATGACCGTCGAGGTGCTCGAGCTCGTGCAGGAGGTGACGAACCAGGTGCACGGCCTGCTGCCGAACGGTAACGTCGTGTTCGATGCGAACGTCGATCTGCCGGGTCGCATCGTGTGTGAGCGAAACGAGCTGTCGCGAGCGCTGCTGAATCTCGTGCGTAACGCGGTGGAGGCGCTGCCGCCGGACGGTGGCCGCGTCGCACTGAGCGCGCGCGTAGCGAACCATGCCGTCGTCTTTACGGTCGAGGACAACGGCTGTGGCATTCCTGCGGAGCTGCAGGGGCGCATCTTCGAGCGGCGGTTCACGCACGGCAAGACGGGCGGCACGGGGCTGGGTCTCGATCAGGTGCGCAAGGTCGTCGAGCGCCATGGCGGTCGCGTCACGCTCGAGAGCCGCGTCGGTGCAGGCACCACGTTCACGATCGAGATTCCCAGCGGCCTGACCGCCACCTGAGCAGCCCCTGCCGGCTCGCGACTTGCCTCTCTCCGCCGGAAACCCCGCATGGAGGAGCCATGGCCACATTCGAATCGTGGGATTACGAGGACCAGGAGACGGGCTCGCGCTGGCTTTACCTCGTCGGCGGATCATTGCTCGTGTGGCTCGGACTGCGCCGCTGGTCGATTCCGGCGGCCATCGTCACGGGTGCCGGCGCCGTTCTGCTGCAACGCGGCCTCGAGACATCGGCAGGCATGGAAGCGGACCCCGACACGACGGACCGGCCGCGCGTGCGACGCTACGCCACGCCCGCCGCACAGCGGCAGCCGGGCGCAGCGAGCGTACCGGGCCCCAGCGTACCCGGAACGTCACCCGGCACGACGGTGCGCGACGCGTTGCAGCACGAGGCGGCCGTTGACGAGAGCAGCGACGAGTCGTTCCCTGCGAGCGATCCGCCGTCGTGGACACCGGTAACCGGCTCGGGTCAGGCGCACTCCTGACGTGCGCGCCCGCGGGCACGCACCGGCCGGCTCAAAGTACCAGCCACGCGGTCAGGCCGAGCAGGAATCCCATGCTCAGCACGTCCGTCGCCGTTGAGAGCAGGATGCTCGAGGCCGTGGCGGGATCGGCGCCGAAGCGACGCAGCATCAGCGGCACGCCGGCGCCGATCACGCCGCTCAACACGCAGCTCACGAGCATCGCAGCGAAGACGACGATCGAGAGCATGAAGGGCATGCTCTCGCCCTCCGACGTCGCATACACGAACATGATGAGCGCGGCGCTGATGCCAACCGGGATGCCGTTCGCGACGCCGAGCATCGCTTCCTTGCGCACGCGGTCGCGCGCTTTCCGGATCTCCCCGAGCGTGAGACCGCGCAGTGTAACGGCGAGCGCCTGCGCACCCGTGTTGCCCGCCTGTCCGGCCAGGACCGGCAGAAACGCGGCGAGCAGCACGATCTGGTCGATCGTCGACTGGAACAGCGCAACGACGGCTGCCGCCGACAGCCCCGTGACGAGATTGAACTGCAGCCACGGATAGCGGAGCCGCCAGCATCGTCCCCATGGCGTCGCCATCGTTTCTTCCTTCTCGACACCGACCATCTGCCCGGGCTGCGCGCTGATCTCGATCGCCTGGCGCTCGAACATCGCATAGCCGCGGACCAACCCCACCAGCCGGCCGAGCCGGTCGCACACCGGGTACACGGGATAGTGCCGGCCCACCGCCTCGCGCATCCCCTCCAGCAGCGACATGTCCGGCGCCAGCGCGAACGGATTGCGGATCATGATCTCCGCCAGTCGCTGCTCCGGCTGGGCCAGCAGGAGCTCGCGCATCGCCACGACGCCCTCGAGCTGCCCGTCTTCGTCCGTCACGTACACGTACGTGACGAAATGCTCCGCCACGAGCTGCCTCAGCTCGCGGACCGTCTCCTCGACCGTGGTCTCCGGCTGCAAGACCGCAATCGGCTGCTCCATCAGCGAACCGATCCGATCCGAGTCGTATGATGCCGCCGCAGGGCTCGCGTTCGGCCGATCGCCGGCCGGCGGGGCCGACAACAACGGACTCTCGGCCCCCGCCGCCGGCTCCGCGCCATCGCCGGCCGGCGCGCTCGGCGTGGACGCCGTCGCCTGCGGGTCCGTCGGGACAGCGGCAGGAACCGGCTTCCTTCCCGGATCTTCATTGCGCATGGTGATTTCCGTGGGAGTGCGGTGTTATCCTTCAGCCGACCTGAGCTGCATTCCCGTTCCAGGGCGATGTCGCCCCGTTCCGGCCGCTGCAGGCGCGCGCGCGGCGGCACGCGCGGCGGGCATATGCATTGCAGCTACCCCGTCATCACTGGCTCGCCAAAGATGCCGTCGGAGGCAAGCACGGAAGAGTCCCCTGCGAAGGGGGCCTTGTCGCAGGATTCATGATCTCCGTTAACAGTATCATCCTATCGATCGCGGCCATGGTGGCCGCTACGTCGGCGCAAGCGCCGCGACCCGCGCCGGGGGCGTCATCCCTGTTCGCACAGGTCGCTGCCGTGGACGTCCTCGTCCAGGACACGGCGCCGGCCGCGGACGGCGTTGCGCCGGCAGCGGCTCCTGCGCCGGGCGACACCCTGGTCGACGCGAGCGAGGAGTTCCAGGCCGCCCGGCCGTGGTGGCAGCACCTCGGCTTCTTCGTGCTCATCGCTGCCGTCGCCACCGCCGGGATGATCCTCGCATACCGCAAGGTCGCACATGTACAGCAGGCGGACGCGCCGCTCCCCCCGCTGATCTTCCCGTCCCGTCCCGCCGGCACCATGCGGCCGATCGAGCCGCCGTTCCAGCCAGCACCGCAGGCGTTCGCGCAGAACGGAAACGCAGGCGCGAGCGGCAATCAGCCGGCGGCCGAGTCCGAGGAAGTGAGCGCCGGACCCATCCGGTTCCATCGACCGCCCGACGGGACGCTGCAGCTCCTGCCCGGACGACTCGAAATCCTGAGCGGCAACAAAACCCTCGAGGAGATTCGCTTCGTGAAGCTCTCCGGCAGAGAGCCGCAAGTCACCTTCGGCCGCAGTACCGGTGAGCCGCACTCGCACATCCAGCTCGATGCCGCAACCGTCAGCCGCATGCACGCACGCATGCACTTCCATAACGGTAGCTGGCACATCACCAATCTGTCGAGCACAAATCCCGTCGTGCTCAACGGGGAGGAGCTGCCCGTCCAGAGCGACAGCCAGGTCGGCCTCCGCGACGGCGACCGCCTCGAAATGGGCGAAGTGATCTTCCGCTTCCGATCGAAATGAGCGCCGCCCCCACCTTCGGCGACGCCGTCGCATTCCACACGATTCCCGGCCGCAGACCCGTGAATCAGGACGCCGTCGTCCAGGCCACACTCGCCGACGATCACGAGCTCATCGCCGTCGCTGACGGCATGGGCGGCCACCAGGCCGGCGAGATCGCCAGCCGCCGCGCACTCGAGGTCCTCGCCAGCGCGCTCGGCGCCGGCAGCGACCTCCCATCGGCTGTCCGCGCGGCCAACAGCACCGTGTTGCAGGAGGCCCACGCCCAACCGGAATATCGGGGCATGGGGACCACGATTGTTGCGCTCGTGCGACAGAAATCGGTGTACACGCTGGCGAACGTCGGCGACAGTCGCGCGTACCGCGTGGATGCCGGCGGGATCCGGCAGTTGACGGAGGATCACTCATTTGTCGCTGAAGCAGTGCGCTCCGGCCAGCTTTCTCTGGAGGAGGCGGAGAAGTCGAGGTGGCGAAACGCGGTGACGCGATGCGTCGGGACGGACCCGGATCTGGAGGTGGACTGTTACGGTCCATTCGATGCTCAGGAAGCGCATGCTGTGCTGCTGTGCACGGACGGTGTCTACCGGGCGTTGTCGGCTGAGACGCTGCGCTCCATCACGCTCGGGGCGGAGGATCCGGAGACGGCGGTACGGGCGATTGCCGGGGCGGCGTTCGAGGCGGGCAGCGACGATAACATCAGCGTCGCGCTGATCGGCTTCGGCCCGAAGTCGGGCGCGACGCCTTCGGCGGGCCATACGGCGACACAGCCGAGCACACCGGAGGGGGCGTCGAGACGGCGCTCTCGGCGCAAGCCGAGCCGGTGGACCCTGATGCAGGCCGCAATGATCCTGCTAGGTACGGTACTGATGGTGGTATACCTGATCCTTTCCTGGTTCCGGTCGTGACGAACTATCGCGACGAGCTGCCGCGGTTCACGGAGCTGGAGGCCGAGTACGAGATCCTGAAGGAGCTCGGGCGCGGCGGGACGGCAGTCGTGTACCTGGCGCGTGACCGGGAGCTGGGCCGGAGCGTCGCGATCAAGGTCATCCGCGCGACGTACATTGACGACGAGGAAGCGGCCGCGCGTCTGGCGCGCGAGGCGCGCACGGTCGCGGGCCTGCAGCATGCGAACATCGTGATGCTGTACGGGACGCGGCGCCTGCGGGACCGCAGTCTCGCTCTGATCATGCAGTATGTGGCGGGCAGAACGCTGAAGAGCGAGATCGCCGCACGTGGTCCGCTGCCGTTCGAGCAGATCGATCATGTCCTGACGGATCTGGGTTGTGCGCTCGCGTATGCACACCGCAACCGGATCGTCCATCGCGACATCAAGCCCGAAAACATCTACCTCGACGACGAGAGCGGCGTTGCGCGGCTCTCCGATTTCGGCATTGCCCGCTCGTGGGACACGCGCTCGAACCTGACGCTGCCCGGCACGGCGCTCGGCACGCCTGCGTACATGGCGCCCGAGCAGATCGATGGCGGTGTCGTCGACGGACGCAGCGATCTCTACAGCCTGGGAATGGTCGGTTACGAGATGCTGACGGGCGAAACGCCGTGGGACGGCGAGAGCCTGTTCGGGATCATCTACAAGCAGAAGCACGAGGAGCTGCCGGCACTGGCCGAGCGTCGGCGCGGCGTGCCGGAAGCGATGCGGTGCGCGATCGAGGGCGCACTGCACAAGGACCCGGAGCGTCGCTGGGCCGATGCGAGCGAGTTCCTCGCCGCGCTTGGCGGTCTCGTCACGCAGCCGACGCCGACGCGCCGAGCAGTCCAGCAGGGTGGCGCGTCGAATGGTGCGAGCACGCCCGCGCAGGTCGCCGAGCCGATCGCGCCTGCGAAGCCGACAGTCGAGCCCGCGGAGAATGCGACGGTGCAGCTGCGCCGGACGCACTGGGCGGGTGCCAAGGCGCCGGGTGCGGCCGCGGGGTTCGAGCTGGTACATCCGGCGCCTGCCGGGGAATGGGTACCTGCACGGCAGGTGACGGAGGCGCCGGCAGTGCATAGCGCGCCGCTGCCGCAGCGGCACCGTGGCAGGGACCTGCTTGTCGCCGCCATCACGTCGCTGGTGCTCGCTGGCGGCATCGCAACGATCGCGATGACGTCGCGCCCGGATGCAGTCGGACCGGGGGCCGATGCGGGCACGTTCAGTCCTGCTGCAGCCGCGGCAGCGCCGCCGACGCCTGCCACCGGTGTTCCCGGTGTGGCGGTGCGCGCGCACGCTGTCGGGTGCCGTGCAGCGCGGATTCGCGAGCGACACACTCGATGAGCCGCTGGCGCTCGTGGTGGAAGACGCCGCTGGCAATCCCGTCGCCGGCACCGTGGTACGCTTTGCCATTATTGGCGGCTCGGGCACACTGACGAACGACAGCGCAGTGACGGATGAGCTGGGGATCGCATCAACAGGTTGGATCCCGGCGGAAGAAGGCCCGCACAGCGCACAGGCCATCGTCGATCAACTCGAGGGTGAGCCGTACTCGTTCCGTGCGACTGTCCTGCCGCGTCCGGAGCTCGCACACGTGAGCGCGACGTCGGACACGGAGTTGCGCGGCGCGGACGGAACGAGCATCCCGGTCGCCGTGCTCGTCCAGGATGACCGGGGCGAGCCGGCAGCGGGCGTGGACGTCGAATTCGAAGTGATCACGGGAGACGGCAGCGTCGGCGCCGCTACGGCGAAGACGAATGCCGAAGGCATTGCACAGACGGCCTGGGCGCTCGGCTCGGACCGCGCGCAGGAAGTCGTCGTCCGGGTTCCGGATCTCGACCACGAGCCGATCCTGTTCAAGGCGACGGTGCCGCCGCGCCCGCTCGCGGTGCGCAGTGCGCTCGCCGCCGGCGGCACGCACACCTGCTACCTGGACGGTGCCGGCGCGGCCGTGTGCTGGGGCGGCAACTCGGACGGCCAGCTGGGAGATGGCACTGCGAGCCGGCGTGCGGCGCCCGTCCGCGTTGCCACGGCCGAGCCATTCGCCGTGCTGTCCGCCGGCGTCTCGCACACGTGTGCGATCAGTGTCACGCGCAGCGCATTCTGCTGGGGATCGAACTCATCCGGCCAGCTCGGTACCGGCAGCGGCGGCGGCAGTGACCACCCGGTAGCGGTCGCCACGGACGAGACACTGAGGGCGATCGCGGCAGGCATGACGCATTCCTGCGCGCTGAACGACGCCGGCCGCCTGTACTGCTGGGGCCAGAACACGAACGGGCAGCTGGGCGACGGGTCGCGCACCGATCGACGCGCGCCCGTGCGCGCGGGCGGTGGCCGCACGTTCCGCTCCGTATCGCTCGGCTGGGCACACACCTGTGCACTCGGCACGGACGGCACCGCGTACTGCTGGGGCCGTAACTCGTCCGGTGAGCTGGGCGATGGCAGCAACACCGATCGCGCCGAGCCGGTACCGGTCCGCGGCGGACACCGCTTCACCACGATCGCCGCCGGCAGTGCACACACGTGCGGCCTGCGCGCGGATGGCACCGTGCTGTGCTGGGGCCAGAACACGAATGGTCAGCTCGGCAACGGAGACCGCACGAACAGCAGCATGCCGGTGGCGGTGATCTCGGATACGCCGTTCCGCGCACTCGCTGTCGGCGGGGTCCATACCTGCGCGCTGACTGCGGGCGGTGCGGCGCAGTGCTGGGGCCGCAACCTGTACGGCCAGCTCGGTGACGGCAGTACGCAGGACCGCACGCGGCCGACGGCCGTTGCCGGTGCCCACCACTTCACTGCGCTGAGTGCCAGCGGCGCGCACACGTGCGGCACGTCGGAGAGCGGCCGCCTGTGCTGGGGCTTCAACATCGAAGGGCAGCTCGGCGACGGCACCCGCACGAATCAACCGCGACCGGTAGCCGTCGTTCGTCCCTGGTAGACCAATGATGCGACAGTCGTTCGTGCTCGCGACGGGCCTCGTTCTGTTTGCCGGCTTTGCGCACCGCACAGGTGCGCAGGAGCTGCAGCTGAAGCGCGAGCTGCCCGCTGTCGCATGGGAAGGCTGCCCGCGCCTCGAGGTTCCCGATCCGGCATCCATCGACAATGTGCAGCGGCAGCAGGCGGAACGGCTGGCCGCTGCCGCAACGCAGGCAGCGATCCTTGGCGACAATGCCGCTGCCCTCGATCAGCTCGTCCGCGCGGCCACACTCGATCCGGCGTCCGCCGACATCCGGTACCAGCTCGGCCGCACACTGGAAGCGCTCGATCGGAGCGATGATGCCGTCATCGAGTACTGCCGCTACCTGGCGCTGCCTGCCACGCTCGATTCCGCGGAAGTGAGCGGACGCATCGGCGCGTTGACGCAGACGAACGAGTTCGCTGTTCCCGCCGCTGCGCTGGAGTCGTATCAGGACGGGCTCGCACACTATGACGCAGGACGCCTCACCGACGCGGAGGACGCGTTCGGCCAGTCGATCGAGCGCGTGCCGTCATGGAGCGGGGCCGTCTTCAACCGTGGCGTCGTGCGGCTCGCACTCGCGGAGCACATCCCTGCCGCCCGTGACCTGCGGCGCTATCTCGAGATGAGTCCGGGCGCGTCCGACTTCGAGGATGTCCTCGACCTGCTCAGCACGATTCGCGGCGAAGGCCGCTACAACCCGCGCGGCGCCCTGGTTGCCGGCCTGCTCATTCCCGGCCTCGGGCATTTCACGACGGGTCGGCCCGGCCGTGGCGCGCTCGTCCTCGGCACGGTCGCGGGCGCGGTCACGGCGGGCTTCATGATGCAGGAAGCTGAAATCTTTTGCCTCGCCGAGCCGGTGGACGGCCGCTGTCCGGACGGCCAGGTATCCCGCGAGAACGTCGAGCGCCCGTACCTCATGATCGCGGCCGGCATTGCCGCCGCAATCGGCATCGGCAGCGCCATCGATGCGTTCCGCGGTGCCAGACGTCACAATGCCGAAGCGGACGAACTGTTCCGCGTGGGTGCGAATGCCGCGGGCAGCGGCGGCGCGGCCGTGATCGTGCCCAGCGTTCAGCTGGGTCCGGGCGAAGCGCGCCTGGGCCTGCTGCGGTTGCGGTTCTGAGCGCATGCGCATGATCCGCCTCCCACGCCTTCGCTGGGCCGTTCTGGTCGTCGCCGGCCTTGCTGTAACCGCGAACTGCCGCGACGTCGCGATCGTTGCCATCGAAGCCGTGCAGCTCGATGTGACACCGCCGGCCACCTCCGTGGAGGTCGAGCAGATCACGAAGCTGAACGCGCGCGTGATGGGCAGCGGCGGTGAGACCCTGACCGGCCGCGCCATCGAGTGGCGCAGCCTCAACCCCGAGCTGGCCGGTGTTGACGCGAGCGGCTCGGTGCTCGGCATTGCGCCGGGCGTCGCGACGATTCGCGCAACCAGCGGCGCGGCAGAGGGCACGGCGGAAGTAACGGTCACGCCGAAGCCGGCGATCGAGCTGGATACGCTGGCAGCTTCGTTCACGGCGGTACAGAAGGGCCCGGCCGTTCCCGCTCAGGGCATTGCGATCACGAATTCCGGTGGTGGCACGCTCCTCGGCATGACTGCCACCGTGCGCTATCCCGCGGGCGAAGCGGAAGCCTGGCTGACGGCCGCACTGACGGCGACCACCGCACCGACGCAGCTCACGCTCACCGTCGATCAGACGGACCTGGACGACGGTACCTACACCGCCTCCGTTGACGTCACCTCCGGCGTCGCATCGAACTCGCCAGTCACGGTCGACGTCACGCTGATCGTCGAGCAGGAGCTGCCGTCGATTGCGCTGACGCCGCCGAGCCTCACGTTCTCCGCGACGCGCGGCACCGCGAATCCGCCTGCGCAGGTCGTGCGCATCACGAATGCCGGCGAGCGCACGCTCAGCGGCATCACGATTCAGCGGAACTTCCCGTCCGATCAGCCTGGTGGCTGGATGACGGCGACGCTGCACGGCGCTACCGCGCCCGACAGCGTGACGATCGGCGCCGTAACCGGATCGCTGCCGACCGGTACCTATACTGCGACCGTGCGGGTCGCGTCCGCCGTGGCGACGAACTCGCCGCAGCTCATCAACGTCACGTTCGAGGTGATCGAGCCGCCGCCCGCCATCGGTGCGAGCCCGGCGACCGTGGCGTTCGCCGCCACCACGAAGTCAGCAGATCCGGCGCCCGGCACGGTTCAGGTGACGAACGCGGGTGGCAGCACCCTTACCGGCATCGCGCACACGATCGTCTACGCCGACGGCGAACCGGTTGACTGGCTGAGCGCCTCGCTCGACGCAACGGAGGCGCCAGCTGCGCTCGTACTCAACGCAGCACGCGGCACGCTCGGCCGCGGCACGTACAACGCAACCGTCCGGCTGATCGCCGACGCAGCAGCGAACGCGCCGTTTGACATCCCGGTGACCTTCACGATCTCGGACGCACAGCCGAGCGCGCCGACGGGACTGGCCGCTGTCGCCGCCTCTGACCATCGCATCGACCTCGCCTGGACGGACAACAGCGACAACGAGGTCGCATTCGAGATCGACCGCGGCGATGCGCCCGACGGGCTCGCGGTGATCGCCACGGTAACGGCGAACGGGACGGCGTACGTCGACAGCACGGGGCTCGCTGCCAGCACGCAGTACTTCTATCGCATTCGGGCGTGCAACGCCGACGGCTGCTCGCCGAGAGCGACGTCGAATGCGCGCACGGCGCCTGCCCGGCCGGACGCGTTGCAGGCTGCCGCGGCATCCGCCACGCAGATCGATCTGTCCTGGACGGATGCCAGCTCGGATGAGACCGGCTTCGCAATCGAGCGACTGCATGTAGACAGCACCACCTGGCGCCGCATTCACACGACCGGCTCTGGTGCGACGAGCTTCAGCGATGCAGCGGCGGCCGAGCAGACGAGCTACCGGTACCGTGTGCTTGCGTGCCGCAACACCCTGTGCTCGCGCCCGAGCGCGGAGGCCGCAGCATCCACAGGCATTGCCCCGCCGGGAAGCCCGACCGCATTGCAGGCGAGCACGGTATCGCCGACGGAGATCTCCCTGAGCTGGAACGCGGCGAGCGGTGACGTGATCGACTACGTCATCGAGCGCGACGCTGCAGGCGACGCAGAGGGCTTCATCGTCGTGGACAGCGTCGATGCTGCAACGCTCGACTTCGATGACTCCGGACTGGCACCGTCCACGGAGCACACGTACCGCATCCTGGCATGCAACCTCGGCGGCTGCAGCACCTCTGCCGACGCTTCGGCGACGACGTACCCGCCGCTGCCGGGACCGGTGACGGACCTGGCCGCCACGCCGCTGTCGGCTTTCCAGATCCAGTTGACTGGCACGGCCGCAACCGGCGTGGTCGTTGAATACCGGATCGAGCGCAAGCTCGGTGCAGCCGGCACGTTCGCGCCGATCGATACGATCGCCCCCGGTGCGCTCGACTACGAGGACAGCGGCCTGGAGCCACTGACGGAGTACGGCTACCGGGTTTACTCCTGCAACGCCGCAGGCTGCACGCTGAGCGCAGAAGCTCTCGTCGAAACCCTCCCGCTCGCGTCGGACGCGCCGTC
>CAYSGF010000095.1:0-18187 GCA_964430275.1 uncultured Gemmatimonadaceae bacterium
CGGGCGTGGTGTTCGACGGCTTCCCGCGCACGTGTGCGCAGGCCCAAGGCCTGGACACGCTGCTCGCCGAGCTGGAGCGACCGCTCACCGGTGTGCTCGTGCTGCGCGTGGCCGACGAAGAGATCATCCGGCGCCTGAGCGGCCGACGCAGCTGCCCCGAATGCGGCGCGATCTACCACCTCGACGCCGAGCCGCCGGCGCAGCCGGGCCGGTGCGACAAGTGCGGCGGCACGCTCGTGCAGCGCCCCGACGACGCGGAGGAGACGATCCGGCGCCGGCTCGCCGTCTACCGCGAGCAGACCGAGCCGGTCCTCGCCCACTACCGCGCGGCGGGTGCGCCCGTACGCGAGATCGACGGGGCACGCCCCGTCGAGGACGTCCAGCAGGAGCTCGTGGAGATGCTCGCATGATCGCGCTCCGCTCGACCCAGGACATCGACGCGATTGCCCGCGCCGGCAGCATCATCGGCCGCCTCCACGCCGCCCTCGCCGAGCGCGTCGTGCCGGGTGTGACGACGCAGGCACTCGACGAGTTCGGCGACGAGTTCATCCGCAGCCACAAGGGCGCCGTACCCGCGTTCAAGGGGCTCTACGGGTTCCCCGCCTCGCTCTGCATCTCCGTGAACGAAGAGGTCGTCCACGGGATCCCGACGAGCCGCCGCGTGCTCCACGCGGGCGACATCGTCACCGTCGACGCGGGCGTGCCGCTGGACGGCTGGTACGCCGACGCCGCCTACACGTACGCCGTGGGCGACGTCGACGAGGAGACCGGGCGACTCCTGCGCATCACGCGCGAGGCGCTCGACGCCGGCATCGCCGCCGCCCGGCCCGGCAACCACCTGGGCGACATCGGCCACGCCGTGCAGCAGGTCGCCGAGCGCGCCGGCTTCAGCGTCGTGCGCGACCTCGTCGGCCACGGCATCGGCCGCGAGCCCCACGAGGAGCCCCAGGTGCCGAACTTCGGCCGGCCCGGCCGCGGCCTCGCGCTGCGCCCCGGCCTCGTCATCGCGATCGAGCCGATGGTGAACGCAGGCACCGCCGGCGTACGCACCCTGCCGGACCGCTGGACCGTCGTCACCGCGGATCGGAAGCGGAGCGCGCACTACGAGCACACCGTCGCGGTCGTGGACGGCGGCGCCCGCATCCTTACGGCTTGAACGGCGGGTGGGGATGGAGGCATGGACGGCGGGTGTGGGTGGGCGTGAGCGGGGGGGGTGGGGACACTGCGGGTGCCACGGCGGGTGGGGGGTTCCGGATTCCGCACTCCGCATTCCGGGACTCCGCATTCCGCACTCCGCATTCCGGATTCCGCATTCCGGATTCCGCATTCCGGATTCCGGTACTCTGGATTCCGGTACTCCGGATTCCGGTACTCCCGGGCTTGCCCGTATCAGGGGCCATTACTATACTTAAAAGCTGTTCAATAAACCGAAGGGGCGCCCCATGAAGGTGCGTAGCAGCGTCAAGCCGATTTGTGAGCACTGCAAGGTAATCCGCCGCAATGGTGTGGTCCGGATCATCTGCAAGAAGAATCCGCGGCACAAGCAGCGGCAGGGATAGTCATATGGCGCGTATTGCTGGCGTGGATCTGCCGCGCAACAAGCGGATCGAGATCGCACTCACGTACATCTACGGGATCGGGCTGACGTCGGCGCAGAGGATTCTGACGCAGACGGGCGTGAACCCGGATCGTCGTGTGCACGAGCTGAACGACGATGAAGTGAACCGGCTGCGGCGCGAGATCGAGAGCCGTCACAAGGTGGAGGGTGCGCTGCGCACGGAAGTGTCGATGAACATCAAGCGCTTGATGGACATCGGCTGTTACCGGGGTCTGCGTCATCGGCGCGGTCTGCCGGTGCGCGGGCAGCGCACGCACACGAACGCGCGGACGCACAAGGGTGCACGGCGCGCGATTGCGGGCAAGAAGAAGGCGCCGCGCAAGTAGGCGCCGGTCGTCGCAACGGTACCATCGTCAGTCGGGAGCGGAACGCGAGGCATGGCAAATCCGAAGAAGGGCGCGCGCACGAAGAGCAAGCGCAAGCACGTCGACGCCGAGGGCATGGCGTACATCAAGGCGACGTTCAACAACACCCTGATCACGATCACGGATCTGCAGGGGAACGTCGTGGCGTGGGGCAGCTCGGGGAAGGCCGGCTTCAAGGGCTCGAAGAAGTCGACGCCCTTTGCGGCGACGGTCGCGGCGGAGGCATGCGGGCGCGAAGCAGCGCAGCTCGGCATGAAGCGCATCCACGTGCGGTTGCAGGGTCCGGGCAGCGGGCGCGAGTCGGCGATCCAGGCGCTGGCGGCCGCAGGGCTGCAGGTGCGCTCGATCCGCGACGTGACGCCGATTCCGCACAACGGGTGTCGGCCGCCGAAGAAGCGGCGGGTCTGATTGGTCTGAGCTTGCGCGCGTTCCGGTGCCCGGTCGCGGGATCGGTTTCGTCGGTTCGTCACGACACCGGGCAGGACGAGCGCGAGCGCTAAGGCCAGGGAAGAGGTAACAGCGGGCGGTGACGTGGCAGCAGGACCCCCTCACCGCCAGCGCTCGTCTCCGCGCTCGCCCTGAACGGTGACGCGACGTCGCCGCGAGGGCCGACCGCAGCGGACGCACAGAGTACGCAGGCAAGCACGACGGACGTAAACCGCCGACTCGTCCAGGCGGGAGGAAGTCCGGCATACCAGAACCGCGACGAGGAATACGAAGAACATGGCTCGCTATACGGGTCCGGTCTGCAAGCTCTGCCGCCGCGAGGGGCAGAAGCTGTTCCTGAAGGGAACCAAGTGTTACACGGAGAAGTGCCCGGTGGAACGGCGGAACTATCCGCCGGGCCAGCACGGGATGTCGCAGTCGCGTCGCCGGAAGACGTCGGACTATGCGAACCAGCTCCGTGAGAAGCAGAAGGTGAAGCGCATCTACGGCGTGGGTGAGCGCTACTTCCGCACGTTGTACGAGCGGGCGTCGAACCAGCCGGGGGTGACGGGTGAGAACCTGCTCATCGGGCTGGAGTCTCGCCTGGACAACATCGTCTACCGTCTGGGTTTCGCGTCGAGCCGCAAGGAGGCGCGTCAGCTCGTGCGGCATCGTCACGTGCAGGTGAACGGCGGCGGCGTGGACGTGCCGAGCTACCAGGTGAAGCCGGGCGACGAGGTGCGTGTGGCGGAGAAGTCGAAGGACATTCTGCCGGTCGCTGCGTCGCTGGAGTCGAAGACGCGTGAGACGACCGTGCGCTGGCTGGCGGTCGATGACGGGTCGCGCGCAGGCCGGATGCTGGAGCGTCCGACGCGCGCCGACATCCCGCTGCCGGTGCAGGAGCAGCTCATTGTGGAGCTGTATTCGAAGTAACGAATCAGGGCGAGGACGAGCGCTAGCGCTAGCAGTGAGTGTTTCTGCCGCAGCTCTCTGCATCTGCCGTCACCGCTCGCGCTAGCGCTCGTCCTGATCCGTTTTTGATCGTGAGGAGTACACGCGCCTCGGGGTGGCTGAGGCGTGGCGCGCAATAAGAAACGCAGGACAGGTGAGGCGCGAACCTCACCGCTAGCGCTCGCGCGAGCGCTCGTCCTGATCCGTTAAAGGGGGTAAACGTGGATCTCGATCTTTCCGGGCTGGTTCTTCCGCAGCGCATCGAGGTCGTACAGCGCTCGGATGACGGGCGCCAGGCGCAGTTCGTGGTGGCGCCGCTGGAGCGCGGCTTCGGTCAGACGCTGGGGAACACGATCCGCCGGATCCTGCTGTCGTCGCTGCGGGGCTCGGCGGTCTGGGCGTTCCGCATGGACGGTGTCGTGCACGAGCACCAGACGGTGCAGGGTGTGGTCGAGGACATTCACCAGATCATCCAGAACCTGAAGTCGCTGGTGCTCAGCCTGGACGAGGAGCGCGACGAGGCGACGCTGGAGCTGCGCGCGAGCAAGGCGGGCGCAGTGACGGCGCGCGCGATCGAGGCGAGTGGTGCCGTGCAGATCCTGAGCCCCGACCATCATCTCTTCACGCTGCAGGACGACCGCGAGGTCAACATGATCCTGTACGTGAACAAGGGTCGCGGCTTCGTGCCCTCCGAGCAGCACGCGCTGCCGAAGGGCAGCCCGGTGGACCTGGTGCGCATCGATTCGATCTACAATCCGGTGCTGCGTGCGAACTTCGCGGTGGACGAGACGCGGGTCGGCCAGCGTACGGACTTCGACCGGCTGACGCTGTCGATCGAGACGAACGGCAGCCTGTCGCCGGAGGAGGCGGTTGGCTATTCGGCGGAGCTGGCGCGCAAGCATCTGGAGTACATGCTGCGCTTCGTCGCATCGCCGGAGTCGGCGCCGCCGGTGCCGGGCGCGGTGCGGGTGCCGCCGGCGCTGAAGGAACTGTTCCGCCGGCCGATCGACGAGCTCGCGGAGCTGAGCGTGCGGTCGGTGAACTCGCTGAAGAAGGAAAACATCATCACGCTCGGCGACCTCGTGCAGCGCACGGAGGAGCAGATGCTGAACATCGAGAATTTCGGCATCAAGTCGCTGGAGGAGATCCGGCAGTTCCTGAACGAGCACAGCCTGCATTTCGGGATGCAGCTCGAGAAGGCGGATGACGGCGAGATGTTCCTGGTCGAGAACGGTGCGAGCGAAGCGGAAGTACCGGCCGACGGCGAGGCCGGGCCGAAGGAGGAATAGGTGAATCATCGCAAGAAGGGTCGCAAGTTCAATCGCACGGCCGAGCATCGCAGCGCGATGATGCGCAATCTCGCGACGTCGCTGTTCCTGCACGGCCGGGT
This sequence comes from uncultured Gemmatimonadaceae bacterium, assembly GCA_964430275.1. Taxonomy (GTDB): domain Bacteria; phylum Gemmatimonadota; class Gemmatimonadetes; order Longimicrobiales; family RSA9; genus DASTYK01. The sequence goes on from CAYSGF010000095.1 coordinate 4,751, forward strand.
CGAGACGACGACGGCGAAGGCGAAGGAGCTGCGCCAGTATGCGGAGCCGCTGATCACGAAGGCGAAGCGCGGCGACCTGCATGCGCGGCGCCTGGTGGGCCGCCAGATCACGGACGAGAGTGCGCTCTCGAAGCTGTTCGCCGAGATCGGCCCGCGCTATGTCGAGCGGCCGGGCGGCTATACACGCGTGCGTCATCTGGGTCATCGCGCAGGCGATGCTGCCGATGTCGCGATCATCGAACTCGTGGACTGAGGAACAGCATTCCATGGCGAACGGGACGGAGCGCAGCGGCGGAGTACCCAGCTGGGTCTGGGGGGCGGCGGCAGCCGTCGGTGTAATCGGCTTCCTCGTGTGGATCTCGATGGCGGCGCAGCCGGCGGCGCGGGTCGCGGTGACGGAGGGGGAGGACACGGCGGCAGCGTCCCCGGAGATGACCGGTGAGGTGATCACGCTGGATGCGATCGCGGATGGCACGGACGCGCTGCAGGGGCGCGACGTGACGCTGCGCGAGATCCCGGTGGCGGCGTCGATGGGGCAGCAGGCCTTCTGGGTCGATCTGCCGAGCCAGCAGCCGTTCCTGATCAAGATTGCCGAGGCGGCCGTGGCGGCCGGTGCGGTGGCACAGGCGGGTGACACGGTCGACATTGCCGGCCGCATCCTGCCGATGACGGACTCCGTGATCACCGCGTGGCTCGATGCGGGGGCGATCACACAGAACCAGGAAGCGGAAGCGCGTTTCGCGACGAGCTTCCTGCACGCGAACATCGTCCGCCCGGCGCAGTAGCGGCCGCGCGTGTCGTACTAGAGCAGAGAAGAGGGGGGCGTATGGCCCGCGTTTGCTACGTTTGCGAGAAGGGGAAGACGTTCGGCAAGAACGTCTCGCACGCGAACAACAAGACTCCACGCTCGTGGTTGCCGAACCTGCGGCGAGTGCGTATCGTCACGCCGTCGGGCGAGAACAGGCACGTACGTGTCTGCACCCGGTGCCTGTCGGCGGGCAAGGTCACGAAGGCCGGCTGACGGCGCATACGCGCCATGTCGGCCGAGGCCCGGCGCCCACGGTGCCGGGCCTTCCTGTTTTCTGAAGCGGAGCTGGACGGAGGAGTGCGATGAACTTTGCGGCGCTGGCGGCCGCGGTCGAGGGCACGATGTCGGTGCCGGAGTTCCTGTTCCTGCTGGTCGCCATTCTGGTCACCGCGAAGGTGCTCGGCGAGCTCGCGGAACGGATCGGACAGCCGGCCGTGCTCGGCGAGCTGCTCGCGGGTGTACTTCTCGGCGCGAGCGTGCTGGGCATCGTCGATCCCGGTACCGAGATGGTGCATCTGCTCGCCGAGGTCGGCGTCATTCTGCTGCTGTTCCAGATCGGTCTCGAGACCGACCTGAAACGGCTCCTTTCGGTCGGGACCGCCTCGGCCGCGGTTGCCATCACCGGCGTCGTCCTGCCGTTCCTGCTCGGCTACTTCGTCGCGGCGTGGCTGGGCATGCCGACCATGCCCGCCGTGGTCGCCGGTGCCGCATTGACGGCGACGTCGGTCGGCATCACGGCGCGCGTGCTCTCCGATCTCGGGCGGCTCCAGGATTCCGAGAGCCAGATCGTCCTCGGTGCCGCCGTCATCGACGACGTGGTCGGCCTCATCATCCTGGCGGTCGTGTCCCAGGTCGTGGGCGGCGCGGAACTCACCGTGGGCAGTGTACTGACGACGACCGCCGTTGCGTTCGGCTTCCTCATCGGCGTGCTCGTCATCGGCAACTTCGTCGTGCCGCCGCTGTTCGATTTCCTGGCGCGCATCGGCAAGGAAGAGACACTCGGTACGATGGCGCTCGCGTTCGCGTTCCTGGTCGCGTATGCGGCGGATGCGGCCGGCTCCGCGCTCATCATCGGCGCGTTCGCGGCCGGCCTCGTGCTCGCCCCGACGAGCCACTCCATGACGGTCGAGCACAACGTGCTCCGCCTCAGCCTGTTCTTCGTGCCGATCTTCTTCGTGTCCGTCGGTGCCGCCGTGGACGTGCGCACCTTCGCCGATCCGCAGGTGCTGCTGATCGGTGGCGCTCTCATCGTGGTGGCGATCATCGGCAAGTTCGTCGCCGGATACGCGCCCTGGTGGTACAAGGGCAAGAAGGCCGTGATCGGCGTCGGCATGGTACCGCGCGGCGAGGTTGGCCTGATCTTCGCCCAGATGGGACTGACCACCGGCGTGCTCTCGCTCGGTCACTTCAGCGCGCTCACGCTCATGGTGATGGTCACGACCTTCATTGCACCGCCGCTGCTCAAGATGCTCTTCCCGCCGCGCACCGGCGCGGTGCACGAGGATGCCGGCAGCGTCGCGGAGCTGACCACGGAGGCGTAGCGGCGAGCGCAGCCCGACACGGTGGGCTGCGCCGTCGCACGGTGCACACATGTCGCTGCACGAGGCGCGGGTCGCCGTGACGCGGGCACCGGACCAGGAGCTCGAGCTGCGGCGCCTGCTCGAGGCGGCGGGCGCGCGGGTGAGCGCGTTCCCGCTCATCCGCGTACGCGCTGCGGCTGACACCGAGCGCGTCGCTGCCACGGTGCGCGCCGGCGACTACGACTGGGCCGTCTTCACATCCGCGAACGGCGTGCGCTTCAGCGAAGCCGCGCTGCAGGCCCACGGCGGGCCGACCCTCGCCGACGCACTGCGCGGTGCGCGCGTCGCCTGCGTGGGGCCGGCGACGGCGCAGGCGGCCATCGCGGCCGGGCTCGACGTCGCCGTCATGCCGGATCGCCACGTCGGTGCGGCACTGGCGGACGCCATGGCAGGCGCCGGCGCACTCGCCGGGCGGCACGTGCTGTGGCCGCGCGCGCAGGGGGCACGTGACACGGTCCGCGCCAGCCTCGAGGCCGCGGGCGCCCGCGTGAGCGCGCCGGTCGTCTACGGAACGGTGCCGGACGACGCTGCGGCCCACGCCCTCGCGGGAACCGTCTTGCAGGGCGGACTCGATATCGTGACGTTTACATCGCCGTCCTGCGTGCGCAGCCTGGCCGCGGTGCTGCCACGGTGGCCGGCAGGGGTGAGCGTCGGCGTGATCGGGCCGGTGACGGCGGCGGCGGCGCGGGCTGTGGGGTATCGCGTGGACGCAGTTGCCGCGGAGCCGACGGCGGCGGGGCTGGTCCGGGCGCTCATGGGATGAGGACCGTTTTTCTGGAATCACGAGCAGAGGGTTTTTTATGGCACACGCGGAGTCGTTCACGACGCTGCTGGCGAAGATCGAGGACGGGGAGGCGGTCTGCGGGGTCGTGGGACTCGGCTATGTGGGGCTGCCACTGGGCGTGGAAATGGCCCGCAGCGGCTTCCGCGTCGTCGGCTACGACGTCTCGCAGCGCGTCGTGGAGGCGCTGAACGGGGGACGCTCCCACATCCAGGACGTGTCGGACGAACACCTGCGCGACGCGCAGGGCAAGGGCGGCCTCACGGCGACGACCGACGCGGCGGACCTGGCCGCGTGCGACGTCATCTCGATCTGCGTGCCGACGCCACTCGGGAAGACGCGTGACCCGGACGTGAGCTACGTGGTCGCGGCGACCGATGCCGTCGCGCGCGTGCTCCGGCCCGGTCAGCTCATTATCCTGGAATCGACGACGTACCCGGGCACGACGCGCGAGCTGATGCTGCCGGCCCTCGAGGCGAGCGGGCTGAAGGTCGGCGTCGACTTCTTCGTGTGCTTCAGTCCCGAGCGCGTGGATCCCGGCAACGAGCGCTGGCAGATCAAGAACACGCCCAAGGTGATCGGCGGGCTGACGCGCCGGTGCGTGGAAGCCGGCGTTGCGATCTACAGCCGGGTCATGGACCAGGTCGTGCCGGTCTCCTCGCCCGAGGCGGCCGAGCTGACGAAGCTGCTCGAAAACACGTTTCGCGCCGTCAACATTGCACTCGTGAACGAGATGGCGCAGGCGAGCGACCGGCTCGGCGTCGACGTCTTCGAGGTCATCGAGGCAGCAGCGACGAAGCCGTTCGGCTTCATGAAGTTCACCCCCGGCCCCGGCATCGGCGGCCACTGCATCCCGCTCGATCCGCACTACCTCGCCTGGAAGATGAAGACGCTGAACTACCGCACCCGGCTCATCGACCTGGCCGGCGAGATCAACAGCGAGATGCCGCGCTACGTCGTCGAAAAGGTGCGCGACGCGCTGAACGACCGCGGCCGCCCGCTCAAGGGCAGCCGGGTGCTGCTGCTGGGCGTCGCCTACAAGAAGGACATCGACGACGTGCGCGAGAGTCCCGCGCTCGACGTGATCAAGCTGCTCGCCGAGAAGGGCGCCGATATCCTCTTCCACGACCCGTACGTGCGCGAGATCCGCGAGGACGGCCACGTCTGGGCCTCGACGCCCCTCACGCCCGAGCTGCTGCGGGACGTCCACTGCATCGTCATCACCACGGATCACACCGGGTTCCGCTACGACGAGCTCGTCGATCTCCCGGTGCCGGTCGTCGACACGCGCAATGCGATGAAGGGGCTCGATGGGCTCAACATCATCGGCCTGAGCGGGGCCGGCGCGCGCACTGCCCGACAGGACGCGGCGACCGCGGTCGCGGGCGGCTGAGATGGGGCGCGCGGGTCCGCGAGGATGCGCGTCGGAGGGATGGTTCTGCGGGCCTTTCAGCCGCTGCCGCCAGCTTGCGGCAGCGGCTGAAAACTGTCAGGTTACACGGCTGTACGGCGGCCCCTATCGGGGTGTCGGACATGAGGTTAGAGACGCGGGCCAGGTCAGGAGCGCCCTGTAACTGACGGGGCCAAGGTGTGTCCGGGTCTCACGTTAGGCCCCCTCCGGACCATGATTGATCTTTGCGTTTTGGCCGATCGCCACGCCGACGTGGCGTGGCTCGACATGCGCCCAGCCCGCCAACGAGGTGCTCCAGCAGCGGTTCGGACACTTCATCGATGCCGGACGGCGAGAAACGGCGAGACGCGGAATGCGAGAATCGGCCGAAACGCAAAGATCAATCATGGTCCGGGAGTTTCGGTGGTATGCGTGCTACACGCGGGGGCGGGCCGAGAAGAAGGTTGGCGACCTGCTGCCGCGCCTGGGCATCGAGACGTATCTGCCCCTGGTGCCGCGGGAGCGGCAGTGGGCGGATCGGACGAAGCAGGTGGAGTGGCCGCTGTTTCCCAGCTACGTGTTCGCTCGTTTTCCACTCGAGGAGGTTGGGCGGGTGCTGCGGACGCCGGGGGTTGCGACGGTGGTGCGGCTGGGCGGCGAGTACGTGCCGATCGAGGACCGGGAGATCGCGAACATCCGGCGTTTCGCGGAAGCGCTGGCGGGGCGCGGCTGGGACGCGGTTCGGCCGGTGACCTACATTGCGGTAGGAGAGCGGGTGCGCGTGATCGAGGGGCCGTTCGAGGGCGTGGAAGGGGTGGTTGTCCGTCGCCGCAAGCGCGACCGGCTGCTGGTGGGCCTGGGCGCGATCCGGCAGGGCTTCGAGGTGGATATACCGGCTGCGCAGCTGCGGGTCCTGCCGTGATTTCCAGCGATCCATTCGTGTCATCCATGATCTCCAGCCATCAGGCCGCGTCAACGTGATCTCCACCCATCCGGCCACGTCGTTCCTGCGCACGCTTCGTCGCGGCCTGTTGGTGTGCGCGGTGCTGGTCGTGCCGGCCGGTGCGAGCGCGCAGGTGCCGGGCGACACGGCAGCGGTCCGGCGCGCGATCGAGCAGCGCTTCGGCCGCGGCGTGTCGATGCAGGAGGTCGTCCGGCAGCTGCGCGCGTCGGGGATCTCCCGCGAGCAGATGCGTGCGCAGCTGCGCGCGATGGGGATGGACCCTGCGCTCGCCGACACGTACTACGACGCAATCCAGAGCGGCCGCAGCTCCTTCATCGGTGATGCGGACGAGGATTTCGTGTCCGCGCTCCAGCGCATGGGGCTGCTGCAGGACCCGGTGCCGGAGGATTCGATCCCGGAGGCGCTGGTGGACACGGTGCGGGTGCGGGTCGCCGACGTGGACACGACGGCGGGCGGGCTGCCGCTCTTCGGCCAGGCGTTCTTCCGCGATACGCTCTTCACGGTCGATCCGATGGTCATGGGTCCGGTCGATCGCGACTACGTGGCCGGGCCGGGCGACGTCCTGACATTCATCCTGACGGGCGGCGTCGAGCTCGCGTACGGCCTGACGGTCGGTCGCGACGGTACGGTCGTGATTCCCGAGGTCGGGCAGGTGTTCGTGTCGGGGATGACGCTGGACCAGATCGAGACGCGGCTGCTGCCGGCGCTGCAGCGCGTCTATTCGGACGTCGGCCGGGGACCCGAGGCGCTCACCCGGCTGAGCGTCTCGATCGGGCGGGTACGCGCGATCCAGGTCTACGTGAGCGGCGATGTCGCGCGGCCGGGCTCCTACACGATCAGCGCGCTCGCCACGGTGATGGACGTGCTGCAGCGGGCGGGCGGGCCGACGCGCGGCGGCAGCTTCCGGAACGTCCAGGTCCGGCGGCGCGGCGAGCCGGCGTTCTCGTTCGATCTCTACGACTACCTGGTCCGCGGCGATGGCAGCCGCGACGTGCGGTTGCAGCAGGGCGACGTCGTCTTCGTGCCGCCGGCGGGCCCGCAGGTCACGGTCGAGGGCGCGATCCGGCGCCCCGCACAGTACGAGCTGCTGCCCGGCGAGGACCTGGTGACGGCGCTGGAGTATGCGGGCGGCGTGCTGCCGGAGGCGGCAGCGCGGCAGGTGCGCATCGAGCGGATCCTGAGCCCGATCGAGCGCCAGCCGGGGGTGGACCGGGTCGTCCTCACGGCGGACCTCGTCGAGATCGTCCAGGGGCTCGAGGCGGCGCCCATGCTCTCGGGTGGCGACGCGGTGGTCGTACCGGGCATCTCGGACGAGCGCCGGCGCTTCGTCGGCCTGCACGGCGCGGTGAACCGGCCGGGGCAGTACGCCTGGGCACCGGGACTGCGGCTGGGCGGCCTGCTGGACGCGGCGCAGGGCGCCGGCGAGCGGGCGCTGCTCGAGCGCGTGCACGTCTACCGCGCGGTGCCGGGCGAGCCGAACCGGCTGCTCTACCGCGTGGACCTGACGGCGCCGGAAGCGGCGGGCTTCTCGCTCGCCGAGCGGGACTCCGTCGTCGTGTACCAGCGCGACTCGCTGGCCGTCGTGCGCTGGGTGACGATCGCGGGCCGGGTCAAGCGACCGGGCACCTACCCGTATGCCCAGGGGATGTCGGCCATGGACCTGGTGATCGCGGCGGGCGGCTTCGCCGAGGGCGCGTACCGGGACTCGCTCGACGTCGTGCGGCGGACGGGCTCGCTCGGGGACACGACGGCGGTGATGTGGCGGGTGCCTGTTCCGGTGACGGCTTTGACTTCGGGTGGGGGTGAGGGTGGGGGTGGGGGTGAGGGAACTGCGGGGGACGCGGCGGGTGGGGGAACTGCCGGAACCGCTGCCCCCCAGCTCGCGGCGGAGTTCGCGCTCCGGCCCGACGACGAGGTGCACGTCCTGATCGATCCGGCGTACCTGGTGCCGCGGAGCGTCGTGGTCACGGGGGAGGTGGGGATGCCGGGGCCGTATCCGCTGGTCGGAAAGGTGGAGCGGCTGCAGGAGCTGCTGGCGCGGGCGGGGGGCACGCGCGAGTCGGCGTACATCCCGGGGATCCGGGTGCACCGCAACGGCGAGATCGTCTCCACGGACGCGCGGGCGGCACTGGCGGATGCCGGCTCGCCCTCGAACGTGCCGCTGCTGGACGGGGACAGCATCCACGTGCCGCGCTTCGACCCGACGATCCGGATCACGGGGGCGGTGACGTACAGCGGCTACGTCGCGTACCGGCCGGGCGCGGACCTGGATTACTACATCGAGCAGGCGGGCGGCTACCGGGCGGACGCGGACGAGGAGCGGGTCTCGATCACGGGTCCGGACGGGCGCAGGCAGACCGTGGCACGGGGACTGCTACGGGGAAGTCCCGTACCGGTGGCCGGCAGCGAGATCTACGTGCCGCCGCTGGCGCCGGCGTCCACGTCAGGGTTCGGCTGGGGGGATGTGCTGCAACGCACAGTCGCTTTCGTGAGCACGGTCGCGACGCTGATCTTCGCGGTTCAGCAGCTGAGGTAGATCGTGTCACAAGGCGCATTCGACGAGATCCGGGAGCCAGCCGCGCCGCGCCCACCGCGGCTCGTCCAGCTCAAGCCCTACGATATCCGCCACGATCATGAGCGCGCGACGCGGCGCCATCTCGCGCAGCGCACGCGCGGCCTGCTGCGCGTCGGTACGCTGCTCGCGCTGGACGGAGCGGTAGGACTGGGCACCCTGGCGCTCGCGCGGATCGGTGGCGGCCTGAATGCGGCCGTCGTCGCGGCGCTCCTGCCGGTCGCGATGCTGAGCCTGCTCGCGATGCATGCGTACGGCGCGGGCATGAGCCGCGCCGACGGCTATGCGCGCCTGCTCGCGGTGCTGATGACCGGCGGCATCGTGGCGGTGCAGGCGGGCCTGCTCGAGCCGCTGCGTGCGCTGCCCGGCGAACGCCTCGTCCTCTGGCTGGTCCTCTTCTATCCGGGCCTGGAAGCGGAGCGTGCGCTGGTCGGTCGTGCGATCGCGGCACTGCGTCGCCGCAATCACCTGCTGCGGCCGGCCGTGGTGATCGGCACGCGCGAGGAGACGGAGCTGCTGCGGCACGAGCTGACGGAAGTGCCGCACAACGACCTCCAGGTGCTCGGGCACCTGCCCGCGCTCGGCATCGACGACCCGACGAGCCTGGCGCGGCTGGATCAGCTCGAGGACATCATTCAGGACCAGGACGTGCGCGTCGTGGTGATCGCCGAGAGCGTGCCGGACGCGATCCTCGCGCGGCTCACGGCGCGCGTGTTCCAGGCGGGCGCGTCCGTGATGGCCGTGCCGTCGCGGGCGGCGCGCGAGGCGTCGAGTCAGTCAGGTGTGCCCCCATTCAACCCTGCGCTGCTCGAGTACGCGCCGGCGGAGCTGCCGCTGCCGCAGCTCGGTGTGAAGCGCGCGCTCGACCTGCTCGCGACGGGCGTCGCCCTGCTCGTGCTCTCCCCGGTGCTCGTGCTCGTCGCCATCGCGGTGCGTCTCGACTCGCCCGGCCCGGTGCTGTTCCGGCAGACGCGCGTGGGCGTGGGCGGCCGCACGTTCCAGATCTACAAGTTCCGCACGATGGTGGTGGATGCGGAGGCGCGGCAGCCGGCACTCGCGCACCTGAACCACTACGACGACGCGCTGCTCTTCAAGATCATCGAGGATCCGCGTGTCACGCGCGTCGGCCGGTGGCTGCGCCGCTCGAGCATCGACGAGCTGCCGCAGCTCTTCAACGTGCTGCGCGGCGACATGAGTCTGGTCGGCCCGCGTCCGCCACTGCCCGCGGAGGTCGCCGGCTACAGCGCCGATCACTTCGTGCGCCTGAGCGTGATGCCGGGCGTGACCGGGCCGTGGCAGACGAACGGCCGCAACAACGTGCGCAGCTTCGACGAAGTCGTGCGCATGGAGCACGAGTACATCCGCACGTGGTCGCTCGCGCTCGACCTGCGCATCCTCTGGCGTACCATCGGAGCCGTGCTGCGGCGTGACGGCGCGCACTGAGCCGCTGGGCAGCTACGGCGCCGACAATCTCGCAGGCTGGCAGATCGTCGCCCTCGTCACCGGAGCGGCGGCCTCCTCGGCGCTCGCCGCTGCGGGACTCGGCCCGCTCGCCGTCGCGATCCTGCCCTTCGCCGCGAGTGTCGTCCTCGCCGTCATCGGACAGGCGACCGCCTGGCTCTGGCTCCTCGTCGTCATGTCCGGCGTCGGCCTCGCCTGGGCGCAGGGCTCCGTCGTGCTCGGCAGCTGGTCGATCAACACGCCGGGGCTGCAGTGGGGGCTGACCTTCGTGCTGGGCAGCATGCTGCTCGTGCTGCTGCCGCCCGCGCGCGTCTCGATGCCGCGCGTGTTCCGCTGGTACGCGGCCTTCGTCGTGCTCGCCGTCATCGGCGTGCTGCGGACGCCGGACCTGTTCGAGGGCGTGAAGCACGCGATCCAGTATGCGGCGCCGCTCGTCGTCGGGCTCGTCACGCTGCGCATTGCCGACGCGCCGGAGCGGGTGCGCACGCTGCGCGGCGCGCTCTGGCTCGCGCTCGCGATCTCGATGGTCGTCGCCGTCGCGTCCCTGCGCTGGTCGGCGTTCACGGGCGATGCGCCCGGCCTGACCGGTGCGCTCGGCAACCGCACGTACTCGATCTTCCTGCTGCCGGTGCTCGCACTCGCGCTGGCCGCATGGCACGAGCGGGGGCCGGTGTACGCGCTGGTCGTGGGCGCCATCTTCGTGCTGATTCTGCTCACGCTCTCGCGCATGGTGACGGCCGCGGCAGTCGTGATGATGGGCACTGCACTGATGTGGCGAGGCACGTGGGCGTCGCGCCTGCGCGCGCTCGGCGTGAGCGGCGTGCTCGCTGCGCTGGCCCTCAGCTTCGGTCCGCTGCACGACCGCTTCTTCGACACCCCCGAGGGGAGCGTCGACGTGACGGCGGTCGGCGTGACGGGCGAGGGTCGCGAGGCGCAGCTGACGGCGGGCGGCCTGTCACTGAGCGGCCGCGGCTGGCTGTGGGTGCAGACGTGGCAGCACGCGCGATCGGCGCCGGTGCTCGGGCACGGCACCGGCTCGGCGTACGCATACCTGGCGGCGCACCTGCAGTTCGTGACGGCGCACCCGCACAACGACTACCTGCGGGTGTTCCACGACAGCGGCGGGATCGGGCTGCTGCTGCTGCTCGCGACTGCGGTGGTCGGCGTCCTCACGCTCCGGCGGCTCTACCTGCAGAGCGGCAGTGTGCTCGGCAGGGAGCTCGCACTGGCGGCGTTCCTCTCGTGGGCCGGTTACCTGATGGTAGCGCTCACGGACAACATCATGGTGTACGTGTCGTTTTTCACGCAGAACCTCTTCCTGCTGATTGCGCTGGCGCATGCCGTCGTCGAGCGTGAGCCGGCGGCGACGGTCGCAGCGTAGCACGATGATGCGGCCATGCAGCGCACAGGCAAGGCGGCAATGCGCGCAACGATGACCGGCGCGCGCGTCAGTGTTCTCGTCTCGAACCACAACTACGGCCGCTTCCTGGAAGCGGGCATCGCGAGCGTGCGCGCGCAGACCCTGCCCGCGCACGAGATCATCGTGGTCGATGACGGGTCCGCCGACGATTCGCGTGCGCTGCTCGCCGGGCTCGGCCCCGACGTGCGCATCATCCTGCAGGAGCAGCTCGGCCAGGCAGGCGCGATGGACACGGCGGTCGCGGCGAGCAGCGGCGACATTCTGTGCTTCCTCGACGCGGACGACCTCTTCGTTCCCGACAAGCTGGAGCGCGTGGCGCGCACGTTCGAGCAGCATCCGGACGTGGAGTGGGTGCGGCACCGGCTCGCCATGGTGGACAACGACCTGCGCGCGCTCGGTCCCGTCGTGCCCGCCGGCATGCGCGCCGGCCGCGTACCCGCGCATCCCGGTCTCTTCGCGGAGCGCGTGGTCACGGCGGCGACCTCCGGCATCGCGATCCGGCGCAGCCTGGCCGAGCGCGTGTTTCCGCTCGACCGCACGGACGGCAACGGCAACGTCTTCCATCTGCGCCGCGACGCCGATGCGCTGCTGCTCGGCCGTGCGGCGGCTGCCGGCGCGGTCGGCTACACCATGCCGGACGTACTCACGCTGTACCGCCAGCACGACGGGCAGGTCTACACCGGCACGCGCGACGTGCGGCGCGCGCTGGAGCGGCAGATCGAGATCGCGGACGCGATCGCTGCGGAGCTCGGCGTTGCGCGCGGCGTCGGGCCGTCGCAGTCGCACAAGCATGCCCTGATCCTGGCCACGCTGGATGGCGCGAGCCGGTGGTGCGCGCGCCGCACGCGCGCATGGGTGAGCGGCACGCGCGCCGTGCGCATGTCGCTCGGCGATCAACCGAGGGCCGCGGCGCGCCAGCTCGCGGCGCTCACCTTCGCGTACGTCGCGCCCACTGCATGGCTGCGCCGCTTCCACCGCAACCAGGCGTGGACGTCGTGAGGAACGGCAGCGGCACCGGTGGCGCGCCCGTGCTGATGGTGCACTGCTTCTATCAGCAGCCGGGCGGCGAGGACACCGGGTACCGTGCGGACGCGTCCACGCTGGAGGCGTACGGCCAGCCGATCGAGCGGCTGGAGCTGCACAACGACGACATCGACGGGATGTCGCGCGCGGGCGCTGCCGTGCGGGCGGTATGGAACCGCGACGCGGCGCGCATGATTGCGCGCCGCGTGCGCGAGACCGGTGCGCGCATCGTGCACTTCCACAACACGTTCCCGCTGCTCTCGCCGGCGGTGTACGGCGGTGCCCGCTCGGCGGGCGCGCGCGTCGTGCAGACGCTCTACAACTACCGGCTGGTGTGCCCGTCGGCGCTGCTGCTGCGCGATGGCAGGCCCTGTGAGGCGTGCGTCGGCAAGAGCGTGGCCTGGCCGGCCGTACAGCACGCGTGCTACCGGGGCGACCGCGCGGCAACGGCCGTGGTCGCGACGATGCTGCTCGCGCACCGGGCGGCCGGCACGTTCGCAAACGACGTGGACGCCTACCTCGCGGTGTCCGAGTTCGTGCGTGACCGCGTCGTGGCGGGCGGTCTGCCCGCGGAGCGCGTGTTCGTGAAGGCGAACCACGTGACGCAGGACGACGGCGTCGGCGCGCACGAAGGCGGCTATGCGCTCTACGCCGGGCGGCTGTCGGAAGAGAAGGGGATCCGCGTGCTGCTCGACGCCTGGCGCCGGCTGGATGCAGACGTTCCCCTGCGCATCGTGGGCGACGGTCCGCTCGCACACGAGGTCGCAGCGGCCGCGGCCGGTGATCCGCGCATCCGCTGGGACGGCCGTCAGGACGCGGCCGTGGTCGGCCGGCACATGCGCGATGCGTGGCTGCTGGTCGTGCCGTCGATCTGCTACGACACGGCGCCGCTCGTGCTGCCGGAGGCGGCAGCGGCAGGGCTGCCGGTGGTGGCGAGCCGCATCGGCGGCATTCCCGAGGGGCTGGACGAGGGCGAGTCGGGCGTGCTCGTCGAGCCCGGCGACGCCGGCGCCCTCGCCGCGGCGGTGCAGCGACTGCACGCGGACCCTGCGGCGTGGCGTGCCATGATCGCGGCCGGGCGCAGCCGCTTCGAGCGCCGGATGTCCGCCGCGTCTGCGTACACGCAGCTGATGGACATCTACGCGCGCGTGCTGCGGGCTGCGTGATGCGGCTCCTGTTCCTGAACCACAACGTGCGTGGCCGCGGCACCTACGTGCGCGCGTACCATCTCGCGGCGGAGCTCGCGGGCACCGGTCACGACGTGACGCTGGTGACGACGAGCCCGCACGCACGCGCGCGCATCGCGACCGAGCGGGTAGCGGGCGTGCACGTCGTCGAGGCGCCCGATCTGTGGTGGGGCCCGGCGCGCACCGGGTGGGACCCCTGGAACACCGTGCGGCGTATGCGTGTGCTGCGCGGGCAGCGCTTCGACCTCGTG
>CAYSGF010000096.1:0-6780 GCA_964430275.1 uncultured Gemmatimonadaceae bacterium
GTAACAAGGTAGCCGTAGGGGAACCTGCGGCTGGATCACCTCCTTTCTGGAGACACCCAGTAGAGCCATCGACGCTTCGGCGTCGCGTCGGTACCTCGGTACCGCGCACGGCTCGACCGGTTCTCAGAAGTCGCACCACACGAACGATACCCGATCGCGATTGTCGGATACTGGAGAGGCCGGTACCCATGCGGGTGCCGGCTTTTCTGTCGTTGGTGCCTGCTCTTCGCTGCGCTCCGATGCCCGCCCTTGCGATTCCGGCCTGGGTGCCGTCGGGATGCTGCCGGTTCGAACGCCTTGTGTTGCGGTAACTTCGCCTTGTCCCGTTCTCCTCGTCGTTGGCCCCCTGGAGGAATCAAATGCGTGCTCCGCGGCGTCGTAGCATGTGAGGGAGGAAGGTCTCGAACAGTGCAGGAGGTGAGCGATGCCGACGAAGCGGATGGTTCTGATGACCCTGGGTACGCTGCTGATGGTGAGCGGCTCGCCGGCCGCGGCGATGCAGTATGGCGCTGCCATGAACGCGCCGAAGGAGCCGGAGCTCGAGCGCGCCGAGGAGCTCCTGGCGGAGGCGGAAGCGCTGTTCTCGGAGCCGAAGCGGTGGCGCAAGGCGATGCAGCTCCTCGAGAAGTCGGCGGAGCTGCGCCCCGCGGACGATCCCGGCGCGTATCGCTGCCTGATGTACGCGGGTCGACTGGGCGCCGCGGTGGGAGACTACGCGGGCGCACGGATGGCGCTGACGAAGGCGGCTGAGCATGCACTCGCGCGCGGCGAGATCACCGACGCGGCCACCGCGTACATCGACGCGGCGCACGCCGCAGGACTGGAAGGGCAGCCGAAGCTCGCGAAGGAGATGCTCGAGCGAGCGTCGCTGCTCTCGCGCTCGCCGCTGCTGAGCGCGGCGGCGCGGAGTGCGCTGGAGTACCGCCTGGGCGCGTAGCGGTGGTCGAGACGACCCATAACGGAAGCGGCGCCGGAGGAGTCTCCGGCGCCGCTCTGTGTTTTCTGGCTCGCGGTTCCGCGATTATGGGGTCGGCGGGTTGCGAGGCTGCGCCTTGCGCGTCGTGCCGCTGCTGCCGCGCGACGACGGTGCGGCGGTGGAACCGGTGGAGCGAGTGCGATCGACGCTCGGACGCGGGGACGTCGTACGCGGCTCGCTCGAATCGGTCGAGGTGCCACGCCCGCCGACCTCGGTGTAGCCGCGCCCTTTCACGAGCACGCCACGGCCGGAGGAGGCGCCATCGTTGTCGTCGTCACGATCGATGATGATGATCGTTCCGGGCTGGTATCCCCAGCCGTAATTGCGGTTGTAGCCGAACGGCGAATAGTACGAGTCGTAGCCGTAGCGGCTGTAGCGGCCGTAGCGGTAGGACATGTAGGGATCGTAGTAGCCGTCCGTCATCCAGATATTGCGCGCGGGAAGCGCATCGTCGGTGTCACGCTGGAGCGGCGCGGTCGCGACCGCGAACTTCTCGGGGTGGGCGAGGGCGACGATCATGTCGATGACGTCTTCGGACACGCCGGCCTCGCTCAGGGCGAGGAGTGCATCGGCATCGACGCGGAGCGTCGAGCCTGGCAAGTTCGCGAGCATGGCCTGCGCGGCGGGCGCGGGCAGCAACTGGCTGGCTTCGACGATGTCGTTGAGCGAGAGCGGCGCGGATGCGTAGAGGCGCGTCGCGTCATCGGCGTAGTGCGCAAGATCGCGCATGGACACCGGGTACTCGGCCGGCGCGAGGGAGCGGTACTGCAGCACCCGCACACCGTACTGATCATCGACGCCGACGGCCTGCACGTCGACAAACGTGCCGCTGCCGGAGAGCGCGAGCACACCCGCCGTTTCACGGCCCAGCACGTCCTCGCCGCACTGCAGCGAGGAGCGCAGGAAGACGCGGGCGCCGTCCACGGACCAGCGCGCGCTCTCGGTACCGTCGCACGCCTCTTCCTGCACGGCTCGCTGCGAGCCATCGGCGACGATGCGTTCCTCGCCGCGCACCTCCTCACCCACCACCGTGACGGCGGCGACGGCGTTAGCGTCGGGTCGGAAGCAGACGACGTGGTCGGGCGCCGGCGAGCCACCAGCACTCAGCGGTGCCCAGCACCCGAGGAATGCCTGCCAGCGCGCATCGGGATCGGCCACCTGCGCCGCTGCCGGCTGTGCCGCTGCTGCCGCGATCGCCAGCGCGCAGGCGAGAATTCGGGTACCGGTTCGCATGATGGTCCTCCTGATCAGAAGCGTACGGACAGGCCGAGCGTGCTCTGCAGGCCACGCAGGTCGATGTTCTCGAAGCCGGAAAAGCCGGAGCCGAGGGGCGCCGAACCCCACTGGTAGCGCAGCTCGGCGGACACTCCCAGGCGCGGCGTCAACCAGTAGTCGGTGCCACCGGCGACATGCAGTGTCTGGGTCCAGCCCTCGGATGCGAATTCGCTCGCGAAGATGTCGCAGACGTTGGCTTCGTCGCACGTCTCATAGTTCACGAACTCGCCGCTTTGCTCGAGGCTGTACTTCAGCGCTCCGCCGCCGATCCCGAGGAAGGGCGTAAGGCGCACCGGAATCCACGCATTCGAGCCGATGCTGCGCCCCCGTGCCAGCGGGTAGTACTTCAGTGTCGCGGTCACGGGGATGCGGCGCAATGACGTGGTCTGCTCGATCGGCGGATCGGCAGTGTGAGTGCGCGACTCGGAACGCGCCGAGCTGGAGGTCCGTCCGACAGCTGCGACGACGTCGAAGCGCGAGCCCAGCCGGATGCCCAGCTCGCCGGCGAGGGCCGAGCCCGAGAAATCGCCGTGATCGAGAGTCAGCAACTCGACGTACTCATCGTAGATGTCGCTGCCGGCCGCGGCCAGGTAATGGCCGCCCCGGACGCTCAACGTGACCCGCGGTGCATCGAAGAGAAAGCCGTCCTGCGCGAGGAGTGGTGCGGGTGCCAGGCACGTTGCCGACACTGCGACGAACAGGATGCCGCAGAGCAGGGCTGAGGGGCGCATGCGGGACCTCCTGCAGGGTGTACCGGGGATCCGCGCGGTACGCGTGCGCCCGCGCGATGTACCTTGGTACGGCGGGAGCGAGGGGAAGTTCCGCGCCGGGCTCGGCGCGACGTCCCTGTTGCGCGTGGGGGCGGACGGCACCACCCTGCACAGATCTTGCTTTCTGCCCCCGCGAATCACGGGGATACCCCGAACAGACCGAGGCGATGAGGGCGAGCGACGCGAAGGACGACGAGGCCTACCACCTGCGGGGCAAGCGCGCGCGGGCGATACCGCTGATCAAGCTGCTGGGCTACTACGCGCTGCTCGTCGCCATCGCGGCGGTGCTGATGTGGCTCGTCCCGGCGACGCGACAGGCAATCAACGCGCCGGTCGCGGAGGGTACGGTCGGCGTAGGCACGGAACTGGTTACCGGTCGCAGCTCGAGCGTGGCGGTCGGCGCCATGCCGTGGGGCGGTCCGTGGGCGCGACTCGGCCTTGCGGCTTTCGCCTCGCTGGGCGCGCTGCTGCTCACGCTGCCGGTGGCCTGGACACACATGTTCACCCGGCGACTGCGCTACGATCCTTCGCTCGTCCAGGCGATCATCGTCCTGCCGATCGTGGTGGCGGGGGTCGTGCTGGTGGTGAAGAACAGCCTGGCGCTCGCCTTCGCGCTCGCAGGCATCGTGGCCGGCGTGCGTTTCCGGCAGAAGTTGAATGAGCCGCAGGACGCCGTCTACGTGCTGCTGTCCCTGGGAATCGGCCTTGCCGCAGGCGTGCAGGCGCTGGACGTTGCGCTCGCGGTCTCGCTGATCTTCAACGTCGTGGTCCTGGAGCTGTGGCGCTACGACCTGGGTGCGATCTATGCGCCGGGTGCGCGGGCCGTGCTGGCGACCGGCGATACGAGCCTGATCGTGGCGCGCAGGAGTGAGGATCGGCAGGCGATCCGGGACCGCGTCGCCATGCACGCGACGCGCATGGATATGGACGGGATTCTCGTGGTCCATGCAACGAACGCAGACGCGGCACGCCACGGTCTCGAGGTTACGCTCGGCACATGGGCGAAAGACTGGCGAATGCTGGAGTCGGTCGACGAAGGGGACGGCATCACCCGGATCGACGTGGTCATGCACCTGAGCAAGGACGAAGACCCGGTCGAGCTGCTGGGTGAGCTGGAGGAACGATGGTCCGGGTACATCGCGGCCGCCGAGTACATCCCGCACAGGGTGCGACAAGATGACGACGAAGACGATGATGACTAGAGGCATCGGGATCGCCGTGCTGGCGATCCTGGCAGGAGGTTCGCCCGTACTGGCGCAGGGCGGCGAGCGGACCGTTACGATCGTGCCGGGACCGGGGTACACGGCGGGCTCGCTCGAGCGCGCAATCCTGGGTGACAACTGGCGCGAGCTGTGGCTCACGCCGGTGCGGGCTCCGGTTCTCGACCTGGGCACCTTCGCAGGCGGCCTGACGCCGGAGCGGCAGGGGGGCGGCAATCAGAGCGTGACGCTGCACTTCATCGACGCGGAAGGCGAGGGATGGGTGTTCCGCTCGATCGACAAGTACCCGGAGCAGGGGCTGCCACCCGAGTTGAACGGCTCGTTCTTCGGCGACGTCGTTGCCGACCAGATCAGCGCATTGAATCCCGGCTCCCACTTCATCATGCCGCGCGTGCTCGATGCGGCGGGCATCCTGCACGTCGATCCGATGCTCTACGTCATGCCGGACGACGCGCGTCTGGGTGAGTACCGCGAGACGTTTGCCGGGATGCTGGGCGAGATCGAGTTCAAGCCGAACGAGGGGCCGGACGACACGCCAGGGTTTGCCGGCTCGCGCAAGATCAAGGGAACCGAGGAGTTCCTGAACGACATCGAAGAGAGTCCCGAGTTCCGGCTCGACGCCGCGGAGTTCCTGCGCGCGCGTCTCGTCGACATGTG
Organism: uncultured Gemmatimonadaceae bacterium; assembly: GCA_964430275.1. GTDB lineage: Bacteria > Gemmatimonadota > Gemmatimonadetes > Longimicrobiales > RSA9 > DASTYK01. The sequence goes on from CAYSGF010000096.1 coordinate 4,899, forward strand.
GGTGGGCGATCCGGATCGCGGAAGCGACCAGTGGCGCTTTGCCCGCTTCGGCGAGGAAGGCGATTACGTGTACCGGCCGCTGCCCCGCGATCGCGACTGGGCGTTCGTGCGGGCCAATGGGTTCCTGGCGGCGCGGTTCCGCAACCTCTACCCCAAGGTCATCGAGTTCGATGATCAGTACACGGAGCTCGAGGCGCTGACGTACAGCTCCCACTTCCTGGATCGCCGGCTGCTCACGGGCCTGACGCGCGCCACGTTCGAGGAGGAGGCGGCACGGCTCCAGCGCATGCTAACCGACGATGTGATCAGGGAAGCGGTCGCGGACATGCCCGCTGAGTTCGTAACGCTGGTGAGCGGCGAGCTGGTCGACGATCTCATCCAGCGGCGCGCCGCATTGCCGGCACTGGCGATGGACTTCTACGACTGGCTCGCCACGGATGTTGACGTGCGTGCCACGGACGAGCGCGATCTGGCGACCATCGAGCGCGGTGCACAGGGAACGGTTCGCGTGCGCCTCTCCCTCGATGGCGCGGCCACAGCAGGCGGCGCCAGCGCACGGCGCGCGTACTACGACCGCACGTTCCTTCCCGACGAGACGGAAGAGGTCCGGGTATTCCTGCACGGCGATGACGATCGCGCAGTCGTGACTGGCACCGGGGACGGTCCCATCAAGGTGCGTATCATCGGCGGTGGCGGTGACGACATCCTCGAGGACGCGACGGGCACGGCTCGCCTCTACGACGATCGCGGCGACAACCGCTTTACGGGCGGCGCATCCGTCGATACGAAGGCGTGGGAGGCGCCCGAGGTACCGGAGGGCTTCCGTCTTGGCCGGGCCTGGGCGCCGGACTGGGGCGGGGAGTACACCCTGTTCAGTCCCGCCGTTGACTACGGTGAGGGAGCGGGAATCATCATCGGCGGGGGACCGCGCTGGAAAACGTACGGATTCCGTCGCCTGCCCTACCGCTCCGAGCTCGCGATCCAGGCGCTCTATGCGACGCGCTCGGGCGGCTTCGGCGTCCAGGTAGACGGGGATTTCCGGAGGGAGAATTCGCCACTGGCATTGACCCTCGACGCGCGCGCGGTCGAGTTCGATGCGTTCCGCTTCTACGGCTTCGGCAATGACACACCCGACCAGCCGACCGACGAAACACTGGTGATGCAGGACCGGATTCATGTCTTTCCCGCGCTGAGCTGGCACCTGGGCGAGCGTCCCGGCCAGCCGGGTGCGGAAGCGGACGCGGCGGAGGACGAAGAGGAGGACGAAGAGGAGGACGAAGACGAGAATGGCGGTGTCCAGCGCGCCTTCGACATGTACCGTGCGGAGGGCGTGCAGGGAACGTTCGAAATCGGTCCGGTGCTGCAGTGGACGAGGCCGCGTGCACCGGAAGGCAGTCCGCTCGCGGGTGAGGAAGCCGGCTTCGGTCAGCTGGGCGGCCAGGCGACGTTCGTGCTGACACAGACGGACAGGGATGCTGCGCCGCGGCGCGGTTTCCGCGTGCGCGCGCACGCGGCCGGCTACCCGGCCACATGGGATGCCGCCGATGCATTCGGCAGAGCGGAGGCGGAGGTGAATGGCTATCTTCCGCTCGTCGGCGAGACGCATCTGGCGGCGCGGGTCGGCGGCGCGCGGATCTTCGGCGAGTTCCCGGCATTCGAATCCGCATTCATCGGAGGACGGCATTCGCTGCGCGGGTTCCGCTCCAATCGCTTTGCCGGCGATGCTGCTGCGTTCGGAGGCGTCGAGCTCCGCATTCCCATCGACACGGTCGAGTTTATCGTGAACGGCGAGCTGGGCGTATTTGGGTTGGCCGATGCCGCGCGCGTGTGGTTCGACGGCGACTCGGAGGGGGAATGGCATACCGGCGTGGGCGGCGGTCTG
>CAYSGF010000097.1:0-10406 GCA_964430275.1 uncultured Gemmatimonadaceae bacterium
TCGATGCCGCGGAAGCCGTACTTCTCCGGCTCCGCCGCGATCTTCCGAACCGCCAGCATGAGTGGCACGTAGTCGCGGGTTTCGCGCGGCAGCCGCGACCAGATCTGCCAGTAGTCGTCCTCCGTGCCGCGCTCCGCGCCCGTCACCTCGCGCATCAGCCGACCGACGCGGTTCTCGCCGGTATTGTATCCGGCCGCGGAGAGGAACCAGCTGTCGAAGCGCTCGTGCATCTCCTGCAGGTACGTGAGTGCGGCGCCCGTGGACTTCACCGGGTCACGACGCTCGTCCACGTACTCGGAGACCTCGAGACCGTAGCGCTCGCCCGTTTCCTCGATAAACTGCCACAGGCCGGCGGCATCGGCCGACGAGTACGCATTCGGATCGAAGCCGCTCTCGATCATGGTCAGGTACAGCAGGTCCTGGGGCATGTCACGCGCACGCAGCTCCTCCTGGATCATGGGACCGTACTTGCCGATCCGCTCGAGCCAGAGGTGTGTGCGATCGTGCTGCTTGCCCGCCAGGTAGTCCACGAAGAAGTCGATGTTCTCGTGCTCGTGCTTCGGCAGGTCGAATGCCGCGGCGGCCGGCAGGATCTCGCGCCGGACCGTCTCGGATGCATCAGCCAGCCCGGTCAGCGCAGCCTGCGCCGGCGATTCCGCTTCCGGATTCGCCCCCCCCGCGATCAGGGCAATCGAGCTCGCTGCCAGCCCTGCGGCCGCAACCGTTCCCTTGTTGCTGCGCAACCCACCGGACAGCTTGCTCGCGACCCGTCGCACCCGGCTGCGGCTGTCGTCAGCCGAAGAGCCGATTGGAGGCCCGGACTTGACCTCCGGCCTGGGGATGCGCGAGTCCGGTACATGCGCCTGCTTCTTGCCGGCGTCCTTGTGCGCCATCGCCGATCCTCCCGGTGAGAATTCTTCAACTGCTTGCATTGAACCGAGTTGCAAGCACCGTTCCGGAAGGCTCAGGACGCCTGAGGCAGGTCCACCTCCAGCAGCACCGTTTCGCCACAATGGCCGCACAGCACGGATGGTTTCGACGCCAGCCGCTTTCCAGGCGACTGGTCGATGGCGCCACCACAACGGGGGCACAGTCCGGAGATGTGGACCAGCGTGTACAACTCCTGCCAGCGGTTCCGCGCAACCACGCCGCCGCCGATCAGCGCGGCTGCGGCCCACGGGATGTGCGGCGGAATGATGGCCACGAGGGGTGTTACGCCCACACCGATGCCGGCAGCCAGCAGCGCGCGCGTGGTACGCCAGGAAGCTGAGCGCGCCAGCAGCTCCACGCGGGCGGCCGTCGGCGCTGCGCCGAAGCAGGCGAGGCGTGCGGGGGGCGTGATGCGGACGTCGTCGGTATGTGGTGCAGTCATCTCGATTTCTTCGCCTGGAGTCGCGCAAAGCTAGGCCGCTGCAGGCGGCGCATCAACTTGCGCTGCAGGCGTGGCCCGGTCTATCAATCCAATGCGTCCGCGCATGACGGACGCTCCCGATCCCATCGACCTTTCCATCGCACCAGGAGCCGCCATGCGACGCGCCACGCCGCGCTCGTGCTCCGTTCTCCTCACGCTGCTCGTCGCCGCCGCTCCTGCGGCAGCCCAGCAGCTGACGCTCGACGAGGAGTACGGCCGCCTGATCCGGGAGTACACGACTGACACGCTGTTCCTCTCCAGGTCGGTCGCGACGCTGCCGGACCACGCGACGATTCCGTCACCGCTCGACCATTTCGGTACGATCGCCGGTGCACCGGGCGTGATGCACAACACGACGGAGCTGTACGGCTACTACCGGGCGCTCGCTGCGGCGACCCCGCGCGTGCGGGTGGAGACGCTCGGTCGGAGCGAGGAAGGGCGCGAGATCCTGCTCGTCATCGTCGCGGACGAGCCGACGATGCAGCGGCTCGACCATTACAAGGCGCAGCTCGCGCGACTCGCCGATCCTCGGACGGTCCCGGCATCCGCGCTCGATGCCGTGATCGCCGACGCGAAGCCGGTCTACATGCTGAACGGCGGGCTGCACTCGCCGGAGATGGGCTCGCCCGAGATGCTGACGGAGCTGGCCTACCGGCTGGCCGTGAGTGAGGATCCGGACGTCGCGCGCATCCGCAACGAGGTGATCACGATCATCAACCCGGCGAGCGAGCCGGACGGTCGCGACCGCCAGGTCGACTGGTACCACCGCTACACGAAGGGCCGCGAGTCGATGGACGACGGGTTCCCCCGGTCCGTACCGTACTGGGGCAAGTACGTCGTGCACGACAACAACCGCGACGGCATCCAGATGTCGCAGGAGCTGACGAAGGCGATCTTCCGCGCCTACTACGAGTGGCATCCGCTGGTGCTGCACGACCTGCACGAGTCCGTGCCGCTGCTCTACATCTCGACCGGCACGGGACCGTACAACCACCAGAACGATCCGATCGTGGTGGGCGAGTGGCAGCTGTTCGCCAACAACGACATGACGCGGCTGTCGGCGCAGAACATGCCCGGCGTGTGGACGTGGGGCTTCTTCGACGGCTGGTGGCCGGGCTACGCGGCCTGGGTCGCGAACAACCACAACGGGATCGCGCGCTTCTACGAGACGTTCGGCAATGCCGGTGCGGATACGTATGTGCGCGATCTGTCGAATCAGCGATTTGCCGGCGATCTCGTAACGAGCCGCCAGTGGTATCGCCACTGGCCGCCGACCGCGAAGGTGCGCTGGTCCGCCCGCAACAACACGAACTTCATGCAGGCCGGTGTGCTCGCGTCGCTGCTGTATACGGCCGAGAACCGGGACCAGCTGCTACGCAACTTCTGGCAGAAGGGCACGAACAGCATTACCCGCGGGAAGACCGGAGCGCCGCACGCATTCGTGATTCCCGGGTTCGACGATCAGCGCGACCCGCGCCGCACCGCCTACCTGGTCAATCAGCTGCAGCGCCAGGCGGTCGAGGTGCATCGGCGCGACGACGGCGACTTCGTGGTCCGGCTCGATCAGCCGTATCGCGACCTCGCGGTCACGCTGCTCACGAAGCAGGAGTTCCCGTCGGACGCAGAGCACCCGCCTTACGATGACATCGCCTGGACGCTCGGTTACCTGTACGGCGTCGACGTCGAGGCGATCGATGATCCCGAGATCTTCGAGGCCGACGACCTGACGCTGCTGACCGACACCGTAGCGTACCTCGGCGACGTGCGCGGCGGTGGCAGAACGCACGTCGTCGCGCACACCGGTCAGACGGAGCTGCTGCCCGCCCTCTACTGGCTGCGCGATACTGCGCCCGGAGCTGCGGCGGCAGTCGCCGAAGCCGCATTCACGGTCGGCCGCGATTCCATGCCTGCCGGCAGCCTGGTCATCACGGGGATGGCCGAGGATCTAGCCGCGCAGCTCGCGCAGCGCTTCGGACTGGACGTGGTCGCGACGAACCGGGCGCCGAGCGTCGCACAGCATGCGGCGGATGTGCCGCGCATCGCCGTGTATCACACCTGGTACAACACACAGGACGAGGGTTGGGCGCGCTTCACGCTCGAGCAGTACGGTGTTCCCTACACGTCCATCGACAAGGACGACCTGCGTGCCGGCAACCTGCGCGCACGCTTCGATGCCGTACTGATCCCGGACGTGCGTGGACAGCTCGAGCAGCTCGTGCACGGGATCGACCGGAAATGGGGACCGATGCCGTTTACCCGGACGGCGGAGTTCCCGTCGCACGGTGCACCCGACGAGACGCAGGACATGACGGGCGGCATGGGCTTCGAGGGACTGGCGAGCCTGCAGCGTTTCGTCGAGGGCGGCGGTTTGCTGGTCACACTCGGGAACCCGACGCGGCTGGTCGCGGAAGGCGGCATCTCACGCGCGCTCAGCTCGCGCTCCTCCGGTGACCTCTTCCACCCCGGCTCGGTCGTGCGCGCAAAGGCGCGCCGGCCCGATCATCCGGTCCTGTACGGCTATCCGGAGACGTTCCACCTGTTCCGCGGGAATGCGCCGCTGTTCGCCGTGGACCGACGCGACCGCGACCTGATCGTGGCACAGTACGGCACGAAGCCGGCAGCGGACGAGCGCCCCGAGCCGACCGGTGTGATGATGGGGATGCCGGAAACGCGGCCGGACGGAGACGCCGAGAACGGGAGCGAGCGCGATCGCGACGAGCGCGATCGCCCATCACGCGACACTGGCGATGATGATGGCTCTTACGTGCTGTCCGGCATGGTGCGCAACGAGCGCGTCATCGTGGGACAGGGCGCAATCTTCGACCTGCCCGTCGGTCAGGGTCGCGTGATCGCCTTCTCGTTCAATCCACTCCACCGGTTCCTGAACCATCACGAGTTCCCGCTCGTGTTCAATGCCTTCATGAGCTGGAACGACGTACCGCCGAGCGCACCCGTGCCGGCGGCGACGACCGACGCGCAGTCGCAGCAATGAGCGAGCGCGAGCGCCCCGAGCGCAAGCGGGCGGACGGCATGATCGGGCTCGCCCTCATGGGAGGGTACGCGGCCGGCTTCCTCGCACTGCTGATGGGCATCTTCGCGGCACTCGCGCGCGAGCCGGTCGGTGCCGGCATCTGCTTCCTCGCGGCGGGCACGGCGTTCGGCCTGGCCGCGAACGCACTGCTGCGGGAGTAAGGGCTCCGGGCAGTGTCCGGTCAGAGCAGGGCCAGGAACAGCGTACCGGCCGCCCAGCAGTAGTAGGCGAACACGTGGAAGTTCTGATTCGCGAGCAGTGCCACGAACCAGCGGATCGCCAGCACACCGGCGATCGCGGACGCAAGGAATCCCAGCACGAGCGGCAAGGTCGCGACCTGTGCTCCCCCTGACGCGAGGTCGGGCAGCGCCAGGATCGCGGCGCCGATGATGGCAGGAATCGACATCAGGAAGGAGAACTCGGCGGCAGCGACTGGATCGATGCGCCGCCACAGCGCGGCAATCACGGTCGAGCCGGAGCGGGTGATACCGGGCAGGATGGCGCAGCTCTGCGCAATGCCCATGATGAGTGCACCGGCCCAGGTCGGCTCGGTCGTCCACTCGCGATGCGTCGTGAGTCGTGCCACGGTGAACAGCGCGCCGAGCAGGAGCGCGGCCAGCAAAAACCCGATGAAGTTGCCGAGCACCGCTGCGATGATGCTGGCGAAGAGAACGGGCGCAAGCTCGGTCCAGGGCGGGAACGCGGTTGCACGCACCCAGCGGCTGCTCCACACGACCATGCCAGTGACGAGCAGCATGGTACCGGTGAACGCCGGGTCATCGAAGCGGGCCTCGAACCAGTCCTGAAACGTGAGCCCGACCACGGCGGCGGGAATCGTGGCGAGGGCGAGCTTCAGCACATACGGCCAGGCCGATTCCTCTTCGAGTCCCACACAGCCGCGGCACAACGTCCAGATGCGGGCGCGGTAGACGATGAGGACGGAGATCAGCGTCGCGACGTGAACCGCGACCTCGAATCCGATCCCGGGCACGGACAGCCCGAGCAGATGCTGTGACATCACCAGGTGCCCTGAGCTGGACACCGGGAAGAACTCCGTCAGCCCCTGCACCACCCCGAGAACCACCGCTTCCCACCACGTCATGCGCGTCTCACCGCTCGCGTGTTGTCGTTGTCGTTATCCGCGTGACGTCCGGCGCCGCAGGAAATCGCGCATCACGTACTCACCGAGTGTCACGGTGTTCGTGAAGTATGCCTTGCCGCGTGCCATCTCGCAGACCTTGCTCACGAACTGGATCAGCGCCGGCTCGCGCGCCAGCATGAACGTGTTGATCAGGATCCCCGACTTCCGGCACGCCGCCACCTCGTGCAGCGTCTGGCGGATCACGCGCGGGTCCAGTCCTGCCGGGTTCTTGTAGACCCGGTCATTGCCGACCGTGATCGCGCTCGGCTTGCCGTCCGTGATCATCACGATCTGGCGCATGTCCTTCTTCTGCGAGAGCAGGATGCGCCGCGCCACCTTCAGCCCTTCCGCCGTGTTCGTGTGGTAGGGGCCGACTTTCGCGTGCGCCAGCTGACCGATCGGAATCTCCTGTGCACGATCACCGAACGTCACGACGCGCAGCGTGTCGCCAGGGTACTGCGTGCGTATCAGGTGCGACAGCGCGAGTGCGACCTTCTTCGCCGGCGTGAACCGATCCTCGCCGTACAGGATCATCGAGTGCGACACGTCGAGCATCAGCACGGTCGCGCACGAGCTGCGGTGCTCCGCCTGGTGCACCATCAGGTCGCTGTAATCCAGGTCGAGCGGCACCTGCAGCCCGCCGCGCGCGAGCGCGTTCGTCAGGGTCGCCGGGATGTCCAGGTTCAGTGTATCCCCGAACTCATAGACCCTGGATGCGGCTTCCGCCTCGATGCCCGTGGCGAGGTACGGCGTGTCGTGTGAGCCGAAACTGCTCTTGCCGAGCGCACCGAGCAGGTTCTTCAGCGTCCGGTAGCCGAGAAAATCGATGCCCTTCTGCGTGAGGTTGAACTCGACCTGCTGCGCCGCCTGCTTCGCATCATCGACCTGACCCGGCAGTTCCGTGTGACTCGTCGGCATCTGCGGCGCGTCCGTCGTGTTCAGGTAGCCCTCCTCGACAAGGCGATGCACCAGTTCGTCGAGCAGCTCCGCGATCGCCTGCCGCGTCGCTTCATCGCCCTCGCCCTCGCCACGCAGCTCCCGGAGCATGTCCGGGGTGAGCTGGCCGCTCTCGATCAACGCCTGCAGCAGCGCTTCCTTCAACGCGTCGAGCGACCGGTCCTCACCGTCCTCGCCCGACCAGCCCCACCAGGGGTGATAGTGCGGTCCGCCCTCGAACCCGCTCTGCAGCAGAAAATCCGCGAGCTGCTCGAGCAGGTTCTGTATGTTCAGCGCGTCCAGAATGGAGCCCGAGTACTTCGAGTATGTCGTGTAGCGCATGCGCAGCTCCTGCGCGGGGAATCAACTGTCTCAGTATAACGCAGGTTCCGGCTTGACCCGCAATCCCCGCGCGACGACGTTTCCGGCCGTCCGGCCGGGTGCGCCATGCCGGCCGCGGGCCGATACACCTGCCTTCCGCAGCACGAACGAATCGATGCCGAGTCGAGCCAACCCTGTTCAGGATCAACGGTGGCTGCATACCATCCGCGCAGCACTCCTCGCGTTCTTCGACGCGCATGCGCGACCGCTCCCCTGGCGCGAGGATGGCGACCCCTACCGCGTCTGGGTCAGCGAGATCATGCTGCAACAGACGCGGGTCGCAGCCGTGCTCCCGTACTACGAGCGGTGGATGCAGCGCTTCCCCTCCCTTCATGCGCTTGCCGGCGCGGACGTCGACGACGTCCTGAAGGCCTGGGAAGGCCTCGGCTACTACTCCCGTGCGCGCAACCTGCACGCTGCCGCCCGGATCGTTTGCGACAACCATGCCGGCCGCGTGCCGGATGAGTATGCGAGCCTGCGAACACTCCCCGGCATCGGCGACTACACGGCGGGCGCTATCGCGAGCGTCGTGTACGGCCGCGCCGAGCCCGCCGTCGACGGCAACGTCCGGCGTGTGCTGACGCGCCTGCTCGATCGCGACCTCGATACCCGTACGCTCCGCGCCACTGCCGCCGCCCTCGTCCCGTCCGACCGGCCGGGCGACTTCAACCAGGCACTCATGGAGTTGGGCGCGACCGTGTGCACACCGCGCGCCCCGAGATGCGCCGCGTGCCCGCTTACGAATCAATGCGCGGCCAGGCAGAACGGAACGCAGGCGGAGCGGCCGTCGAAGAAGGTGAAGGGCGCAGTCGCGCTCTTCGACGTCGGCGTCGCCGTCCTTCGCGATCGCAGGGGTCGAATCCTTCTCGTGCGTCGTCCCAATGCCGGACTCCTCGCCGGCATGTGGGAGCTGCCGGCGCGGATCGCAGCGCCCGGCGAAGCACCCGAGGACGCGGCGTTGCAGGCGGCCCGGCGCGTCGTCGGACGGGACGACGTCGCTCTCCAGCACGACGAGCCGATCGCCACCGTCAGGCATCCGTTCTCGCACAGAACCGAGCAGTACCACGCGTATGAGGTGGCGGGCACCTTCGCTGTGCGGGCGACGTCCCGGCGACGGTGGTTCGAGCCGGCCGTGCGCGCGAGCTTCACGATCCCGCGTGCGCAGCAGCGGCTGCTCGCGGCCGTGACGTGATGGCGGGATGAGTACGCATCGACGTCGTACTCTGTGCGATGGCGGTGTCACGTGTGAGCGTCACCTCGACGGGTAGGAACGATCGATGGGAGCAGAAACACCTGCCGACGCCTGTCGCATCTGCGGCAATGCGCAGGGGAACCGCCGGCACGAAGCGCGGGAGATGATGTTCGGAACGCAGGAGCGCTTCCCCTACATCGAATGCGCGGCATGCGGCTGTCTCCAGATCGCACGGATTCCGGAGGACATGTCCGCGCACTACCCGGCGGAAACGTATTACAGCTTTGCCGATGAGCCCCCGGCCTCCACCGGTACCGGGGTCATGGGTGGGATCCGGACCGCGCGCGACCGCTTCGCGGTAACCGGCAAGGGCTTCGTCGGCCGCATCGGTCTCGCACTGAAGCCGGCGGACGATCTCCGCGCGCTTCAGCCACTGCCCGTCACGCAGGCGAGCCGGATTCTGGATGTGGGGTGCGGCGCTGGCACACTCCTCATGCGGCTGTTCCGCATCGGCTACCGCAACGTGACCGGCATCGATCCGTTTCTGGAAGCCGACCGGGCGTCACCCGACGGGCCGAGCCTGCTCCGGCGGACGATCCACGAGGTCGAGAGAGAATGGGACCTGATCATGTTCCACCACTCCTTCGAGCACCTCCCCGATCCGCTCGCGACGCTCCGTTCCGTCGCCCGGCACCTCGCGCCGGACGGGGTCTGTCTGATCCGGATGCCGACGACGTCATCGGATGCATGGCGCGAGTACGGCACCGACTGGGTACAGCTCGATGCCCCGCGGCACCTGCATATTCATTCGGTAGAGAGCATCGGCCGGCTGGCGGAACGGGCGGGAATGGTCGTGGACAGCGTCGAGTACGATTCGACTGCCTTCCAGTTCTGGGGAAGCGAACAGTACCGGCGCGGGATTCCGTTGATGGCGCCGAACTCGTATGCGGTTGCCCCGGACGAGTCGATCTTCAGTGCCGGGGAGATCCGCCGATTCGCACGTCGAGCCCGGCGACTGAACGGCGAACGGCGCGGCGACGCGGCGGCGTTCTATCTGCGGCGGGCGGGACCGTGATGCAGCGGACCGCGATCATCGCAGTGCCCGTATCCCTCGCAGCGCTCACGCCTCGAAGGGTGCATCGCCGAACCCGCCGTGCGATGATGGCGGCTGCGGGCGGCGTGCACCGCGCGTGTAGCTGCCGCTCTCATTGCGTGACAGCCGGCGCTCCGCGACAAGCGCTTCGAGCACGACCTCGCACGCCGCCACGCTGATCGCGTCGTCATCGTCCGCGCTGACGAGTGCCAGCCGCTCGATGGCTTCGATCAGGCCGGGCACGGTGCGGAAGCCTTCCATCGTTGCTGCTGCGCCCGCGGCATCACCGAGCTGGAGCACGCCGCCGCTCTCGAAGTAGTCGACGATCTCGTCGAGCGCGCCTTCCACCATCTCGCCGCCACGCTGTTCCAGCATGTCGCCGCATGCGCGGGCGATCAGCTCGCGCGCGATGCGGGCGCCGCCGACCAGCTCACCCTCGTACTCGAGTTCCATCTTGCCGGTGATCGAGGGTAGCGCTGCATAGACGTCACTCGGTCGCGGCACGACCTGGTCCTCGCCGACGAGCAGCGCGCGCCGCTCGGCGTTCGAGACCGCAGTCTCCAGCACGGTGATGGGCATGCGCTGGCTCACGCCGCTGCGCTGGTCGATGCGCTTGTCGCTGCGCGCGAGGAACGCGAGCCGCTCGACGAGCTCGGCGACCAGCTCCGGTACGACCACGGCGAGCTCGCCCCGGTCGAGCCATGCCTCCTGCCGGGTGATGTCCATGCCGGCTTCGAGGCTCTCCGGGTAGTGTGTCCCGACCTCGGCGCCGATCCGATCCTTGAGCGGGGTGATGATCTTGCCGCGCGCCGTGTAATCTTCGGGATTCGCGGTGAACACGAGCAGGACGTCGAGCGGCAGGCGCACCGGGTAGCCTTTGATCTGGACGTCGCCTTCCTGCATGATGTTGAACAACCCGACCTGGATCTTGCCGGCCAGGTCCGGCAGCTCGTTGACGGCGAAGATGCCGCGGTTCGCGCGCGGCAGCAGACCGTAGTGGATCGTGAGCTCGTCGGACAGCAGGTGCCCGCCGCGCGCCGCCTTGATCGGGTCGATGTCGCCGATGATGTCGGCGATCGTGACGTCCGGCGTTGCCAGCTTCTCGACGAACCGGGCGTCGCGGCCGACCCATGCGATCGGCGCAGCATCACCGTCCTCCTCGATCAGCAGCCTGCCGTACTTCGAAATCGGTCGCAGCGGATCGTCGTTCACCTCACTACC
>CAYSGF010000098.1:0-3782 GCA_964430275.1 uncultured Gemmatimonadaceae bacterium
AGCAGCCCGTAATTCATCTCGAGGTACGGCTCGCCCAGGCGCGTCAATGCAAACTGCGCGGCGCCCAGCCCGACCACGGTTGCGACGCCGGCGAGCACCAGTGCCTCAGCGAACAGTTGGATCACGATGCGTCGACGGCTCGCACCCAGTGCGCTGCGAACGAGAATCTCCGACTCGCGCGACGCTGCGCGCGCAAAGAGGAGCAGTGCCACGGTGCTGCACACCACCACCACGAGCGCGATGACGAAGAAGTACGCCAGCGCCATTACCGGCACCATGTCGGAATTGTTTACCGAAAACTGCGCGTACGGCACCACGTGCGCCTGGAGCTGCGCATGTGTCTCCGGATGTTGCGCGGCCAGCCGCTGGCCGACGGCCGTCAGCTCGGCCTGCGCATTCTCGAGCGTGGTTTCGCTCGAGAGGCGACCGAAGACCTTGATTGCGGCACCGCCGAGCGGCTCAACGCCGGGCACGTCCGTGCGCAACGGCAGCCACAGCTCGTGGGATACGGGGAACGCATACTCTTCGGGCATCACACCGATGACGGTCGCGAAGCTTTTCCCGAGCTGCACGCTGCGTCCGACGATCTGCGGATCGCGATCGAAGCGATTGGTCCACACTTCGTAACCGAGCAGCACCACGGACTCTGCGCCCGCGCGTTCGTCCGACTCTGTGAGTACGCGGCCGAGCAGGGGCGGCTCAGGCGCGATGCGGAACGCGGACGCGGTGATCTCCGCCGCCACTGCGGGCTGCGCCGTGCCATCCGCGCCCACCAGGTTGGCGCTCGCATTGCGATAGGCGCCGATGTCCGTGATCGACCGCGCGGAGCTCCAGAGCTGGTAATCGTACAGCACGCGATCCTCGTCCTGGAGCGTCCTCGCATCCCAGTTCTGGATCCTCACAACGCGATCGCCGTCGGGGAGTGGCAACTTCGTGCTCGTCAGGAGGCCGAACATCTGGAAGGTGACCGCGCCGAACCAGATGCCGAAGGCCATCGCAAGACCGCCGACGATGGTGAGCCCGGGATACTTCACCAGCATGCGGAGGCCCAGCTTCAGGTCGAGTGACAGTCCGCTGAACCTGGTGGTGCGGCCTCTGAGAGGCCCGCCGGCTGCGTGGAACCACTTCATGGACTCTCCGGAAATGAGGACGCGCGGGCCGGGCGCCGCAGCACGATGCGGCAGCGCGGCCGCCGCGCGGTGCCGGGGCTTTCCATCAGCACCCGAGCTGCGGGCAGCGTCGTTCAGACGCACGGTATGCCGGAGGTCGGATCTCCGGAAGCGCGCCGTCGACGAATGGCAGTTTGGTCCCGACGAACGGCGGCGCGTGGGTGGTCCGGAGCGGTTCGTGCCTGCAACGAGCGTCGCGGCGGGAGGTACGACTCCCGGTCAGATGTCCTTTCCCAGAAGGGCGTGCAGATCGCGACGGTAGCTGCGGCCGGAAGGCAGCTTCGTTCCATCGTGGAGAACGACCAGGTCCTCGCCGCGCAGGAGCGATTCGATGGCCTGGATGCGGCTGATGTTCACGACGGTGGAGCGGTGGATCCGGCAGAACATCGTCGGATCTACATCCATCGGACCACCGCTTACAGTCCGAGCCTGCGCAGCGCCTGCGCCCTGCTGCGGCTCACCGGCACATGCGCCCCGTCGGTGAGCTCCGCTCGGAGGTTGCCTCGTGCGTCCGGTCGGAACGAGCGAACATGGTCGAGGTTGACGATGTGGGCGCGGTGGACGCGCACGAAGCGCGTGGGGTCAAGGCGCTCCTCCAAACGGCTCAGCGGCAGGCTGAGGACGTGGCGGGTGCCCCCGGTCCAGGCGAACACGTGATCACCTTCGGCGTCGAAATGTGAAACGCTCGTCACCGCCAGCGGGACGAGCGCGCCTCCCGTCCGTACGAAGAGGCGCGATATGGGTCCGCTGGCGAGGGTGCCGCTCAGCCGCTCGAGCACGCCGGCAGGAGCCGGCTCGCCGAGCGCCGAACGCACCCGTTCGAGGGCGGAGGCCAGGCGCACGGCGCCAAATGGCTTCAGCAGGTAATCCACGGCGGACATCTCGAAGGCCGTCACGGCGTGCTGGCTGTACGCAGTTGTGAAGATGATGAAGGGCTGATGCTCGATGCGACGCACGACCTCCGTCCCGAGCAGCCCCGGCATCTGCACGTCGAGAAAGACGAGCTCAGGCCGCAGACGATCGATGGCCTCGATCGCCGAGGCGCCGTCCGCGGCCTCCCCGATCACGCTCACCCAGTCGAAGGCGCCGAGCATCGCACGGAGGCCCGCACGCGCGACGGGCTCGTCGTCGACGATGAGGGCCGTGACCTTCATTCGTCTCCACTGCCTCGCGGAAGGACCAGAACGGCCTCGAAGCCCCCGTTGGGAAGCGGCCCGTACGTGAGCTGCGCCGCTTGGCCGTGGAGCACGTCCAGCCGCTCGCGCAGCCGCCGCAAACCGGTCCCGGTGCCGCCGTCGGCACGTTGCGCGGCCACGGCGTCCCCCGTGTTGCGGACCGATAGCGCGAGCTCCGTGCGGGTGCCCGTGGCGGTGACCACGACGTCGGTCGGAGCCACGCGCGGCGCGGCACCGTGCTGCACCGCGTTCTCCACCAGCGTCTGCAGCGCAAAGGTTGGAACCTGCGCATCGAGGAGCTCGGGGTCGATGTTCGTGGAAACGCGCAAACGATCCCCGAACCGGATGCTCTCGAGCTCCAGGTAGCGGGCTACGAAGGCCCACTCGTCTGCGAGCGATACGACGTCGCGCTCTTCATCCAGCGCCGTCCGCAGCAGGGCCGCCACGCACTCCGCCGCCTCGATAGCGCGTCCCGGATCCGCTGGAATGAGCTGAACCACCGTGTGCAGCGCATTGAACAGGAAGTGTGGCTGGAGCTGGGCGCGGAGCGCGGCGAGCTGCGTCTGTGCCACCGCCGCCTCCGCACGGGCCGCGCGGGCCGTCGCTTCGTCCAGGTACGTGACCCCCGCGATCACGATATAGACCGCGGTGCCGATCCCGAGGAAGTCTCCCGGGACATCCCGCGCGTTCGCAAGGAATGGGCGACCGGTGATCAGGGCCACGGCTGCACTCGTGAGGACCAGCCACGCCAGCCCGCTCGCCGGCGCCGCCGCGATGTGGATGAGCAGGAAGCGGAATCGAAATGGCCGCGGCCAGGGCAGGCGGCGAACGAACCGGTATGCCAGGTACGCGAGGGCCAGGCCGATCAGCACACGCGCCACGAGGGCGGCGGTCTCTGTCGGGCTGGATGGCTGGTCCACGATCTGAAGGAGGGCGAGCGCGTGGGGAGTGTGCAATGCCGGCAGCTCCATCCTGCATCTCGTGGTGGGCGGAAAACCGGTGCTGCACGCGTCCAGCGTATCACGCGTCCGGCGTATGGCGTATGATGATAGAGCCGTCGATCCGACCGGCGCGATGGCCGCGCGTGCCGTTCGACCGTCTCGAGCTGCCATTCACCGATCCGCGAGACCCGGCTATCGACCCTTCACGACCACCTCTCGCCCATCACCGGCATGATGCGCCGTTGCGGCCGCCAGTTCGTCCTTGACGGACTCGTCGGTCTCGACCGCTGCCCGCAACGCGAGTGCTGACCGGGCCTCGGCAGTGCCCACTCTGCCGAGCGCCCAGGCCGCGTGCGCCCGCACCAACGGCTCGGGATCCTCCAGTGCTGCGGAAAGCACGTCGATGGCTTCCGTCGATCCCCAGTTGCCCAGTCCCACACATACGTTGCGTGCGAACCCTGCCCGCCCGGCACGTCGTATCGCCGAGCCGCGCGAGT
>CAYSGF010000099.1:0-2927 GCA_964430275.1 uncultured Gemmatimonadaceae bacterium
TGGGGCGGCTTCGTGAATCACTCCTTCCGCGTGACGGACGGGCGCGTGCGCCTGCACCTGAAGCTGGCCGATACCGACGCGACGCGCGCGGCGCTCCGGCGCTGGTACGAGCTCGGTGAGCTGCTGCAGGTGTACCACGCGCCGCCGATCCGCGAGTGGGTCGACGTCGGCGACGCGGCCGGCCTCCTGTTCCCGGTCGTGGACGGCGCGAAGCCCGCGCTCTCGCGCGCACTGCTCGATCACCTGGCCCCGCTCCTCGCGCGGCTCTGGACCGACGACGCGCTCGCGGCCGCGCTGCCGCAACGCACAGCCGACACCGCCGCGGACTACTACCTGGCGACGTACCACGACCGCTTCACGCAGGATCTCGCATTCATCCGCGGCGCGCGGCCCGACTTCGTCTCCTCCACCGTGCTGGACTACCTCGCCGGCGAAGTGCACGAGATGGCGGAGCGCGTGCAGGCGGCGGCATCGTTCCGGGAGCCGCTCCGCTCCCCGACCCACGGCGACCTCTGGCTCGACAACATCCTGTGGCAGGACAGCGCGCGCTGGCACGTGCTCGACTGGGACGATCTCGCCATTGGCGACCCCGCGATCGACATCGCCATGCTCACCGGTCCGACCGCGCACGACCCGACACCCCTGAAGATGCTGGACGGGATCGAGGCGACGCTGCCGCGCGACGTCCGCGAGCGCCTCGCGCTCCTCGGCAGGGCCTCCGTCCTGGACTGGTCGATCGACCCGCTGTCCGACTGGATCGATGCCGGCAGCGCCGGCGAGCACAGCGATCGCGTCCGGCGCGAGAAGCGGCGCGTGCACGAGGCGGCGCTTGGGGTGTACCGTAGGACGTATGGCAGCGGCTGACACGGGCGGAATGTGGATGATCGAGCATGAGTGATGCGACGAGCGCAGTCCATGTACGCGACGCCGAGCCCGCCGCGGCCGCGCTGGTGGCCGACGCGGAGCGTCGCATTGCGGCAGGAGGCGCCGACATCGCATGGCTCGACTGCGCGATCGGCAACCATCGCGCGGCGCGGTTCTACGAGAAGTGCGGCTGGCGTCGGGCGGGGAA
Organism: uncultured Gemmatimonadaceae bacterium; assembly: GCA_964430275.1. Lineage (GTDB taxonomy): Bacteria > Gemmatimonadota > Gemmatimonadetes > Longimicrobiales > RSA9 > DASTYK01. The sequence goes on from CAYSGF010000099.1 coordinate 1,073, forward strand.
CGTGACGAGTGAGCTGGCCACGCCCGACGAGATCGTTACCATTGACGTATGGCGGTACGAGAAGGTCCTGCGTGCCGCGAGCGAGACGGGAGCCCGACCATGACGTCCGATTACCACCCGATCGACTGCGACCTCCACGACCGGCTCGAAGCCGCGGCCACGATCGGCCGCGTGTGCGTGCTGCAGTTTCGCGACGGCGATACGGTTGCCCAGGTCGAGGACCGCATCGTCGACGTCTTCGCACGCGACGGCGCCGAGTTCATCCGTACGGCCGACGGCGTCGAGGTGCGCCTCGACGACATCGTGTCGCTGGACGCGGTGCCGTTCCGGCCGTGAGCGCAATGGCATGAAACCCCGCAGGAATCACTCGAGGGCACTCCCATGAGACGCGTCCGCCTTTCCATGGCCATGAGCCTCGACGGCTACATCGCGGGACCGAACGGCGAGTACGACTGGATCGTGATGGACCCCGACATCGATTTCGGTGCGCTGATGGGCTCGTTCGATGCCGTGCTGCTCGGCCGGAAATCGTACGAGGCGACGCGCGGGATGGGCGGCGGCGGCGCGATGCCGGGCGTGCAGTCGTTCGTGATCTCGCGCACGCTGCGCCAGGAGGAGTGCCCGGACGCGATCGTGTCGAGCGATCCGGCGCAGGTCGTCGCACAACTGCGCGCGCAGCCCGGCAAGGACATTTGGCTGTTCGGCGGCGGTGAGCTGTTCCGCAGCATGCTCGAGGCGAAGCTCGTGGACGCGATCGAGCTGGCCGTGATCCCCGTGCTGCTCGGCGCGGGGATACCGCTGCTGCCGGGCGGCGATCGGCACGCCCGCCTGCAGCTCGTCGAGCACCGCGTCTACCCGAAGACGGGAACGGTGGCACTCACGTACGCACCCGCGAGGGCGAAGCAGCGACGCACGAGAGCCGCCGAGGCGACGTGAGCGGCGGGCGGCAGCGGCGCGACGCGCCTACGGGCGCGGCGGCACCGGCACCGTCTGCAGCGGCCCGACGCCGTGCACCTGCACGACCGTCGGCCCCTCCGCCCACATGTACGCCGGCACTCCGGCATCCACCACGACGTAACTCCCCGGCCCGTACTCCACCGCCCTCGACCGCTCCATCACCTCGCCGATCCCGACGAAAAAGCGGCCCGACAGCACCGTCATGTGCTCCGGCACCGGATGCGTGTGCGGACCCATCTCGAACGACTCCGCGATGCGCAGCCGGAACGCGAACGGCTGCCCCTCGGCGCCCGGGTTGCCGTACAGGATCGCCCGCTCGACGCCGGGCGCGATCTCCTTGTACGGAATCGCCGGGGCATCCAGCAGCACGTTGCCGTCGCCCGCACCCGATGATGCATGCTGCGCGCTCAGCGGCAGGGCAACGGGCAGTGCGAGGAAGGCGAGTGCGATGATGCGAAGAAGCGGCAAACGCATGGGGCTCCGGAGGTTCGGGGGGCGTTGCGCGCGCCGGCGGCGCGCATGGGAGGGTGGCATGCGCGCGTGCGACGCGCAATGCCGGATCTGTCCGTCCGTCGGTGAGCTGAGCGTCCGCGAGGGGGTGCGCCGCTGAGCGTCCGCGAGGGGTTGCGCCGCTGAGCGTCCGCGATGGGTTGCGCCGCTGAGCGTCAACCATGCCACCCGTCGAATGAAACTCATACTTTGGAGTGTTCGCCGTGTATAGGACGGTCAATCCTCCACTGGACCCATCCTCTCCGCGCCCGATGGAGGATAATCCGTGCATGGTACGGCCAACCTTCCAAAGTAGGGCGGTCGAGGCCACCGATGGCCGGGTTGTCGTCGCGACGTGACCCGCCGGACCCTCGCGCGACCTCGCGCGCACACCGCCCGCCGCACTCTC
>CAYSGF010000100.1:0-2829 GCA_964430275.1 uncultured Gemmatimonadaceae bacterium
CGCAACCCAGCAGAACGGAGAGCACGATGCGCTTCATGGTGATCGTCAAGTCGGACGCGGATACGGAGAAGGGGGTAATGCCCACCGAGCAGCAGCTCCGAGAGATGGGCGAATACAACGACGAGCTGGTGAAGGCGGGGATCATGCTGGCCGGTGAGGGCCTCCATCCGACCTCGCGCGGCAAGCGAATCGAGTTTTCGGGCAAACAGCGGACGGTCGTGGACGGGCCGTTCACGGAGACGAAGGAGCTGATCGCCGGCTTCTGGCTCATCCAGGTGAAGTCGATGGACGAGGCCGTGGAGTGGGCCCGGCGGATCCCGTTCGAGTCGGGTGAGGTCGAGATCCGGCAGGTCTTCGAGGCGGACGACTTCGGCGCCGAGTTCACGCCCGAGCTGCGTGCACAGGAGGAGCGGCAGCGGGCACAGATGGAGGCACTGCAGAAGAAGGGGTAGACGCCACGTCGTAGGCGTTTCACGCCGTCGCCGGCTTGCGCACCGGAACCCGGTGCGTTAGTCGGTAGACGTGTCTGTTATCGAAACGCACCGCGCGATCGACGCGGTCTGGCGCATCGAGTCTGCGCGGCTGATCGCAGGCCTCGCGCGCATCGTCGGCGACATCGGCGTAGCGGAGGACCTCGCGCAGGACGCGCTGCTCGTCGCGCTCGAGCGCTGGCCCGAGGCAGGCGTGCCGGACAAGCCGGGGGCCTGGCTCATGGCCACGGCGAAGCACCGTGCCATCGACCACGTCCGTCGCAGGCAGCTGCTGGACCGCAAGCACGCCGAGATCGGCGCCGATCTCGATGCGCGCCAGCGCACCGAACCGGACTTCGACACCGCCGCAGACGACACGATCGGCGATGATCTGCTGCGCCTCATCTTCACGGCGTGCCATCCCGTCCTGGCAGCCCAGGCACGCGTTGCACTGACCCTGCGCCTGCTCGGCGGCCTGACCACCGAAGAGATCGCGCGCGCCTTCCTGGTCCCGGTTCCGACGATCGCGCAGCGGATCGTCCGCGCCAAGCGCGCCCTCGCCGACGCCAGGGTCCCCTTCGAGGTGCCGCGCGCCGACGAGCTCGAGGAGCGGCTCGCCTCCGTCCTCGAGGTCATCTACCTCATCTTCAACGAGGGATACTCGGCCACGGCGGGTGACGACTGGCTGCGCCCCGCTCTGTGCGAGGACGCGCTGCGGCTCGGCAGGATTCTCGCCGGGCTCACGCCCGACGAGCCGGAGGTACACGGCCTCCTCGCGCTGATGGAGATCCAGGCCTCCCGCCTGCGGGCGCGCGTCGGGCCGGACGGCGAGCCGGTCCTCCTCCCCGATCAGGACCGGGGACGCTGGGATCAGCTGCTCATCCGGCGCGGGCTCGCGGCCCTCGAGCGCGCCGAACAGCTCGGCGGACGGCGCGGCCCGTATACCCTGCAGGCCGCTATCGCGGCCTGCCACGCGCGCGCGCCGCGCGCGGACGACACGGACTGGGCCCGCATCGCCGCACTCTATGACGAGCTTGCTTCGATTACTCGTTCACCCGTGGTGGAGCTGAACCGCGCCGTGGCCGTCTGCATGGCGGTCGGTCCTGCGGCCGCACTCGAGATCGTGGATGCACTGAAGGGAGAACGCGCGCTCGAGACGTATCATCTGTTTCCCACCGTCCGCGGCGACCTGCTCGTCCGCCTGGGCCGTCAGCAGGAGGCGCGCGCCGAATTCGAACGCGCGGCCTCACTCACTGCGAATGAACGGGAGAAACGCCTGCTGCTGGACCGCGCGGCGCAGTGCGGAGCAGCGTCGTGACCCTGCGAGCCGTCGGCCACGGGAGCTCCAGGAAGCCCCCGTGGCCAGACGGCCGGTGTCAGGTCGAGCCGATGTTCGGATTGTTGTCTCGCTCCAGGTTCGGCAGCGGGAAGCAACGCATATCGCCGTACAGTCCGCCAAGGACCGGGTAGGGAGTTCCAACGGGCGGATCGAACGGAATCTCGAAGCGGCGGATGTCCCAGAACCGCTGCCCCTCCACGAACAGCTCACGCGCACGTTCTTCGATCACGTGATCCAGGATCTCGACCGGATCAGTGCTGTTGAAGTGCGGAATTCCGTGCCGGTCATGCAACGCGTTGATGATGTCGACGGCGGTCTGGCCGCCAGCGATCTCCGCAATGATGAGCTGTGCTTCTTCCCACCGGGCGATCGGAATGGGTGTGTCGAACGCGAGGTATTTCTGCTGCACCCACACGGTATCGATGCCGTTCGGTCCGAGATCGCCCGTGTTCACGGTTTCGACGCGCGGGTCGTCGACGCCCATGTGCGTCGCGTTCCGCCAGCGCCGTTCCGTGCTGATGCCGTACACCCGGTTGTTGCGGTTGTACACCTCGTTGTATGTGCGGCTGCTCGCCTGCGAGTAGCGTGCTACGCGGACGAAATCCTGGGGCACCGCCTGCGCATCGGCGAGTGCGCCGTTGGTATCGCCCAGATTGAGTCGAACACGCGCCCGCCCGACACGTGCAAAGTCGCTGAGGGCCGGGTCGGGACCCGCAATCGCCTCGCTGAGCAGCGCCTCCGCCTGCGCAAAGATCTCCGCTGAGGTGAGCTCCGCGCTCATGTCGATCGCGGCCGTACAGAAGCTCTCGCCGAGCAGCACCCGGCCGTAGCCGCCATACGCCTTCGCCGTCTGCAGAAGCACCGGCCGGTCCGCCACCTCTGCATCCGTGAAGCCGTCCAGCTTCTCGACCGCATTGTCCGCCTGCCAGATGGCCGTGCTCAGCGGCTGATAGATGCCGCCGTACCCGCCACATTCCGTGTCGGCGTACTGCTGGCGAGCCGGATCGACCGCGCGCCGGT
>CAYSGF010000101.1:0-18103 GCA_964430275.1 uncultured Gemmatimonadaceae bacterium
AGTTCGGAGTTCGGTGTTCCGTGTGATGTGATCGGTGTGTGGAGTTCTGAGTTGTGATCGCGGCGTTCTGAGTGCGGAGTGCGGAGTGCGGAGTGCGGAGTGATCTGGAGCGTTTCGAGAAGCGCCCCACGGTTACGGCAATCCATCATTCCATCATTCCATCATTCCGTCATTCCGGATTCCGGATTCCGTCATTCCGGATTCCGCATTCCGCATTCCGCATTCCGCATTCCGCATTCCGGATTCCGCATTCCGGCACTCCGCACTCCGTATTCCGCACTCTACACCATGCACCGCATCTCAGTACCCGTGGATGCTGACCCACAGATCGAAGCGCCAGCTCTCGTCGCCGTCGAGGGCGCGGGCAAGGTCGGCACGAACGAGGCCGTCGAAGACGGTCGCCCCGATGCCGACGGCGCGGATGGGCTGGCTAGTGTTGAACGCGTCGCGGTCGCCCGCCCAGCCTAGGTCGCCGAAGAGAGCGAGGCGGGCGGCCGGCATGCCGCGCGACAGTTCTGCCCGACCGCGCCAGTAGCCATCGCCGCGCACGGCGTTGCCGCCGTAACCGCGCAGCGTACCGGGCCCGCCGAGATAGAAGAGCCGCTGCACCGGGACATCGCCCAGGCTCGATCCGGCAGCCGCCTCGAGTGCGACTGAGAAGTTGGCGAACAGCGGGATGGCCGTGCGCAACGTGAGTGCGGAGCGGCCGAATTCGAAGTCGCCACCGGCGCCATCGAGCGCGAGCGTCGCACTCGCGCGCCATCCCTCCGGATTCGTACCGATCCCGCCGTTCAGGACGAGCTCGCCCCCGAACAGGTCCGCCTCACTCGCGATGATGTTCGGGCGGAACGTACGCTCGCCGTCGAAGACGCCGGGCAGACTGAAGTCGGTCTCCGCCGCCACGTCGTCGTGGCGTTCTGCGAAGGCGCGCAGCTGGTACCACTGCGGATTCGTCAGCGCGGGGCGAACGTCGAGCGAAACGCCAAGCGCTTCGTAGTACTCGGCGTCGTCGCGCCCGAGCAGCAGTGCGTTGAACGAGTTACCGAGGCCGAAGGCGCGCGTGGACGGATCGACCGCACGGATGCCGGTGTAGGCGGCCAGCCGGTAGTCCCGCGCGGTTGTCGGCCGGGTTACGCCGACCTCGATATCCGGCCGGGGCTCGGCTAGCGCGAGGCGTGCCGTCGCGTCGAAACGGAGCCTGCCCAGGTCGAGGTCGCCGCGGGCGCCGAGGGACAGCCCTTCCACGCGGTTGTAGCGCACGAGACCGGGCGCGCCGAGACCCCAGGCGAAGGTCGGCGCCGGTGCACGCCAGGGTGCTTCGTCGATGTCACCGAGCAGATCGACGAGTTCGCGCACGCGCCGCCGCTCGTCCTCCCAGTTCGCATCGGTCTCGTAGATCGTGGGCGGCAGGTACTCGCTCGTGAGCAGCGTCGCGGAGTCCGGCGGCAGATCGACCTGCAGCACCCGGCCGCAGCGGTCGGTCCCGCGCCCGGTCTCTTCGTCCACGTGCATGCCGCGCGTCTGCACTTCGGTGCTGTCGTGCGCGGCGGCCGGATCATCCTCGGAACGCGCGACCGAGTCGGCTGGCGATGCTGCGGTGTCCGCCGACGCCACGATGTCGGTCTCCTCGTGCCGATCGTCCTCAGCGTCGTCATCGTCATCGCCGGCTCGCACGCGTATGCGCATGCTCCCACCCGCAGTGCACGACCGCTGGTCCAGCGAGTCGGCGTCCACGACGAGGCGCTGCGCAGTCGGGTCCCCTTCGACCTCATAGTCGCTGTAGCTCAGGGAATAGCCGAAGGGCATGCGGAACAGCCTGCTGACCTGGAGCACACCTTCGGCGGCCAGCGTGCGCGGCAGCCACCAGCGGAAATCCCAGAACGCATACTCGAGGGTGATGTACTCGAGCTCGAAGCGGACCGGCTTGAGCAGACCGGGCACATCCTCGTCCTCGTCCTCCTCGAGGTCGTACGGGCGCGCGGGACGGAAGACCGCCTGCACGACGGCATTCGTCTCCTGTTCGAGCCAGAACGAGCCCTGCAGCAGGTCCGAATCCGAGCGCCGCGGCGTAATCCGCAACTCCACGAGACGGACGGTGCGCCCATCCGGCAGCCGGATCTGCGTCGTGTCACCGGAGCGGAAGCGGTAGTGTCGCTCCGCATGCACTGCCAGCGGATTTCTCAGGAAATCGTCGTTCAGGCGGAGCAGGACTTCACTGTCGACAGGATCGAACGCAAGGTGAGGAACGAAGTTGCGCAGGTCCTCCGGGATCTGCGGCGCTCCCCGGACGGGTGGAATCACTTCGCGCGAGCCGAGTACTTCCAGGCGGATCGGACCCTCGCGCTTCCAGTCAATGCGGGTCGCCGTTTCCCGCCGGTACAGCGTGCGATCGCGGCCAGGCAGGCGCAGACTCGCCGAGATCCGCTCGCGTGCTACCGCCTCGTATGCGTCGATGGAGTGATCGACGGTCCGCCGCCGCTCCCGCGCGCGCTGGACCAGGTCCCGCGCAATCTCATCCTCGTACGCATCCGCGAGGTGCGCCGCCGTGGGCGCGAGCGACATCGTGTCGGGTTCCTGCGGACCCGTGGTATCCGGCTGCTCTGCGCGCGTCGTATCGCGTATGGCCCGCATCGTGTCCGGCTGCGCGGCGCGCCCGCTGTCCGGCTGCTGGACGAGCAGCACGAACAGCAGCCCTGCTGCATGCATCATGAATCCCCCGGGGCGTGGAAGCAGCTACTACGACTCCCGTGTCCCCGAAGTTTCCTCCGTGGCCGCGATCGACCTACTGAACGACCGGCACGGATTCCTGCAGGCGCTCGCGCACGGCACGACGAGACGGCACGGAAAGCTTGGAGAGCACGCCCTCCGTGTGGTGACGCGCGGTGTGTGGACTGATCGTCAGCTCGCCCGCGATCTCCGTGTTCGTCAGGCCATCCGCAATCAGGCGGGCGACGCGCGCCTCGCTCCGCGTGAGGCCGAAACGCGCGCGGATCACCTCCGCCGGTGGGACCTCGTCGAGCCGCTCCAGCATGACCACGATCGCCGGATGGCTCGACGGCTCCGCGTCCAGCACGCTGCCGCGCACCCGGTAGGCCGCGTCCGACAGCCGGACCTCCCGGACCACCGCCTCGCGCCGACCCCGCACCGCGCCCAGCGCCGTGGCCATCCGATGGGCCACCTCGCGCACCGCCGCACCCAGTTCCGACTCGTCATGAAGCCAGATTTCTGCCGTAGCTGCTGCCGCTGCTGACATCGCCTGCCTCTTCCGTTTCGGTGTTGCCGGAGACTCCGGCTGCGTGTAGCTTGTACCACCATAAACCCACGCAATCACGCGCCTTTCACGGTCCTCTCACCTCACAGGTGAGAGCTCGGGACGCGGCTTTACGCAGATGATTCGGCTTCAGCTCCTGGGCGGCGTGCGCCTGCTGGACGGCGACGGCCGCGATGTCCGCGCAGTCATGCAGCAGCCAAAACGCCTTGCGGTTCTGGCGTATCTGGCCGTAGCACGCCCGCGTGGGGCGCAGCGTCGCGACGCGCTGATTGCGATGTTCTGGGGCGAGTCCGATGAGGCCAGCGCGCGCAGATCCCTCAGTCAAACGCTCTATTTCCTTCGTCAGAAGATCCACGACGAGATCTTCGCCGGACGGTTCGGCGAGGAAGTCGGGCTGCGTGAGAGTGAGATCACGTGCGACGTGGTCGCGTTCGAGGACGCTCTGGACGATGGCCGCGCCGCCGAGGCGCTGGCCCTGTACGGCGGTGACCTCATGCCGGGCTTCCACATCTCGGACGCGCCGGAGTGGGAGAAGTGGCTGGACGTGCAGCGGGACCGGCTCAGGGGCCGGGCAGCGGAGGCCGCGTGGTCGTTGGCCGGGTCTGAGGAGGCGGCGGGCAATGCCGGGCCGGCGGCGCACTGGGCGCGGTGGGCGGCAGCGCTGAGCCCGTACGACGAGAAGCAGCATCGTCGCGTGCTGGAGCTGTTGGTGCGGGCGGGCGACCGCGCAGGTGCGTTGCGAGCCCACGAGGAGTTTTCCCGGCGGCTGGCGCTGGAGTTCGAGGTCGAGCCATCGCCGGAGACTGCCGCCCTGATCGAGGCTATCCGACGGGATGCGGGCGGGAGCGCGAGCGGAGGAATGGTGGAGCGCGCGGCACGCGGTCTCGAGCGGCGGCCGGCCGCAGCGGCTTCCTCGGCGGCACCGGCGCGGGTGGCGGATCCCGGCGGCGCATCGCGGTCATCGGCTGCGCGCCTGCCTGCCATGCTCGCTCCCCCTGGAGCTGCCTGGTGGCGCGGCCGCCGGGGACGGCGGCTCCTGGCCATCGCCGTGTCGGTCGTGCTCGTGAGTGCCGTCTGGGTCGTGGCTCTGGAGCGGGACCGCGGCGGCGATGCGGTTGCGACGGTACCGGACCAACCCCTCGACCGGATCGCGATCCTGCCGTTTCGCGATCTCAGTCCGGATGGCGAGCTCGGCTACTTTGCGGACGGTCTCGCGACGACACTCACGGACCGGCTCACGGACGTCGACCAGCTGTCCATCGTCTCGACGAACAGTACGCGCCAGTTCGACGAGGCATCCGTGACGGTCGATAGCATGGGCCGCGCGCTCAACGTTGGTGCCGTGGTAGGCGGCAGCGTGGCGCGTTCGGGCGAGGATCTGCGCGTCAGTGTGGAGCTGATCGACGCGCGCACCGGGACGACCCTGGCCACCCAGACCGTTCAGCACGAGCAGGGCGACCTGTTCCGGCTGCTCGACGAGATTGCGTCTTCGGTTGCGTGGATGCTGCGAACGGAGCTCGGTCAGGAGGTGGAGCTGCGAACGGCGAACCTCGAAACGCAGAGTGTGCGGGCGTGGGAGCTGGTGCAGATGAGCCGGGAAATGCGCGAGAGCTCTGCGGACCAGGACCGCAGCTCGGCGCGTGCGGCGCTCAGGGCGGCGATGGTCTACCTGGATCAGGCGAGCGAGCTCGACCCGGACTACGTGAGCCCCTACGTCGAGCGGAGCCGCATCTACCAAACCCTGCTGCTGCTGCATCACGACGATCCGGCTCACGCGGCGGCACTGCACGACAGCGCAGAAGCAGCGGCGGATCGCGCGGTGACGATCGACACGACGCGGGCCGAAGCGTTCGAGCAGCGCGCGGGTGTCCGATTCTTTGCCTGGCTGCTCCAGCCGCGGGACGAGAGGGTCTTGCTGCAGGCCGAGGCGGACGTGCGACGCGCGCTCGACGCCGATCCGCACCGCGCCCGTTCAGCGGCGCTGCTCAGCCAGATCCTGTATCAGCGAGGCGAGTTCAGGCAGGCGTATCAGGCGGCGAGCCGCGCGTATCGGGCCGACACGTATGCGGAGCGGGTCGAGGACGTCGTGGTCCGGCTGTTCGAGACGTCCTTCGAGCTCGGCAATGACGATGAGGCCGCGAAGTGGTGTGACGAGCTGCGCCGACGCGCGCCGGAGCACTGGCTGCAGTATCAGTGCGAGCTGACGTTGCTCGCGTTCGCGACGAGCGGCGAGCCGGACGTCCGCAAGGCGCTGCGTGCGTTCGACGCGGCCAGGCGGCTGCCGACCGTGGCGGAGAGCGTGTCGCTACAGGCGCACTTCACCGCGCTGGTCGGTGCGAGCTACGCGCGCGACGAGCAGCCCGACAGCGCACGCGCGGTACTGGAACGCGCCCTGGCCGCCGCGCCTGAGGACCAGTCGACGAGGGCCGTTGCAGCGGCGACCTACCTGCGCCTCGGCGACACCGCGCGCGGCAGCGCGCTGATCCGGAGCTACCTCGAGCGGGCACCCGCCTACACCCGCCGGGTGCTGAGCAGCCGGCTCTTCGCGCCGCTCGACCAGCAGGCCCGGGATCAGCTGCTCGTTACGGACACACGATGACGCCGTTCAGGATGTAGCATCGACCGGCTGCCTGAATCGCCTCGTCCTTGCCGTAGCTCGACTTCGGCGGATCCGCCCACGGTTCCTTCTCACCGGCCTTGCGTGCACGCTCGGCCGTTCGGTAGACGGCGTTGTACTCCGGGCCGACCTCGTGCTTCGTGCCGTCGTCGAACACCAGTATGATCTGCTGCAGCTTCGGAGCCATCCTCGCCACCTCCAGATGTCAGGGTACGGCGGCGCCGACCACGCGCGGACGACCAGCCGCAATTGTGCCTATGGTACGCGGAATCGGGCCGCTATTCCAGTAGCACCGGCACGACCGACACTGCCGTCACGAACTCGTCCGGCTCCGTGATGAACTGGCAGACATCGGCGCGGCAGCCGCGACGGAATCCAGGACCGGCTTCGATCGTCGCGGGACCCTGCACGAGAGTCCGCCCGGTCGATGTGATGACGCGGAAGGTATAGCGCCCGGGCTTCGCCACTCGATCCGTGCCGATCACCATGAAATGCACGATCTCGGCATTCCGCTCGAACTCGAGCGGCGAGTCGCTTGCGCCACGCAGGACACAGAACTGGACCTCCACACCGTTCCCCTTGTACGCCGTCGTCCACGGCTGGCGCACAACTGCGGCGCCGACGCGCGAGCCTGCCCGCTCGCAGGCCGCCTCGAGCGTCTCGGGGCGGGTCTGGCCGCGGGGCACGCCGAGGACCATCACGGCAACGATGCCGACCAGGGCAGCAACTGACTGGAACACGCGACGCATCCTCCCTCAGGGCCCGCGCCGACACGGCACGGTGCATCAGGAAGATGGCGAATGCGGCGCAGAAAAAGATGGGCAGAACCTGCCCATGTTTTGGGCCTCCACGAGGTGTATCTTGGCTCCACGCTCCAAAACGGAATCGGGCGGCGCCACTGCGAGCGAGGATGCCTCCACGGTCGGCCGCTGTCGCGTCCTCACCGGATCGGGCCCCTCGGCCCCTTCCAAGCAAGCCACGCTGTATCACTCCCGCCGTACGATCCGCAGGGGGGCTCCTGGCCGCGTCAGGAGCCCCTTCCCTTTCCCCGGCCTTTCCATCCATCCCATCCACCCGTCCCGAATTGGTGAAGTGGTGAATCGGTGAATCAACGCGCGGGACAGGAACGGTCCCGGTGCCAATTCAACAATTCACCACTACACCTTCACCAGTTGCCGTTCCCTCGAACCGCGACTTTTGCATCGCAGAAGCCCAGCAGTTATTCGTAGCCGACCCTGCGCGTCCATCGACGGAGGTTGTGCCGTGGTACGTCGGTTTCTTTCACTGCGGCGTCTGCGCTGGATCCTGCTGACTGCGGCCATCCTCATCGGGTCGGGCTCGCCGGCGCATGCGCAGAGTGCGCCGTCGTATCCCGAGGCCACGCGCACGCGTGTCGGTCCGGCCCGCGGCGCTCTGGTAGTGGCGGGCGGCGGGCGTCTCGAGCCGCTGATCTGGGAGGAGTTCGTCGAGCTCGCCGGCGGCCCGGACGCGCGCATCGTCGTGATCCCGGGTGCGAGCGAAGCGGAAACGTTCCCGGCCGACTGGGGCGGACTGGAGCCGTTGCGCCGTTCGGGCGCGCTGAACATCACGGTGTTGCACACGCGCGATCGCGAGCGGGCCGACGACGAGCAGTTCGTCGCACCGCTGCGCATGGCGACCGGCGTATGGATCCCCGGCGGGCGGCAGTGGCGGCTGACGGACGCGTACCTCGATACGCGCACACATGCCGAGCTGCATGCGCTGCTGGCGCGCGGGGGCGTGATCGGTGGGACTTCGGCCGGCGCATCCGTGCAGGCGACCTACATGGTGCGCGGGGCACCGGACGGCAATCACATCATGATGGCCGAAGGTCACGAGCAGGGCTTCGGGTTTCTGCGCGACGTGGCTGTCGATCAACACCTGCTGACGCGCGGGCGCGAGCGCGACCTGCTGCAGGTGATCGCGGCGCACCCGCAGCTCCTCGGCATCGGCATCGACGAGAGCACGGCGATCGTCGTGCACGGCGATACTGCCCGCGTGATCGGCCGCAGCAAGGTCGCGATCTACGACGCGCGCGACCCTGAGGGACGCGAGCTCTACTTCCTCGAGCCGGGTACCCGATTCGATCTCGCTGCTCGCCGCGTGCTGGACCGCCCGTGAGCCAGGCCATCCGCCGAGCGCTGGCCTGCCTCATGGTGCTCCTGGCGGCGTGTGATCCCGTGGAGCAGGTGCAGGACTACTTCGAAGCGGAATCGCCGCGCGCTGCCTACGTGAATCGCCTCGAGACCGCAGGTCTGATCGGCAGCGCGGCAGCGCGCGACTGGCTCGCTGCGGGCGAACGCGCGCTAGCCGATGCGCCCGCGGTCGAGCTGCCATACGAGGAGACCGGGTATATCGCCCCGACGGAAACGGAGGCAATCGGCATCCGCTTCAGCGCGCAGCGCGGGGAGCGCCTCCGCATCAGCGTCTCGCTCGGGCGGGACAGTGCAACACTCGTATTCATGGACCTGTTCCGCGCCGCGGCGGACACGCTCGACGAAGCGGCGCGGATCGCGAGCGCCGACAGTGGCGCGCGGACGATGGAGCTGGAGCCGCGTCGCACCGGGGACTACGTACTCCGCGTGCAGCCCGAGCTGCTGCGCGGTGGCCGCTACACCGTGCGCATCACCACCGAGGCCGCACTCGCGTTCCCCGTCGCCGACCGCAGCGCCGGAGACGTGGGCAGCGTGTTCGGCGATCCACGCGACGGCGGACGTCGCGATCATCACGGCATCGACATCTTCGCGCCTCGCGGCACGCCGGTCGTCGCGACGTCGGATGCCTACGTGCGCCGCGTCAACGAAACGCCGCGCGGAGGTCGTGTCGTGTGGCTGCGCGACGAGCGCCGCAGCATCTCGCTCTACTATGCACATCTCGATTCGCAGCTGGTGTCGGCCGGCACACGCGTCAGCGCCGGCGATACACTCGGGCTCATCGGCAACACCGGAAACGCGCGCACGACACCACCCCACCTGCACTTCGGCATCTACAGCCGCGGCGAAGGCCCGATCGACCCCTTCCCCTTCGTCTACCAGCGCCCCGGTGAGCTGCCCGTACTGGCCGTCGACACGAGCGCCTTCGGCCGCTGGCTGCGCGGCGCCGGCGATGACGTACGCCTGCGCGCGTCGCCCAACGCAGACGCACCCGTGCTGGCCGAGCTGCCCCGACTCACGACCCTGCGCGTCATCGGTGCAAGCGGAAGCTGGTACCGCGTCCTGCTCCCGGACGGAACGCGCGGCTTCGTCGCCGCCAGTGTCGCGCAGCTCGCGTCCACGCCAGTGGAACGAAGTACTGCGCTGCAGACGCAGACGGTGCACGAGCAACCCGCCTCCACCGCTGCCGTCGTCGACAGCATTGCGCCCGGCGAGAGCGTGGACGTGTTCGGTCGATTCGGTGAATACCTGCTCGTCCAGGCGGACGACGGGTCGAGAGGCTGGATGCGTAACGAAGCACCGGAACCCTGACAGCCACGGCCGGCGCGTCGCCCGCCGAAGCGGAGAGTCAGCTGCCCTTGCGACGCGCGTAGTGCCGACGCGCCTTCACGCGATTGCCACAGTCCTTCATATCGCACCAGCGGCGACTCCGGTTGCGGCTCAGGTCGACGAACAGCCAGTCACACGTACCACTCTCGCACTGCTTCACCCGGCCGAGCTCCCCATGGACCATCAGGTCCGCCGCATCATGCACCACCGGCCACAGCATCTGCGCCAGCGGCTCCTCCCCCGCCGACCACGTCCACCCGCAGCACCGCTCGTCCCGCTCGAGGCGACGGTGACTCATGCCCTCCGCCAGGAAGCGGTTCATCGTGTCAATGTCCGATGCCGCAGGACCACCATCCGCAGCGATCGCGCTGAACACCCGGTAGATGCATTCCCGCAGCTCGATCGCGCGCGCCAGCACCCGCGCCGCTTCCGCCGGACGTGCCTCCGCTTCGCGCACCAGTGACTCGCCGCGCACCTCGCTCACCAGATCCGAGCGCCGCGCGAAGCTCACCAGGTCTGCATAGCTCCTGAATCGCTCGCGCAGTACGCCCCCATCCACCCGCCCGCTGCCGGTGTTCGCAAAGTCCATCGCCACGCTCCCGCCGACGAATTGAAGCGTTTCGATGGTTTCCGGATCATCTTCTGTCGCCGCCACCGAATAACCTCCTAATTGCCGATTGACAGGTTAGAATAGACGCGGCATTCTTGTAACCACCATAACACATGAATGGCGGTCAGAACAGGGAGAGGGGCATGGCGGCGACAGGGAAGAAGCAAGGGGGAGCGGAAGCGACGCGGGCGGGACGGCCGATGACGCTGCTCGGCGGGCTGAACGCGGTGGGACGGTGGTGGTGGCGGCACTGGCAGGAGTACGGGCGGGCGGGCGGCGGGATGGTACTGAGCCGGGTGCGCCCGGCGGGCCCGGAGCGCGGGGTGTCCGATGCTGCAGAGTGATGCTGCGCTGCTGCGCCTGCCCGGAACCCTGGTTCAGCGGGCGGTGCGGCACGCGCCGTTGCTGCTTGCGTTCGCGACGATCTATCTCGTGTGGGGCTCGACGTATCTGGCGATCGCGGTGGCGGTCGAGACCCTTCCTCCGTTTCTCATGGTCGCTGTCCGGATGCTGGTAGCGGGCGGTGTCCTTTACGGCTACGCGCGCGTCCGTGGGCAGGCCGCATTCGACCGGCGCGAGTGGCGGTACGCATGGTCCAACGGCGGGCTGCTCTTCCTGGGCGGCTATGGCCTGGTCGCCTGGGCCGAGCAGCGGGTTCCGTCCGGGATTACGGCGCTGCTCGCCACGACAGCGCCATTCTGGCTCGTGCTGTTGCAGTGGTGGACGGCGGGTACGCGTCCGGTGCTGCGTACCTGGGCGAGCCTGGCGCTGGGCACCGCGGGAGTGGCGGTGCTGCTGGCGGATGGCGCAGCGATCGCTCCGGGTGATGCGCTGTACGCGCTGGCGGTACTCGCCGGGTCGGTCATGTGGGGGTGGGGCACTCTGCGGGCGTCGAGGCATCATTCGCAGGGTTCGGCCGCCCGCACGGCAGGTGGCGAGATGCTGGCGGGCGGTTGTCTGCTTCTCGTCGTGGCGGTGCTGCTGGGCGAGCCGTTTCGTGTTTCGGCGGCAGCAGTGACGCACTCATCCCTGCTCGCGCTCGCCTACCTCACCGTGTTCGGATCGATTGCGGCGTTCACTGCATATCGCTGGCTGCTCGATCGTGTGCCTGCGAGTCTGGTTGCGACGCATGCATACGTGAATCCGATCGTGGCGCTGGCGCTCGGCTGGCTGCTCCTGAGTGAGCCGATGGGGACCCGGGTCATCGTATCCGCGGCGGCGATCGTTGGTGCGATTGCGCTGATGCGCACACGCACGCGCACGAGCAGGAGTGTTCCCGGCGACGCCCGCGCCAATGTCGCTCCTCTTCGCGACGCCGTCGCGCGATCCCGACCAGCCGGGTGCCGTGAGCCGGATGGTGCGGCCGCCGTATCCTAAACATTTCCGGTACGGCAGCAGAATGTGCGCACCTTCTCGCGTGCGTCCTGCCACCGGCAAGGAAAGCGTTTACGGATGGGAGGCGCGCGCCTAATTTCCGAGCGCTGTTCACTCACCCACTCCACACGAGGATGTCACATGAGACGGATCCTGTTGAGTGCGCTGTTCGTGGCGGCGTTGCCGGCCGCGGCCAGTGCGCAGTTCCAGGTCGGGGTCGGCGCCGCGGTGCCGACGGGAGACTTCGGCGATTTGTTCGGCACGGGGCTGCACGCGCAGGCCTCGTACAACATCGGCCTGCCGCTACTGCCGGATGTGCGCATCGACGGCGTGTATCAGACCTACGACGCCGAGGGCGACGCCGACGTGAGCACGGACATCATCGGCGGCGGCGTAAACCTGCTGCTCGACCTGCCGCTCGTCATCATCAAGCCCTACCTGCTCGGTGGCATCGGCTACTACAACGTGAGCATGGAGGGTGTCGACGATTCCAGTGAGCTCGGCTTCACGGGTGGAGCCGGCCTGCGCCTGGCGCTCGGCAGACTGGGCGTTTTCGGCGAGGCACGTGTGCTGAATATCCGCGGCGACGACGATTCGATCACTACCATCCCGCTCGTCGTCGGCATCACGTTCTGACATGCCGTACATCCGGTCCCTGCGCACTGCCGCGCTGCTGCTGTCCGCTCTCGGGGCGGCGTGTGCGCATGGGCCGGTCGTGACGCCGCCGCAACCCAGGGTCGCGATCACGCGAGGGGTCTCACAGGAGCTGGCGCGCGTGCGTGCCGCGACGCTGCGGGAGGTCCGGTACGACATGATCGTGGATCTGACCGGTGAGATGCGCGCACGCGGTCGGGTCGGCATCACTTTCGATCGCCTGCCGGGCGCCCACGACCTGGTACTCGATTTCCGCGGCCCGGCGCTGGACTCCGTTCGCGTCAATGACACCGCGCTCCCCATCGTGGACTGGCACGACGGCCACGTGGTCATCCCATCGGCGTTTCTGCTTCCCGGCGCGAATCGCATCGACGCGCTCTTCCAGGCCGATATCGCGGCCGCGGGCGCGAGCATCATCCGTTATCGCGACGACAGCGACAGTACCGAGTATGTGTATACGCTGCTCGTGCCGGCGGACGCGAACCAGCTCTTCCCGTCTTTCGACCAGCCCGACCTGAAAGCGCGCGTGACGTTCCACGCGATCGTTCCCGACGCATGGCGTGTACTGGCGAATGGACCCGAGGTTGCGCGTGTGCCACTCGACGCCGGCCGGGTGCGCTACGACTTCGCCGAGACGCAGCCGATCAGCACCTACCTGATTGCGTTCGCAGCGGGGCCATGGCGCGTGCTCGCAAACGCGGACTCCGCCGAGGTACCGTCGTCTCTCTGGGTCCGTTCATCGCGCGCCGAGGAAGTGGATGCCGATACGCTGCTCGCGACGAGCCACTGGGCGCGCAGCTGGCTGCAGGACTACTTCGAGCGGCCGTTCCCGTTTGCCAAGATGGACCTTCTGCTCGCGCCCGCCTTTCCGTTCGGCGGCATGGAGCATGTCGGCGCGATCTTCTACAACGAGAACAGCTTCATCTTCCGCGAGCCGCCGACGCTCGTGCAGGTCCTGGGTCGGGATGCGACGATCTACCACGAGGTCGCTCACCAGTGGTTCGGTGATCTCGTCACGATGCGCTGGTTCGACGACCTGTGGCTGAAGGAGGGGTTCGCCACGTACATGGCAGCGCGACTGCAGGCGGAGCGCAGCCCGGACAGCGGCGCGTGGAAGTCGTTCTACCTGCGCAACAAGCCGCTCGCTTACGGCGTCGATGAAACCGCCGGCACCACGCCGGTCTGGCAGGCACTGCCGAGCCTCGATCTCGCCAAGAGCAACTATGGGCCGATCGTCTACAACAAGGCGCCGAGCGTATTGAAGCAGCTCGTCTTCCTGGTCGGTGAGGACGCGTTCCGGCGCGGCGTGCGACGGTTCCTCGAGAAGTACGCGTACGAGAATGCATCCTGGGAGGACCTGCTCGAGACGCTCGGCGGTGCGGCCGGCATGGATCTGACCACGTTCGGCGAACAGTACATGCTGCGTGCAGGCATGCCGGTCATCGAGCCGACGCTCACGCTCGACTCGACCGGCATCGCCTCCCTCGTCCTTACGCAGCGGCCCGCGCGCGACCTGCCTGACGACCCTGGCGGCACCTGGCCGATGCGCCTGCGGATGCGCCTCGCCTATGCGGGTCGTCCCGATACCGTCGTCACGGTCCTGCTGACGGGAGCGCGGACCCCTGTCGATGCCGTGCGTGGCCTGCCCGCGCCGCTTTACGTGTTCGCAAATGAGGACGACCACGGCTACGGCCAGTTTCTGCTGGACGATCGCTCGGCTGCGTACCTGCTGGAGAACGTGCACCGCATCGAGGACGACCTCCGTCGGGCCATGGTGTGGGGCAGCCTGTGGGACCTGATGCGTGCCGGCAGGCTCGCTCCCGACGCATTCGCCAGCCGTGCCCTGGCCGCGCTGCCGCTCGAAGACGACGAGCAGATCGCCGCCCAGCTGACCGGGCGTACCGCGGCCGCCATCGCGCGCTACACGCCACCCGGTGCGAATGCCGACCGGCTTGCCGCGATCTTCGAGGACCTGCTGCTCGAGCGCGCGAACCGCGCTGGCAGCTACGGGATGAGGCGCACGGCGCTGAACGAATTCTTCGACTTCGCCCGTACCGACCGCGCGCGTGCGGTGCTGCGCGCATACCTCGCCGAGCGCCGCCACTTCGAGGGCGAGCCATTGCGGCAGCCGAGCCGGTGGGCGGCCCTCACACGGTTGATCGCCCTCGACGATCGCCATGCACGCACCCTGCTCGAGGCCGAGATCGAGCGGGATACGACGCCCGACGCCGAGCGTCAGGCATTCATCGCCGCCGCTGCCGTGCCGACCGCCGCCGGCAAGCGAGCCTACTTCGAGCGTTACCTGAACGACTCCGAGCTGAACGAGGAATGGGTCACGGCCAGCCTGGACGCATTCAATGAACCGCTGCACGCGCAACTCGTTCTGCCGTACCTGCGACCGGCACTCGAGCAGGCCGAGTGGCTGCGCGACCACCGCCGCATCTTCTTTTTACCGGCGTGGCTGAACAGCTTCATCGGCGCGCACGCGACTCCCGCCGCGCTGGCCGTTGTCGACGCGTTCCTCGCCGCGACGCCCGCACTGCCGGACGACATACGGCGGAAGATCCTCCTGCCCCGCGATCAGCTGGAGCGCGTCGTCAGGGTACGCAGCGGCACCGCGAACGCAACCTACTGAGACTCCAGCCGGAGCAGCGGATGAGATCGGTCGCAGGCAAGAGGTTCCTGATCACCGGCGCCAGTTCGGGTATCGGTGCCGCGTGCGCCCGGCGCTTCGCACACGAAGGCGCGGAGCTCGTCCTGTGGGCCCGTCGCGTGGAACGGCTCAGCCGACTGGCCGATGATCTCGAGGCCGCCCACAGCCGCCATGTGCACATCGCCGGCGTCGACGTGCGCGACCGCGCGGCGGTACTGACTGCCGTCGATGCGCTGATCGAAGCGGACGCCGTACCGGATGTGCTCGTCAACAACGCCGGCCTCGCAAGCGGCCTGTCGGCCATTCAGGAAGGGGATTTCGAGGACTGGGACCGGATGATCGACACGAACGTGAAGGGCCTGCTGAACGTGACGCGCACAGTACTGCCCCACATGATCCGCCTCGGACGCGGGCACGTCGTCAACATCGGCAGTACTGCCGGCCACATGGTCTACCCGAAGGGAAACGTATACAACGCGACGAAGTTCGCCGTGAAGGCCCTCACCGAGGCAATCAGCGTGGACCTGCTCGGCACCCCGATCCGCGTATCGAGCATCGATCCCGGTATGGTCGAGACGGAGTTCTCACTCGTTCGCTTCGCCGGCGACGAACAGCGGGCCGGCAAGGTGTACGAAGGACTCCAGCCGCTCACCGGCGAGGACGTCGCCGATGCGGTTCACTACGTCGTCAGCGCCCCACCTCATGTGAACGTGCTGGACATGATCATTCTTCCGACTGCGCAGCGGAACGCGTATCTGGTAGACAGAGAATAGAGGCGGGCCTGGGTCCGGGCCTGGGCCGGGGTACACAACTGCTACCGCGTGCGAATGAGGGCCGGCGCGCCTCGCCGGCACACGCGGCCCTGGCCCGCCCCAGAATCATCAGATCTCGGCTCGCATCCAACAGCCGCATGGAACCAACGGGCCGCCCGCCCGTTATATGCGGTACGACAGTTCCAATCCGGTCCTTCACGGAGCACTCCGATGCATCGCCTCGTTACCACCGTTTTGCTGCTGGCGGCTGCGGCAGCGCCGGCGGCAGCCGCCGCACAGGCCCCGGAGCCGGGTCCGTCACGCTTCAGCGGCGGCGGCAATTTTCTGTATGGCTCACCGCAGGGTGAGTTCAGCACCTATGTCGACAACGCGTGGGGGTTCGGCGCGAATCTCGTGTGGACGCCGCAGCCCGCATTCGGGCTTCGCCTCGATGGCGGGTTCATGAATTACGGCCATGAGACGTACCGTGTGCCTCTGAGTGGCACCATCGGCGGGCGTGTGATGGTCGACCTGACGACGGACAACAACATTGCCTGGCTCGGCATCGGCCCGCAGCTCATGCTCCCGTCCGGCGCGATCCGGCCCTACGCGAACGCGACGGCGGGCGTCGCCTACTTCGCGACGACATCCAGCGTACGGGGCGACGACAGCAACGAGTCCTTCGCGAGTGACACGAACTATGACGACGCGGTGTTCCAGTGGGCCCTGGGCGGTGGTGTACTCATCCCCGTCTCGCGCGGGCGTACCCCCGTTTCGATCGACCTGTCGACGCGCTATCACGGCAACGGCCATGTGAGTTACGTCACGGAAGGCGGCATCGAGGATAATCCGGACGGGTCGATCACGATCAATGCGATCGAGAGTGAAGCGCGGGTACTCAGCTTTCACATCGGTGTAGCGATCGGCTTCGGTTTTCGCTGAGCGTCCTCCGACGAGTGTTCGAGATTGCGGGCCGCAGCACACATTGCTGCGGCCCGCGCTCTTTTCAGCCCGGCTGGGCCGATGATACTGTTCCGGCTCCTCGTATCCGTCAGGAGCGCCGATGAACGTCCTCGTCCTGAATGCCGGCTCGTCTTCGCTCAAGTTCCAGCTCGTGCGCACGGACGAGCAGCGGATGGCGAGTGATACGGATGAGCGGCTTGCCCGCGGCCTGGTCGACCGCATCGGCGGCGAGGCACTGCTGCGCTTCAGCTCCGGGGATCGAACGCTCAAGACGGCACAGCCGATCCGGGACCACCGTGCGGCGGTGGATGCAGTGCTGCGCTGGCTCTCGAGCGAGGAGTCAGGCACGGACGTGGCCGCCGTGCGCGACATCGACGCGGTCGGCCACCGCGTCGTGCATGGCGGTGAAGAATTCACGCGCTCCGTCCGCATCGATGCTGGCGTGCTGCGCGAGATCGAGGAGACGATCGAGCTCGCACCGCTGCACAATCCGCACAATCTGAAGGGCATCGCTGCCGTGCGCGAGACGCTCGGTGACGTCCCGCAGGTTGCAGTGTTCGACACCGCATTCCATCACACACTGCCGGCGCAGGCGTACCTGTATGCGATTCCGTATTCGCTCTACCGGCGCTACCGCGTGCGCCGCTACGGGTTTCACGGCACCTCGCATCGCTACGTGGCGTATCGCTACCGCCGTCTGACCGGCAGGCCGCGCGAGGCGACGAACCTGATCACCATCCATCTCGGCAACGGCTGCTCGGCGTGTGCGATCCGCGCTGGCGACTCCGTGGATACGTCGATGGGGTTCACGCCGCTCGAAGGACTCGTGATGGGCACGCGCAGCGGCGATCTCGATCCCGCGATCCTCGACTTCGTCGCGAGCAAGGAAGGACTCTCACTGCAGGAGATGGAGACGCTGCTGAACAAGCAGTCGGGGCTGCTCGGCATCTCCGGGCTGACACACGACATGCGCGAGTTGCTGGCCGAGGAGCGGGAGAGCGACGACCGTCGCGCCCGCCTCGCGATCGAGATCTTCTGCTACCGCGTTCGCAAATACATCGGCTCGTATCTCGCCGCGATGGGCGGCGCAGAGGCCATCGTGTTCACTGGTGGCATCGGTGAGAACTCCGCGGACGTGCGCGCCCGCATCTGCGAGGGGCTCGAGTGGCTCGGCCTCGAGCTCGAGCCGGATCTCAATGCCACGGCGACCGGCGGTACGGAAGGGCCCATCCACCGGGACGGCGCACGGCTGGGCGCGTGGGTGATCCCGACCGACGAGGAGCTCCTGATTGCGCGCGACACCGTCCGTCTGGTCATGGGTCTCGACACGAGGTACTGACGTTCGCAATGAGCGTTCACGCTCGATGGCTGTCCGCCTTGTGCCGCGGGCGGAATCCTCGCACACTCCCGCACCCGTGAACCGTCCGGGACCGTTCTACTCGATCGCGACTACGCGCCGCCTCTCAATGATATTCCGGCATGATGCACAAGACGATTCTACTGGCTGCCGTTTTTGTCCTGCTGCCCGCAACGCTCTGCGCGCAGGTTCCCGACACGGTGCCCGCGCCCCCGGACACCATCCAGGTGCCGGACTCGGCTGCGGCCGCCGCGCAGGCACGTGTGGATTCCATCGCTGAACAGGCGGCGCCGGACCGATGGGCCGCCCAGCTCGAGTTCGGGTTCAACGGTGCCCGCGGCAATACCGACCT
>CAYSGF010000102.1:0-13237 GCA_964430275.1 uncultured Gemmatimonadaceae bacterium
GACGTCCGCACCGATGTCGCCTGCAATCGCGCACTCCGCGAGTGCCACCGCGAGGCCGCCCTCCGCACAGTCGTGGGCGCTCCTCGCGAGCCGCGCGTCCGCGAGCGCGACGAGCGTGCGCTGCAGCGCACGTTCCCGCGCGAGGTCGATCCGGGGCGCGTCGCCTGCAACGAGACCATGCACGACCTTCAGGTACTCGCTGCCGCCGAGCTCGTCGGTGTTGTCGCCGAGCAGGACGATCGTGTCGCCCTCTCCGCGGAACGGCATGGCCACGTGCCTGGAGACGTCGTCGATCACGCCGATCATGCCGACCACGGGCGTGGGGTAGATCGCGCCGGTCGGGTTCTCGTTGTAGAGCGACACGTTGCCGCCAGTCACCGGCGTCTCGAACGCGCGGCACGCCTCGCCCATGCCCGCGACCGCTTCCTGCATCTGGTAGTACACCTCGGGTTTCAGCGGATTCCCGAAGTTCAGGTTGTTCGTGATCGCGCGCGGCGTCGCCCCCGTGCACGCGACGTTGCGCGCCGCTTCCGCCACGGCGATCATCGCGCCGCGCCGCGGGTTCAGGTACACGTAGCGGCCGTTGCAATCCACACTCGCGGCGACGCCCTTCGTGGTGCCGCGGATGCGGATCACGCCGGCGTCACCGCCCGGCCCGATCACCGTATTCGTGCGCACGGTCGAGTCATACTGCCGGTGGACCCACGTCTTCGACGCGATCGTCGGCGACGCGAGCAGCCGCAGCAGCACCTTCGTCGGATGGTCGGCGGCCGGGGCGAGCTCCTTCTGCGAGGGCGTCCACGCTCGCAGCGCCTGCACGTCCGTGGCTTCGCGGGCTTCACGCGTATAGGTGGGACAGCCGGTCACGAGCGGGTATCCCGGTATCTCGCACACGACGGTGCCGTTCTCGCGCACGCGGTAGAGACCATCATCGGTCACGCGGCCGATCACTGCCGCCTCCAGCTCCCACTTCTCGAGGATCGCCTTCACGTCGTTCTCGCGGCCCTGCTTCGCTACGACGAGCATCCGCTCCTGCGACTCCGAGAGCAGGATTTCGTACGGCGTCATGTTCGATTCACGCACAGGCACGAGCGACACGTCGAGATCCACGCCCGTGCCGGCGCGCGCCGCCATCTCCGTCGAGGAGGAGGCGAGACCGGCTGCGCCCATGTCCTGGATGCCCACGATGTGGCCGCTGCGGATCAGCTCGAGCGATGCCTCGAGCAGCAGTTTCTCCGTGAACGGGTCGCCGACCTGCACCTGCGGCCGCTTCGCCTCGTTCTCCTCGCTCAGCTCTTCCGACGCGAACGTGGCGCCGTGGATGCCGTCGCGGCCCGTGCGCGCGCCAACCGCGATGATCGGGTTGCCGACGCCCTCCGCATAGCCGCGGATCAGCTCGTCCGTGCGCATGTGCCCGATCGCCATCGCATTCACGAGCGGGTTCCCCTCGTACGCGTCGTCAAAGTACACCTCGCCGCCGATGTTCGGGATGCCGACGCAGTTGCCATAGTCGCCGATCCCCTTCACGACGCCGGCGAACAACCAGCGCACACGCGGCCGGGCGAGCGAGCCGAAGCGCAGCGAGTCGAGGACGGCGATCGGGCGTGCACCCATTGTGAACACGTCGCGCAGGATGCCGCCCACACCGGTTGCCGCACCTTCGTACGGTTCCACTGCCGAAGGGTGATTGTGCGACTCGATCTTGAACGCGATCGCGTGGTCCTCGCCGATGTCGATCACGCCCGCATTCTCACCCGGTCCCTGGAGCACCCAGGGCGCTTCCGTCGGCAGCGTGCGCAGCAGCGGCTTCGAGTTCTTGTAGCCGCAGTGCTCCGACCAGAGCGCACTGAACACACCGAGCTCGGTGTGCGTCGGCTCGCGGCCGAGGATCTCGAGGATGAGCTCGCGCTCGTGCCCGGACAGGCCGTGCTCGCCGAACAGCTCGGGTGTGATCTCGGGATCACCGGGACGCGGCGCCGGGCCGCGGGTCATCGTTTCCGCCATTGCTACAAGACTCCTCGCCCGGGGACAGCCGATCCGGGCAGCATCCGCGGCGCGCTCATCACGCGCCCGCGCCGCTCAGGTGCGCGGCCAGCGACTCGAAGAGCGCCAGCCCATCCGTCGAGCCGAGCAGCGCTTCGACGGACCGCTCCGGATGCGGCATGAGGCCGAGGACGTTCCCCTGCTCGTTGATGATTCCCGCAATGTTGTGCATCGACCCGTTCGCGTTGCCGGCATCACTCGGTACGCCGCGCTCATCGACATAGCGGAACACGATCCGGTCCTCGCCCTCGAGCCGCGCGAGCGTTTCGTTGTCCGCGACGTAGTTGCCCTCGCCGTGCGCGATGTGCAGCTCGAGGATCTGCCCTTTCGTGTAGAGCTGCGTGAACAGGGTCTCGGCATTGTCCACCCGCACGCGCACGGTCTGTCCCTGGAACTGGAGGGAGCGGTTGCGCACGAGTGCGCCGGGCAGCAACCCCGCCTCGCACAGGACCTGGAAGCCGTTGCATACGCCGAGCACCGGTCCGCCGGCGCGGGCGAACGCGGTGACCGCGTCCATGATCGGGCTGAAGCGGGCGATTGCGCCGGCGCGCAGGTAGTCGCCGTAGCTGAAGCCGCCCGGCAGTATGACCGCGTCGCACTCGCCCAGGTCCGTCTCCTGATGCCAGCGGAAGTACGCCTCCGCACCCAGCACGTCGGTGAGCGCCTTGTAGCAGTCGTAGTCGCAGTTCGACCCGGGAAACGTGACGATGGCGACGCGCATCAGCCCGCCCCGGCGAGCGCGATCTCGTAATCCTCGGTGACCGGGTTCGCGAGCAGCCGCCGGCACATCGCGTCGGCCGCCTCGCGCGCCGCCGCCTCCGAGTCCGCCTGAAGCTGGACGCGGATCAGGCGCCCAACCCGCACGTCCTGCACGCCGTCGAACTCGAGCGACACGAGCGCGTGCTGCACCGCCTTGCCCTCCGGATCCAGCAGTCCCGCACGCGGGGTGATGCGAACCTCGACCTGGTATGCGTTCAATTGTCCTCCCGGCGGCGTCGCCGGAAGCGACGCGGCTGCAGCGGTTCACTGTGAGACAGCTCTGCGTAGTCGATCTCGCGCAGCTCGGCACCCGCCTCGTCGCCCTCGTCGTCCTCCGCATCGTCGTCCATCGGATCGCGGTCCGGCATGCGCTCGAAGAAGCCCAGCACCGTCGCCTTCAGGACGCCGTAGGCCAGGTAGCCGACCAGGGCGGGGAAGAAGTAGAGGCGCGGGATCGTGATCGCGAGGACGATCATCGTCAGCAGGAACAGGCCGTTGACGATGCCCCGGCGCGTACGGAACCCGAACTTCGGTACGACGGGATACAGCACGTGGCTCATCATGAGGAACGCAATGATGAGCATGAGCCCGATCATGAGCTCGGGCCAGCGCCAGTGGGCGAGGTAGGTCTGAAAGAACGCCGTCTGGCTGAACGGATAGAAGGTGGCGAGTGTCATCCCCGCGGAAGGGGAGGGCAGCCCGTGAAAGGCGAGTTTCGCGTGCCCGGCCTGTTCGACATTGAAGCGGGCGAGGCGGATGACGGCGGCAGTGACGTAGAAGAACGCCGCGACCCAGCCCCACTGGCTGCCGTCGGTCAGGAACAGGTGGTACATGATGAAGGCGGGCGCAACGCCGAAGCTGATCGCATCGACGAGTGAGTCCAGCTCCTCGCCGAAGCGGCTGCCCGTCTGCGTCGCGCGCGCGATGCGGCCGTCCAGCGTGTCGGCAATGCCGGCGATGACGATCAGCCAGCCGGCGCGCATGAAGTCACCACTCGCTGCCGAGACGATCGCCCACATCCCGAAGAACAGGTTCCCCAGGGTGAGGGCGCTCGGCAGGATAATGACGCCTCGCTGTAGCCGCGGCCTGCGCATGATGCTCCCTGGCTTACTCCGGCGCCGGTTCCGCGCCGGGATCGTGCATCGGGAACTCGTCGAGGGTGAAGCCCGTGAGGCGCCGGAACAGCGCACGGTATCGCTCCGACGTCGCGTCGATCACATGATCGGGCAGCGTCGGCGGCGGCGCCTTCTTGTCCCACTCGCCCTCTTCCACCAGCTCGTCGAGGAAGTCGCGGACCGGCTGCTTGTCGAGCGACGGCTGCCCGCGTCCGTGGGCGTAGCTCTCGCGTGGCCAGAAGCGCGAGCTGTCGGGCGTCAGCACCTCGTCGATAATGACGAGTGTGCCATCGGCCAGGGTGCCGAACTCGAACTTCGTGTCGGCGACGATGATGCCCGCCGGCTCGGCGACCTCGCGACCGCGCTCGTAGATCGCCAGGCTGCGCTCGCGCAGCTCGTCCGCGAGCTGGCTGCCGACGCGCTCGCGCATGTTCGCGAACGTGATGTTCTCGTCGTGCTCGCCGACCTCCGCCTTCGTGGCGGGCGAGAAGATGGGCGGATCCAGTCGTGCGCTCTCCGTCAGGCCGCGCGGCAGCGCCTCGCCGGCGAGTGTGCCCTGCGTGCGGTACTCCTTCCACGCGGAGCCGGAGATGTAGCCGCGCACGACGCACTCGATCGGCACGACCTGCGCACGATGGACGAGCATGCTGCGTCGCTCCCAGACGGGGCGCGTCGCCTTGAGCACCGGCAGCGCCTTCTGGATCGCGTTCGGGTCCGCCGAGATCAGGTGATTCGGGGTGAGGTCCGCGAGGCGTGCGAGCCACCATGCCGTGATCTGCGTGAGCACCGCGCCCTTGTAGGGGATCGGCTCGTTCATCACGACGTCGAACGCACTGATGCGGTCCGTCGCGACGAGCAGCAGCCGGTCCTCGCCAACGTCGTAGACGTCGCGGACCTTGCCGCGCGCGACGAGTGGGAATGGCAGCTCGGTCCGATCGACCGCGGTTCCGTTGCTCATGTACGCAGCTCCGGGACGCCTGCCTCCGCCGGGTGCCGGGCGAGCACCGGCGCGACGTGCGTCGCGAGAAAGTGGTCCACCTGTTCCGCCGCGCGCCCGGTGTGGCGCGCCGGGTCCAGCGTCTCTTCGAGTGCTGCACGGGACAGGCCGAACGCAGGATCCGCGGCGATCCGCTCGATCAGGTCGTTCGGCGCGCCATCGTCCTTCACCCGGTTTGCGGCCGCCACACTGTGGCGGCGGATCCGCTCGTGCAGCTCCTGGCGGTCGCCGCCCGCTTTCACGGCGCGCATCAGGATCGGCTCCGTCGCCATGAAGGGCAGCTCGTCGAGGAGGTGGCGGCGGATGACCGCCGGCCGCACGACCAGGCCGGCCGACACGTTGTGCGCGAGCAGCAGGATCGCGTCCGTACCGATGTACGCCTCGGGAATCGCGATGCGCCGGTTCGCGGAATCATCGAGCGTGCGCTCGAGCCACTGCGTTGCAGCGGTGAAGGCCGGATCGATGCTGAGCGCGATCACGTGGCGGGCGAGGCCGGTGATGCGTTCCGCGCGCATCGGGTTGCGCTTGTACGCCATCGCGCTCGAACCGATCTGGTGCTCTTCGTAGGGCTCCTCGATCTCCTTGAGATGCTGCAGCAGCCGCAGGTCGTGCGCGTACTTTGAGGCGGATGCGGCGAGGCCGGCAAGCGTGGACAGGAAGGCGTAGTCCGTCTTGCGCGGGTACGTCTGCCCGGTCACGCCGTAGAGCCGCTCGAAGCCGAGCTTCGCCGCAATGCGACGGTTCAGCTCGTCGACCTTCGTGCCATCGCCGTCGAACAGCTCGAGGAAGCTCGCTTCCGTACCGGTCGTGCCGCGTACGCCGCGAAACCGGATCGTGTCGAGCCGGTGCTCGATCTCCTCGAGGTCGAGCAGGAAATCCTGGAGCCAGAGGCACGCGCGCTTGCCCACCGTGGTCGGCTGCGCCGGCTGAAAGTGTGTGTAGCCGAGCGTCGGCAGTGCGCGGTGCGTGCGCGCAAAGCCGGCGAGCGCCGAGATCACGGCGACCAGCCGCCGGCGCACGATCAGCAAAGCCTCGCGATGCTGCAACAGCTCCGTGTTGTCGGTGACGTACGCGCTGGTCGCGCCCAGATGGATGACCCGCATGGCCGCGGGTGCGACTTCGCCGAAGTGGTGCACGTGCGCCATCACGTCGTGGCGCAGCTTCGTTTCCAGCTCGGCAGCGCGTGCGAGGTCGATCGTATCGAGGTTCGCGCGCATCGCGGCAATCGCGTCATCGCCGATGTCGAGGCCGAGCTCCTGCTCGGACTGCGCGAGCGCCAGCCACAACCGGCGCCACGTGCCGAACTTGTACTCGTCCGAGAAGATGCGCGTCATGTCGGATGACGCGTACCGCTCCACCAGCGGGTTGCGGTAGGTGGCGCCTGGCGGCGGCTCGGGAGCCGCGTAACCGGCGTCCGGGTCTGCGCTCACGACTACTCCTGGCCGATGGTGAAGGAGACGGAGCCGTACTGGCCGCTGCGCTCGATGATGAGGCGCGCAGCACCGCCCGCCAGCCGGCGCAACAGCATGGCGGCTTCCTCCGCACTCGTGACCGGGACGCGGTTGATCTGCACGATCACGTCCCCCTCGTTCAGGCCGACACTGCGTGCGACGTCGGAAAGCTCCACGATCAGTGCGCCCTGCTCGCTCGCAAGCCGGCGCTCCGCGCGTATCGCAGGCGTCACGCTCACCAGCTCGAGGTCGCTGAGCGCGCGCACCCGCTCGGCCGTCAGCGAGGGCAGCGCCTGCGTGACCACGCTGAGCGACTGCTGGCGCTCGCCCCGGTTCATGACGATGCGCAGCGGCTGGCCGACGGGCGTGTCCAGCAGGCGCGCTTCCCAGTCGAGCGGCGTGCCGACGCGCCGGCCGTTCACGCTGACGATGACGTCGCCCGGACGCAGGCCGGCCTGCGCGGCGGGTGAGCCGGGCGCGACGCTCGCGATGCGGACGTCGCGCGTACGGCCGAATCGATCCGTATCACCCGTCTCCAGCGTCACGCCCGCCCACGCACGGCGTACGGCACCCGTCTCGAGCAGGTCCGCAGCGATGCGGCGCGCACGGTCGATCGGGATCGCGAACCCCAGACCGACACTGCCACCACTGCCGGAAATGATGGAGCTGTTCACACCGATCACGTCACCCAGCGCATTCACCAGCGGCCCGCCGGAATTGCCGGGATTGATCGATGCATCCGTCTGGATCATGTCGAGGTAGAAGCCGCGCTCCTGCCCGCTCGCGTCCGGGATGATGTTGCGGCCGACACCGCTGACCACACCGGCAGTGACGGTCGGCTCCGCATTCGAGAGCAGGAACCCGAACGGGTTGCCGATCGCGATCGCCCACTCGCCGATCACGAGGTTGCTCGAGCTGCCGAGCGGTGCGACGTGCAGGGTGCGGCCGGCCGGCGGTCGTACCCGCAGCAGCGCCAGGTCCGTGACCTCGTCCGTGCCGACGATCTCCGCGGGCAGGTCCGTGCCGTCCGTCAGTGTGACGACGACCTCGTCCGCACCGCGCACCACGTGCTCGTTCGTCAGGATGAGCCCGCTCGCATCGATCACGAAGCCGGAGCCGAGACCCGGCACCTCGCGCGAGATGCCCGGACCCAGGAACATCTGCTCCCACAGCGTGCGCGGCCGCACTGTCTGCGTGCGTACGGTGTTCACGCTGACGACGGCAGGCGCCGTTCGCTCGGCGGCGCGCACGATCGCGTTGCGTCGCTCGTCCTGCACCGCCTGCTGCGCTGCGGCGACCTGCGACATCCCGAGCGATGCGGGCGGACTGCGCAGGCTCGCCACGACGCGCGCAGTCGATGGTCCGTCCTCGCGCGCGTAGAACGCAACGGCCGGCGCCGTCGCGAGCAGGACCGCGAGCGCGGCGATCCAGCGCGTCCTGCTGCTGCGCATCAACGGACTCCGGCCAGGCGTGTCATGCGCTTCGCTGCGAGCGCTGCGTGCGGTCTCATCCGTCCTTGTGCGCGATGTGGCGTGCGCTCTCGGGCAGTTTCTCCCAGTCCGCCAGGAACGCTTTCAACCCCTTGTCGGTCAGTGGGTGACCGAGCAGCTGGTGCAGTACCTTCGCCGGCACCGTCGCGACATGCGCGCCCAGCAGGGCCGCTTCCACCACATGCATCGGATTGCGGACCGAGGCGACCAGGACCTCCGTCTCGAAATCGTAGTTGTCGTAGATCTGCACGATCTGCGAGATGAGCTCCATGCCGTTCTCGCCGACGTCGTCCAGCCGCCCGACGAACGGGGAGATGTAGGAAGCGCCGGCCTTCGCGGCGAGCAGCGCCTGCGCCGAGGAGAAACAGAGCGTCACGTTCACGCGGATGCCGTCGGAGCGGAACCGCCGGCATGCGATCAGCCCGTCCTCCGTGAGCGGCACCTTGATCACGATGTTGTCCGCGATCTTCGCCAGCTCCTTGCCCTCCGCGTACATCTGCTCCTTGTCGATCGCCACGACCTCCGCACTGATCGGCCCCGGCACCGTCGTGCAGATCTCCTCGAGGATCTCGCGCGGGCCGCGCCCGCCGCCCGCCGCCTTCGACAGCAGTGACGGGTTCGTCGTGATCCCGTCGATCAGGCCCGCCTCCATCGCGCGGCGGATCTCCGTGATGTCAGCGCTGTCAAGAAAGAACTTCATCAGCCGTCTCGCTCTCCAGTTCGTCCCGCGTGTAGTAGACCCGTGCCAGGTAGAGCCCCTCCGGAGGCGCCGGCACGCTCGTCTCGACTCCCGGTGCACCCGTCAGCAGACGCTCCACGTCACTCAACGGCCGACGCGCCCGTGCCACGTCCACCATCGTCCCGACCATGTAACGGACCATGTGGTGCAGGAATCGATTCGCCACGACGCGCAGCTCCCAGCCCAGCTCCCGCCAGGACCGCCACTCCGCTCGCAGTACCGTGCACCGCTCGCCGCG
The DNA here is from genome assembly GCA_964430275.1 of uncultured Gemmatimonadaceae bacterium. Lineage (GTDB taxonomy): Bacteria > Gemmatimonadota > Gemmatimonadetes > Longimicrobiales > RSA9 > DASTYK01. Next base: position 8,833 of record CAYSGF010000102.1, read on the forward strand.
TTCCGGCTGCCCTGCCTTCGCGAACGCCCGGAAGGAATGCTCCCCCACGAACAGCGCCGCGGCTGCCGCCAATGACTCCGGCGCCAGCGACCGGCCAAGTGGCCAGCACCAGCGCCGGAGGAATGGCGATGCCGCAGTCTCGTGCACGGCGACCCGATAGATGTACCCCCGAGCAACCGCATCGTAGCGCGCGTGGAACGACCAGGGCACCGCCTCTGCCCGCGCGACCCACACATCCGCCGGCAGCACCGCGTTCAGTGCGCGCCGAAGCTCCTGCGCGTCCCAGCGCGCGGGTACCGCGACCCCCACCACCTGCCCGGTCGCGTGCACGCCCCGATCCGTCCGGCCCGCCGCCAGAACCCCTGCATCACCGCCCGTCAGCCGCTCCAGTGCAGACTCCAGCTCCCCTTGCACCGTGCGCGTGGCCGGCTGCGACTGCCAGCCGAAAAAGCCCGCTCCGTCGTAGTGGAGCGTCAGCCTGATGCGGTGCCGGTCCGCCTGCTCCTCTGGGGGTGGAGTCACGCCGGAGGATACTACGCGCGCGCGAGGCGGTGTCAACTTGGTGGAACAAAGCAGGCCCGGGCCCGGGGCCCGGGCCCGGGCCCGCTGTTCAGCCCTCGAAGTCAGCCAGTGTTGCGAGCACCTGATCGATATCCGCAACCGTATGATCCGCGTTGACCTGGAAGCGGATTTCCTCGTCGCCACGCGGGATGACGGGGTAGGTGAGTCCGGTCGCGAGCACGCCACTGGCGCGCAGGTGTCGGATGAGGGCGCGGGTGCGTGCGGTGTCGCGGACCATGAGCGGCACGACGGGGTGCTCGCCGGGGATCGTCTCGAATCCGGCGTCGAGGAGGCCCTGCTCGAAGCGGCGGGTGAGGCTGCGCAGGCGCTCGAGCCGCTCGCGTCCCTCCGCGCTGTCGACCAGCGCCAGGGCCTGCTGCGCCGCAGCAGCCTCGCCGACGGTGATCGGGTTCGAGTAGATGTACATGGGACTGGTCTCGCGCAGGTAGCGGATCACCTGCGCGTCCGACGTGACGTAACCGCCGTTCACGCCGAAGGCCTTGCCGAGCGTGCCCACGAGCACGTCGCAGCGGGCACCCGTGTACTCCTCCGTACCGCGGCCGGTCTGCCCGAATGCGCCGACGCCGTGCGAGTCGTCGACGACGAGCACGACGTTCTCCGCGAATCGCTCGTCGAAGCGACGGCACACGTCGGCGATCTCGGCGAGCGGTGCATGGTCGCCGCGCATCGAAAAGATGCCGTCGGTGACGACGATGGCGCGCTCGCCCTTGCCAGTCGCTTCCTCCAGCGCGCGCTCCAGCCCGCTCACGTCATTGTGCGGATACACGGCCTTGTGCGCCGGCCGCGCCAGCCGCATCGCGTTGATGATGCAGTTGTGGTTCAGCTCGTCGCTGATCAGCACGGTGCGCTCGTCCGTGAGCGGCACGATCGTGCTGAGCACCGTGGCGTACGCCGAGCTGAAGATCATGGCGGCTTCGCGTCCGTGGAAGGCCGCCAGCCGCTGCTCGAGCTCGACGTGCGGCGCGTACGTGCCGCTGATGAAACGTACTGCGCCGGGCCCGGCGCCCCAGTGCGCGGTCGCCTCCTCCTCCGCCCGAACGACGGCAGGCACGAGGGACAGCCCCAGGTAGGAGTTCGAGTTCATGCGGATGAACGCGCGCTCGCCCTCGCCCTCCAGGCGGAAGCGCGGGCCGCGCTCGCCCTGCGGTTGGATGACCTCGACGACGACCGCCTCGGCGCCCTTCGCGGTGCCGTTCTCCTCGAGCGTTGCGACGTGGTGGGCGAGTGCGTCGTTCAGTCGGTCCAGAGGCATCAGGTCCGCTCCGGTTCAGTCCGGACCATGATTGACTATTAACTTTTGGCCGTTCCGCGCATGACCCGGTGCCCAACCGGACGCAGGGAAAAGACCCCACGGCTGACATGCCCGATGCGGCCAAAAGTTAATAGTCAATCATGGTCCGGTTGTGTTTAGTTTCTCGAGCATTTCCTCGACCATGCGCGCCATGTCGTACTCCGGCTTCCACCCCCACTCCTCGCGTGCAGCGGAGTCGTCGAGCCGCCGGGGCCATGACTCCGCGATCGCCTGGCGCACGGGATCGACGTCGTACTCGATCGTGAAGTTGGGCAGATGACGCCGTATCTCCTCGGCGAGAATCGCGGGGCTCAGCTGCATGGCGGTGATGTTGAAGGCGTTCCGGTGGCGCAGTCGTGCCGGATCGGCGAGCATCACCTCGATCGATGCGCGCACGCCGTCAGGCATGTACATCATGTCGAGCTGTGTGTCCGGGGCGAGGAAGCAGGTGTAGCGGCCATGCTGGAGAGCGTGGTGGAAGATCTCCACGGCGTAGTCCGTCGTGCCGCCCCCGGGCGGTGCCGTGTAGGAGATCAGTCCGGGGTAGCGAACGCCGCGGGCGTCGACGCCGAAACGATGCGCGTAGTAGTCGCACAGCAGCTCGCCTGCGACTTTCGTGACGCCGTACATCGACGTGGGCCGCTGGATCGTATCCTGGGGCGTCGGGTCCGCGGGCGTGGATGGTCCGAACGCGGCGATCGAGGACGGCGTGAACACCGCGAGGCCGCGCTCGCGGGCGATCTCGAGCACGTTCACGAGTGTCTGCATGTTGACCGCGTACGCCTTCTGCGGGTTACGCTCGGCCGTCGCGGACAGGAGCGCCGCCAGATGATAGACCGTGTCGGCGTCGTGCTCGTCGACAGCCGTGGCGAGTGCGTGGGTGTCGAGCGCGTCGAGCGTGCGGAACTCACCGCCGTCCGTCGCGCCCTGAGCGCGGACGTCCGTGGCGAGCACTGCGTCAGCGCCGAAGCGCGCACGCAGCGCGGGAACCAGCTCCGTGCCGACCTGTCCGGCCGCGCCTGTGACCAGGATCCGCTTCATGCCTCGGTTCTGTCAGTGTTGCCGCGCGCCGCTACCGGATGGCGGAGCTGTCACTGGTTGCCGCGCCCGCGACCGCGCCGCCGTCGGTGGCTGCCGCGTGCGTGCGGTCGCGGAGTAGCATACGCGCGCGCACCGGGCACGCAAGGCGAGTCCCTCTTGCGAGTGTGCGCCGGCCGGGATACGCGTTAGCGCCGAAATCGCATCCGGAGAGGGCATGACGAGCGAGATGGAGGAGGAGCGCAGCCGCCCCGCGCTGGGCGAGCTGATCGTGCGGATCGGCCGGCGCGAGATCCTCGACGTGGATGCGGCCGAGGCCGCGTTCGTCGAGGTCATGGAGGGCCGCGCGACGCCCGTGCAGATGGCCGCGCTGCTCGTCGCGCTGCGCGTGCGCGGCGAGGCGTCGGCGGAGATCGCCGGCGGCGTGCGTGCCCTGCGTCGCGCGATGGTGCCCGTGCCGGTCACCGACGCCGAGGATGTCGTCGATACCTGCGGCACCGGCGGCGGCGCCGTCACGACGTTCAACATCTCCACCGCCGCGGCACTGCTCGCCGCAGCGGCCGGCGTGCGCATCGCGAAGCACGGCAACCGCTCGTTCAGCTCCCGCTGTGGCAGTGCCGACGTGCTGGAAGCGCTCGGCGTGCGTATCGAGCTCTCACCACAGCAGATGGCCGAAGTCTTCGAGCGTGCCGGCATCGTCTTCATGTTCGCGCCGCTGCTGCACCCGGCCATGCGTCATGTCGGCCCGATCCGCCGCGAGCTGGGCATGCCGACGATCATGAACGTGCTCGGTCCGCTGACGAACCCCGCGGGGGCGCGCCGCCAGGTCGTCGGTGTCGCGGATCCAGCGCTCCTCGAGCTCATCGCCGGCGGCCTGCTCGAGCTGGAGCACACGCATGCGCTCGTCGTGCACGGACAGCCCGGCCTTGACGAGCTCAGCCCGATCGGTCACTCGGACGTCATCGAGGTGCAGCCCGGCGAGCTGCGCCGGCTGCGCGTCGAGCCCGAGGAGTTTGGCTGGGATGCGCTCGATGCAGCCGGTCTCGCCGGTGGTGATCCCGCGCACAATGCGCGTGTCATCCACGGCATCTTCGATGGCAGCATCGGCGGCGCCGCACGCGCGGCAGTCGTACTGAATGCGGGTGCGGCGATCTACGTGGCCGGACGTGCGGGATCGCTGAACGACGCCGTCGCTGCAGCGGACACGACGCTCGCAGGGGGTGGTGCCGTCGCGGCACTCGAGCGGCTGCGGCGCGTTACGAACGAGGTGTGAGCGGGCGCAGCTAAGGGTGTGGGCGGGCGCAGCTAGTTGTTCGAGACGACCGCCCGCAGCGTCCACGGCCCGTGGATCGGACCCGACGAGAGCGTCAGGACCACATACGTCGTGTTCCTGCGATGACTGCGACCGACGACGAACGCGCGCTTGACCTGCATCAGTACCTCCGGATTACGCCGACCACGATGCCCTGAACCATCACGCTGTGCGATGGGAAG
>CAYSGF010000103.1:0-3195 GCA_964430275.1 uncultured Gemmatimonadaceae bacterium
GGCAACACGCGAGACCAGGTCCGACGCGGCCGGCAGCTCGAGGAGCACCCGGTCGTTCGACTCCAGGCGGAAGGCCGTCGACAGGTTGGCGAGAGCGAGCACCACCACGGCATCCGCGATCGCGCGCGTCTCCGCCGCTGCGGTACGCAGGAACTTCTGCCGCGCGGGTACGTTCGCGAACAGGCTGCGCACGCTCACGGTCGTGCCTCCCTGGCGCGCACAGTCCTCGACCGCGTGTATGCGGCCACTCGACACGCGTACGCGCGTCCCCACTGCGCCGGGCTCCGCCGTCTCCAGAATCAGCCGCGCCACCGACGCAATCGACGGCAGCGCCTCGCCGCGAAAGCCGAACGTGCGCACATCGTGCAGGTCTTCGGCCTTGAGCAGCTTGCTCGTCGCGTGCCGGTCGAGCGCAAGCAGGGCGTCGTCACGGCCCATGCCGCAGCCGTCATCCGCGACCCGGATCTCCGTCTTGCCGCCATTCCGCACCACGATGTCGATGCGCGTCGCCGCAGCATCGAGTGCGTTCTCGACGAGCTCCTTGACCACGGACGCCGGTCGCTCGACGACTTCGCCCGCAGCAATCTGGTTGGAAAGGGTGTCTGGCAGGACGACGATACGACGTGCCATCAGCTTCGCCGACTCCGTGCGGGTTGAGGAACATGGCCGCGTGTGCGCCGACGCCCGGCGCGCGTGCGCGCAAGATAGCAGCGAGGCGTCAACCCTGCACCGGCGTGGCTCGAGCCGCTATCCCGTAGAATACCCGTGCATTCGCCTCGGTGCGCACACCGAGATCCGCCGCGCTCTCACCACGGAAGTGGGCCGCCGCCGCAGCGACGTGCGTCACGAAGGCCGGCTCGTTACGCCTGCCGCGGTGCGGCACCGGCGCGAGGTAGGGGCTGTCGGTCTCGACGAGCAGCCGATCCTCCGGCACCGCCGCCACGAGTGCGGCGCCCTCATACCGCTTGAAGGTGATCATGCCGGAGAAGGAGATGTACCAGCCCGCGTCGAGGGCGGTGTCGAGCAGCTTCGTCCCCGCGTCGAAGCAGTGCAGCACGCCACGCGCACCGGCCGCGCCGCGGATCATGGCGGCCGTGTCGTCCTCCGCTTCGCGCGAGTGCACGACGATCGGCATCGAAAGACCCGCGGCGAGCTCGAGCTGCCGTTCGAACACGCTGCGCTGCGTGGCCCGCGGCGCGTTGTCGTAGTAGTAGTCCAGTCCTGCCTCGCCGATCGCGACGCAGCGGGCGCCGGCGAGCAGCTCCCGCAGGCGGACGTCCCAGCCGGGCGATGCGTCGCCGGCGGCATGCGGGTGTACACCTGCCGTGCACCACACGTCCTCATGCGACGCCGCAATCGCAGCGGCCGCGGCAGCGTCGTCCAGGTGCGACGCGATCGTCACGACGCCATTCACCCCTGCATCGCGTGCTCGCGCCAGCACGTCGTGCGTTTCGCCGACCAGCTTCTCGTCCGTCAGATGGCAGTGGCTGTCGAACACCCGGCTCCTCCACACTGGCCGCACGAGCGTCCCATGCGGCATCCCCAAACAGAACGGCCGCCCGACGCGCTGCGCCGAACGGCCGTCGTCCCTGTGGCCGGACCTCAGGCCGTCGCGCTCGCGCGCGGTCTGACACGCGCCTTCACCCGCTCACCCGGCCAGCGCTGCTCGATCTCGAGCAGCGCCGGGGAGGCGACGAAGATCGACGAGTACGTACCGATCACGACACCGACGATCAGAATGAGGGCAAAGTCACGCAGTGTGCCGCCACCGAACAGGAACAGCGCAAAGAGTGTGACGAGCGTCGTCATGGACGTCATCACCGTGCGCGGCAAGGTCTCGTTGACGGACCGGTTCAGGACCGTATCGAACCCTTCGCGCCGCATGTTCGCGAGGTTCTCGCGCACGCGGTCGAACACGACAATGGTGTCGTTCAGCGAATAGCCCAGGATCGTGAGCACCGCTGCGACCGTCGGCAGGGCGACTTCCAGCTGCAGGATCGAGATGAGACCGAGCGTCAGCAGGATGTCGTGGGCCGTCGCAATGACCGCCGCGAGGCCGAAGCGCCACTCGAAGCGGAAGGCCAGGTAAATGAGCGTCGTAACGAACGAGAGCAGGATTGCGAGACCGGCCCGCATCTGCAGCTCGCTCCCTACCTTCGCACTGACCGCCTCCGTCCGGACGATGTTGAACTGGTCCTCGCCGTAGTGCGTACGCAGTGCGTCCACGATGATTTCCGCCGCCCCACCGGTGCTGGCCGTCTGGTCGGCCTGCGGAGCGCGGATCAGGAACTCGTTCTGCTCGCCGAACGCCGTGATCTCCGAGCCGGGCACGGCGGCGTCGACGATCGGGCGCAGCTCACCGACCGTCGTCTGTCCTTCGAGACGCACCTGCACCAGCGTACCACCGGTGAAGTCCACGCCGTAGTTCAGCCACGAACCGCGCGTCGCCTGAAAGAATACCGCGGCACCGATGGAGAGCAGCAGCGCCACCGCACTGACCAGGTAAAGCTTCCGGCGGTGGGCGAGGAACTCGAAGTTCGCGTCAACGAAGAACCGCATGATCGTCTCGTGCTAGATGCTGACCGCGTCGCTCGCGCGCCTGCGGTCCATGTATACCATGAAGAACGTGCGCGTGATGAACACCGCGCTGAAGAATGATGCGACGATGCCGATCGACAGTGTGACTGCGAATCCCTGCACGGGCCCCGTCCCGACCTGGAACAGGATGAGTGCCGTGATCAGCGTGGTGAGGTTCGAGTCGACGATCGCGGACATCGCGTGCTGGAAACCTGCTTCCACCGCAACGCGCGTCGTTCGCCCGAGCGCAATCTCCTCGCGGATCCGCTCGAAGATGAGCACGTTCGCGTCAACGGCCATGCCGACGGACAGGATGAGCCCGGCAATGCCCGGGGCGGTCAGCTCGGCACCCAGTCCGGCGAGCGTGCCGAGCACGATCAGGACGTACATCGCCAGGGCACCGACGGCGAGCAGGCCGGCAAAACGGTAGTAGGCGATCATCGTCAGGAGGACGAGCGACAGGCCGAGGAGCCCGGCGACGCGTCCCTGATCGATGGAGTCGCGGCCGAGCGACGGCCCGACCGTGCGCTGCTCGACGATCTCGAGCGGGGCGGCGAACGCGCCCGCGCGCAGTACCAGTGCCAGGTCCTGCGCCTCGGAGAGCGGTGCCTGGCCGAG
>CAYSGF010000104.1:0-14232 GCA_964430275.1 uncultured Gemmatimonadaceae bacterium
GATCGCGTTCCGCGGCTACGACGGCTCCGTCTACCTGATGGGATGGACGGGCGGCTACGTGCTCCTGGCGCTGCTGCTCGCACCGTATCTGCGCAAGTTCGGCGCGTTCACGGTGCCCGACTTCGTCGGCGACCGCTACTACTCCCAGACGGCCCGCCTGGTCGCAGTCGTGTGTGCGATCTTCGTCTCCTTCACCTATGTCGCCGGACAGATGCGGGGTGTCGGCATCGTCTTTGGCCGGTTCCTCGAGGTTCCTGTCGAATACGGCGTCATGATCGGCATGGGCATCGTGTTCTTCTATGCGGTGCTTGGCGGCATGAAAGGGATTACGTACACGCAGGTCGCGCAGTACTGCGTCCTGATCTTCGCGTACATGGTGCCGGCGATCTTCCTGTCGCTGATGCTCACCGGCAATCCCATTCCGCAGCTCGGCTTCGGCGCCATCGAGCAGAGCAGCGGCGCGTACCTCCTCGATCGCCTCAACGGACTCCACACGGAGCTCGGCTTCGCACCCTATACGAGCGGCTCGAAGTCGACCATCGACGTCTTCTTCATCACCGCGGCACTCATGGTCGGCACTGCCGGTCTGCCGCACGTGATCATCCGGTTCTATACCGTGCCGCGCGTTCGCGACGCGCGTATCAGCGCCGGGTGGGCGCTCCTGTTCATTGCGATCCTGTACACGACGGCACCGGCCGTTGCCGCCTTCGCGCGCACGAACCTGCTCGGCACGGTGGCCGGCAGCACCTACGAGGAGCGGCCGAACTGGTTCCGCCAGTGGGAGCAGACCGGGCTGATCGCGTTTACGGACCACAACGGCGACGGCGTCATGCAACTCACGGGACCGAATGCCGTGGACGCTGCCGGCGCGCCGTTGCAGAGCGAGCTCTCCGTGGATCCGGACATCATGGTGCTCGCGAATCCGGAGATCGCGCGGCTGCCGGCCTGGGTGGTCGGCCTCGTCGCCGCCGGCGGTCTGGCCGCGGCTCTCTCCACTGCCGCAGGACTGCTGCTCGTGATCTCGACGGCCGTCAGCCATGACCTGCTCAAGCGTGGGTTCAGGCGCGACATCACCGAACGCGGTGAGCTGATCGCGGCCCGCGTTGCAGCGGGCGCCGCCGTTGTCGTTGCCGGCTATCTCGGCATCAACCCGCCCGGCTTCGTGGCGGAGGTCGTCGCGTTCGCGTTCGGGCTCGCCGCTTCCTCTTTCTTCCCCGTCATCATCCTCGGCATTTTCTCGAAGCGGATGAACCGGGAAGGTGCGATCGCCGGCATGATTACCGGCATCACCTTCACCGCTGCGTACATCATCTACTTCAAGTTCGTGAACCCGGCTGCCAATACGGCGGCGAACTGGTGGCTCGGGATATCACCCGAGGGGATCGGTGCAGTCGGCATGCTGCTGAACGCGGCCGTTGCCCTGCTCGTGTCCCGAGTGACAGCGCCGCCGCCCGAAGCCGTGCAGCAGATGGTGGAGCGGATCCGCGTGCCCCGCGACGCGGGCCCCGCGCACGAGATCGCGGCCTGAGCGCCGACGGACGAATTACTCGATAGCGGAGCACTGGTATGGGGGACTGGCCAAGCATTCCCTTGCTCGTTGCAGCGGCCACCGGGGCGGGTCTGATCGGCGGGCTGTTCTTCGCGTTCTCCAACTTCATCATGCGGGCACTCGCACGGCTTCCCGGCGCGCACGGCATGGCCGCCATGCAGAGCATCAATGTGACCGTAGTGAACCCCGCGTTCCTGCTCGTGTTCTTCGGCACCGGTGGCGCGGCCCTGTGGCTCGCCATATCCGCGATTCGGTCATGGGGCGAGCGCGGCACGGGCATGGCGCTGGCCGCGGCGGCGGCATACCTGATCGGATCGATCGGCGTCACTGTCGCGTGCAACGTTCCGATGAACGACAGGCTCGCGCGCTCGCCGGCGGATGACGCGAGTGTCGCCTCTCACTGGCGCCCGTACGTCGACCGCTGGACGCACTGGAATCACGTGCGCACCGTCCTGTCACTCGTGGCAGCAGTACTGTTCGCGGCTGCCGCTGCGACCGCCGTGTCCCCCGTGGGGTGAGAGTGTGCAGGTTGCGGTGAAGCTGCGCGAGGTGCTCGTGCTGGCTACACCTCGTCGCGTAACGCGTCCAGCGGCTGCACGCCCAGGGCGCGGCGGGTCGGGCCAATGCACGCGAGTGTGCATATGGCGAGCATGAAGAGCACGTACACCACGATCATCGCCGTGCCCCGCAGGGTGAGAGCACCCGAGGCGAAGTATGCGAGTGCGCCAATGAGCGCGGCGCCCAGCAGAACACCGCCGATGACCTGCGCGAGCGGACGCCGGAAGATAGCGAGGATCACGCGCCGCGAGTCCGCACCCAGTGCGACGCGGATTCCGATCTCGCGCGTGCGGCGCGATACGGTGTATGCGAGCACTGCGTAGATCCCCGCAAGCGACAGGATCAGTGCAACGATGCTGACCATCAGGATGATTCGGAACCAGAACGCGTAGAACTCCACCTCGACGTCAATAACGTCCGCCAGCGGCATCACGCTGTACACGCGCATCGCGGGGTTCACGCTCGTCGCAACCGCCCGCAGCTCCTGCGCGACCGTGAGCGGGTCGCCGGTCACGTGCACGGCTGCGTGCATCGGGTACTCGCCGCCCGGTGTGGTCGGATGGTAGATGCCCGCGACTTTCGTGTCCGGCTCCAGGGCCATGCCGAGATCACGGACTACACCCACGACTTCATACCAGGGCTCATCCGCAGGCACGAAATCCGGGTCCCCACGGCGCTCTTCAAAGAAGCGATAGCGGATGCGCTGCCCGATCGGGTTGCGCGCGCCGATCACGCGCCGGGCGAATGATTCGTTCACGACAACGGTGCGGGCATCCACGGCGAGATCGCCCGAATGGAAACCGCGGCCCTGCAGCATCGGCACGCCGAGTGCTTCGAAGTAGTCGAGCGTGACACCTGCACTGCTCACGCGGTAGCCGATCGCGGACGCATCGCCGTAGCCGCGCATCTCACGCTCCGTCTGCGGCGCACCGCCGCCTTCCACGTCCACGCGTCGATGCGGGTGGTACATGAGCGGCAGTCGTTCGGCGAACGTCACCGCACTCACCCCGGGCTGCTCCTCCAGACGCGCTTCCAGCGCACGCAGGCTCGCCGCATACCGTGCCGCGAAGGCGGCCGCGCTCGTGTCCGCGCGCATCGCGGTCGCCGGCTCGCGGTCCATCTCGATCCGCGCCGACAGGTAGTGCTGCGCCGGGAAGCCGACATCGGCAGTCTCGAAGGCGACGCCACCGGCGCGCGCAACGAATGCACCCACCGGCATTGCCACCATGACTGCGACCTGCAGAACGATGACCGCCGTCCAGATACCGCCGAAGCGGAACCCGCCGCCTCCGGCCGTCGCCTGGCGGAGCCGCGCTCCCACACCTTTGCCGGTCACCTTCAACGCCGGCAGCACACCGGTGATCACCGCGACGAGCAGTGTGAGGAGGAACGCATACAGCACGGTCGTCAGCGATAGCCTCGGCTCGAACCAGAACGGCAGGCGCTGGCCATTCAGAAGTGCGCTTTCAACGATGCGCAGCCCCCAACGCAGGCCGGCACCGGCGGCCGCGAGTCCGAGCGCCGCAGCGAGCGTACCGAGCACGAGTGATTCCGCGAAGAGCTGAGTGATGATCCGGCCGCGGCTCGCACCGAGTGCGCTGCGCACGACGAGCTCGCTCTCGCGCGTCGCCGCCCGTGCAAACATCAGCAGCGCGACATTGCCGCAGATCAGCACCAGCAGCAGCACCGCGAAGAAGTTGATCGAGCTGACGCCCGCCGTGAACAGAAGCCCGTTCAGCCCCAGCATCGACCTGGCATACGGCGATACCACCGGCCGCAGGTGCTCATGGGAATCCGGGAACTCGACTGCCATGCGACGCCCGATCGCCGACAGCTCCGCCTGCGCCTCCGCCAGCCCCGCATCCGGCGCAAGCCGACCGAACACGCGCAGCGCAGGCCCCTCGCCGGGACGGTACTGCAGCGGATCGAGGCGCAGCGGCACCCACAGGCTCTGCGCGATGGGAAAGCCGAACCCCTCCGGCATCACGCCGATCACCGTCGCGCGTGCATTACCGAGCCCGATCTCCCGACCGATCACGTCCGGGTCGCCGCCAAAGCGCGCCTGCCAGACGTCATAGCCGATTACGGCGACCGGCGGCGCGCCCGGCAGCTCGTCGGCCGCGACCAGCGTGCGGCCCAACAGCGATGACACGCGCGCCACGCGGAAGCCTGCCGCACTGATCTCCGCCACGTCGACCGGCTCGCCGCGACCCTCCCCGGTGATCAGGTTCCGCTCCACCGTCCGGAATGCGCCCAGGTCCTCGATCGACTCGACCTCCGCGCGCCACCTGACCAGGTCGTGAAGCACCTGCCGGTGCATGCCACTACCCGCGACGTCGCGCACATCGACCCCGACGATCCGGTCGCCGTCGTTCAACCCCAGCGTCGGGAAGAGCGCCTGACGCACGAACTCGAACGTGCCCGCACCGATCCAGATCGCGAACGCGATCGCCAGCCCGCCGACCACCGTCAGCCCCGGGTACTTCACGAGCATCCGGAAGCCAAGCCTGAAATCCAGCCAGGACACCTTCAACCACTCGCGCCGCGCGTCCTCGCGTCGCTCCGCCGCCAGCAGCGCAGTGCACTCTCGCTGTACGCCGCGGATATCACCGAGCCGCTCCAGCGCCGCCGCACGCGCCGCCTGCGGATCCATCCCCCGAGCGACGAAGTCGCGCTCCCGCTCGGAAAGGTGGAACGCCAGTTCCTCTTCGACTTCCGCCCCGGCATCCGGCCTGATGATCCGCGCCCAGCGCCGACCGAACGATCCCGCACCCATCTCCCTACCGCGCCCAGCTCGGCGCTTCCGTCGCGCCGACCGCCTGACTCACCGCCTCCGCCAGCCGCTGCCACCCCTTCACCTGCTCTGTCAGCTGACGCCGCCCCTCGCTCGTGAGCTGGTAGTACTTCGCGCGCCGGTTGTTCTCCGACACGCCCCACTCCCCCTTGATCCAGCCCTTCCGCGCCATCCGGTACAGCGCCGGATACAGCGAGCCCTCCTCCACGCGCAACACGTCGCCCGTCGCGCCCTCGATCCAGCTCGCGATCCCGTACCCGTGCATCGGACCCCAGGACAGGGTCTTCAACACGAGCAGCTCGACCGTCCCCTGCAACAGTCCCGCGTCTTTTCCGAGCATCGATCCCTCCCGCGATTCGCGCGCGTGGCCGCACCGCCGCCTATCCTATTCCGATCTAGGGGTAACACCGGGACCCCTAGATGCGCAAGGGGATGCGCGGGCGCGGTGCGCGACGCTGCGCACTCCGGCGATCTCCCGCTAACTTGGCATCGCGGTCGCCCCCCACTCGCGCCAGGACGAAAGCCCGCATGCAGCCACGGCTCTTCTACCGCATGACGAATGACATCCGCGTCACGGTGCGACCGACGTTCGCGCCGGCACACTCGGACGTGGCGGAGCCGCGCTACGTCTTCGTGTACCACATCCGCATCGAGAACGTCGGCCGCCAGCCGGCCCAGCTGCGGTGGCGCCACTGGCACATCCACGATGCGGCGGCTGGCAACTCGGAGGTGGAGGGTGAGGGGGTCGTGGGCGAGCAGCCGGTGCTGGGGCCGGGGGAGACGCATGAGTACGAGAGCTTCTGCGTGCTGCGCGGCCCGACCGGGCACATGGAGGGCAGTTACGAATTCACGCGACCGGACGGCAGCAGGTTCACGGTCGACATCCCCCGATTCCTGCTCGTTGCGGAAGTCGGGGATGGGGAGCCGGGGCGCTACGACGCCTGACGCCCCACCGGACGTTTACGGTTGCAGGTCGCGAACCGGGCGGACTTCGATGCTGCCGACCCGCGCCGCCGGTATCCGGGCGGCGATGCGTACAGCGTCGTCGAGGTCTGTCGCATCGATCAGGTAGAAGCCGGCGAGCTGCTCCTTCGTCTCGGCGAAGGGCCCGTCCGTCACGGTGATGCGGCCTCCGCGCGTCCTCACGGTGGTGGCGGTCCGGACCGGCTGGAGCGCTTCCGCAGCGATCTTCCGGCCGCTCGTTTCGAGCTCGGTGCCGAGATCGGCGCATTCTGCGTCGGTCGTTTCGGCCAGCTTCGTTTCTTCGCAGTATACCAGGCAGACGTACTTCATCGTGTTCTCCGGATGGTGTGTGTCGTGCGGCACCAATGGACGTGACGGCAGGCCGGAAATCAACAGCCGGCTGCCGGCGGATCCACGCGCGGGCGCCGGGGTTCATGAAACCGGACAGATGCGAACCACAGGAGCGACGACGTGAAGTTCATCGACAACCGCGGCGTCACGGACGCGGCCGGCAATCTGGCGCTCGAGGAGTACGTGCTCCGGAATGCGCCTGCGGACGAGACGTACCTGCTCTTCTATATCAATTCTCCCTCGATCATCATCGGCCGGAACCAGAACACGGTCGAGGAGATCAACCCCGACTATGTCCGGGAGCGGGGCGTCCAGGTGGTCCGCCGGATTTCCGGCGGCGGTGCGGTCTATCACGACACGGGCAATCTGAACTTCTCGTTTCAGGCGCCCTACGCGCGTGACCGCTTCAACCGGTACGAGGAGTTCACGCGACCGATCCTGGAAGTCCTGCATGAGCTCGGCGTGCCGGCGGAGCTGAGCGGGCGCAACGACATCATCGCGGACGGGCGCAAGATTTCCGGCAATGCACAGTTCGTCACCCAGCGGCGCATGTTCAGTCACGGTACCCTGCTCTTCGACTCGGATCTCGACAGTGTGGGCGAAGCACTGCGGGTGAAGGCGAGCAAGATCGAGTCGAAGGGAGTGAAATCGGTGCGCAGCCGCGTCGCGAACATTTCCGAGTTCCTGCGCGAGCCGTTGACCATCGACGCGTTCCGCGGCCGCATCCTGGAACGCGCATTCGGTACGCGCCACGATCCGCCGATGCTGGAGCTGACCGCAGCGGACTGGGATGCCGTCGAAGAGCTGCGCTCCCGGAAATATGCGTCATGGGACTGGAATTTCGGCGAGTCGCCCGCGTTCAACGTGCAGCGCGTCCAGCGTTTCCCGATCGGCGAGATCGACGTCCGCATCGAGGTGTCGCGCCATGGTCGCATCGAGAACGTGCGCATCTTCGGCGACTTCATGAATCACAGCGATCTCGGTGTGCTCGAAGACCGGCTGCGCGGCGTGCAGTTCGATCCGCCCGCGCTCGCGCGTGCGCTCGATGGCATCGATCTCACGGAGTACTTCGGCGACCTCGCCCGCGAGGAGTTCCTCGCCCTGCTCTACGTCTAGCAACGGCGACGGCCGGCGCCCGATGCTCCGGACGCCGGCCGTGCTCCTGCCCTGCTTCCAACCGTTCAGCTCACAGCGGCTCGCACGGCGCGCCCATGCCGCGCGCGTCGCACTCCGCTGCCGGCACGATCATGTTCGTGTACACGTCATCACCGGGCCGATCGATCGGCAATGTATCCAGCCGGTCGTAGCGCCGCGCGTCGATCCAGCGCGTGCCCTGTGACCACATGAGCGAGTAGAGCCGGTTGTAGAGCAGCTCCGTGATGAACTCGTCGTCGGAGCTTGCAGCCGTCACGGCGGCGGCGGCGAGACCGCCGGCATGCTGACGGATGAGGTTGATGTCGGCGATTGCGCCCGGGCGATTCCCGTTGTGCCACCGGATCTCTGCCCGCAACAGCAGGAGCTCCTCATTGCTGATCCACGGAATCGGTGCACCGAGATCCGCGGCCTCGGGATCCGAGGTACTGTTGTACAGCACCGGCTTGTGGGTGGCCTCGAGCACACCCGTCGGCCCCGAGAGGCTGTGGGTCCGACCGGAGTCCATGACCTTGGTCGTCAGCCGCAGGTCCGGCTCGCCGCCGGGACGCGACTGCGCGCCCGTGACGATCGACTCGTGCACCCACAACCGGTCAGAGCCGATCGGCTCCGAAACCGGGTTCGTCGGCTCCCCCGCGGCGGCCGAGTACGCGTAGTACACGCCATCGCTGAGTGAGCCGGGCAGTCCTGCGTCCGTGATGAACGATGCGTTCAGTGCAGTTTCGGCCTCCGCCCAGCAGGTGCCGCAGTCCACGAAGGTCGCACGGTGCACCAGGATCTTCGCCGCCAGTGCGCGGTTGAACTCGGCGAATGTTGCCGGCGTATCGAACCCATCGGAGAAGCCGGGCGCGACCGTGAACGGGAAGTCCTCACCGCCCGCCTGCAGATCCGCATACGCTTCGTCCATCAGTGCGGACGCCGCCGCCATGGCCTCGGCGAACCCGACGAACGGTGCAGGTTCCTCGTTGATCGAACGATCGACGTCGAGCGGAATACCGAGCTCACCCGTGCGTACTGCCAGACGATGGATGTGCCAGGCTTTCAGCGTCTTCGCGAAACCCGCGGACGCGCGCAGTTCCTCCTCCGCGAGCCCGGTCGCGCGCGGCAGTGCATCGAGGTACGTGTTGATCGACCGGATCGCCGCATACTGACCCAGCCAGATCCCGGAGTTGCGGCCGGTCGGATCCTGTGGCCCGGCGATCTGCTCCTCGATCTCGCGCGGGTCGTTGCCTGCGAGGTTGTAACCCTCGCGCCCGTAGAGGGCGTAGAACTGGATCTCCGCCGCAACGTCGTTGTAAGCGTTCGAGAAGATACCGGTCGCTGCGAGTGCCATGACCGAGCGCGACGGCGAGCCGGTCAGGGTCTCCACAGTCGGTGCGTTCGTATTCGCGATGTCGAGGTCGGCGCATGCCGCACCGATCACGACCGCCCCGAGCACCGTGCCGCCCAAGACGCCGCGCGTCCATCTGCGCGCGATACGCGCTGTGATCTCGTTCCTCATCAGAACCCCACGGAAACGCTGAAGTAAAAGCTGCGCGCTGGCGGGTATGGCGCGATGTCGAGATTGCTGCGCACCGCCTGGGCGCCGAAGTTCGCCACTTCGGGATCGAGCCCGCTGTAATCGGTCCACATCAGAAGGTTGCGGCCTGTTACGCCGAGCTGCAGCGAGCGTGCGCCGAGATCGAGCGGGCCGAGCAGGCGAGTCGGCACGTCGAACAGCAGCGACACCTCGCGCAGCTTCACGAACGTCGCGTCCTCGATGTACGGCGAGATCGCACCGGCAGTGCGCAGCCGCCGCCGCTCTTCCCATTCCGGGGTGCCCCAGTCCGGTGAGTTCTCGGCGGAGTCCATCAGGTAGCGTGTCAGGTTGATGACGTCGCCACCCTGCTGCCAGTCGAGCACCGCGTTCAGGCTCATGGCGCCATAGCTCAGGTCGTTCACGAAGCCGACGCGGAAATCGGGCGCTGTGTTGCCGAGCTGCACCAGGTCCTCCGTGCGCTCGCCGTTCTCATCCACGTCGTAGCCGATGATCTGTGTGATCGGCTTGCCGACCTCGATGCGCGTGCGGCCGAGATTGCCGAACCCGGAACCCGCGGGGAAGAATGGCGGCAGTCCCGCCAGGTCCACGACTTCGCTCGTGTACCGCGTGAACGTCCCGCGTGCCACCCACATCACGTTGTCCGTCACGATCGGTGAATACCCGATCGCTGCCTCGATACCGCTGTTGCGGATCTTGCCGCCATTGAAGATCTGCTGCGCGAAGCCGGTCGACGGCGCGGGCACCCGCTGCAGCAGCAGGTTCGTCGTATTGCGGGTGAACCCCGTCAGCTCCCAGGTCAGTCGGCCGTTCATCAGGAAGCCGTCGATGCCGCCCTCGATCTCCTTCAGGCGCTCCGGCTCGACCTCGTCGAAGCCCGAAGTCGTCGCGACCGTGAGCCCCTGCTGCCCACCGAGCTGCGGTGTGCCGAGGTTCGTGAACTTCTGCCCGAACAGCGGCTGGTTGCCGGTCTCGCCGTATGCGGCGCGCAGCTTGACCTCACTGCCGGCGCCGAGCACGTCGAGGAAGCGGTACGAGCCGGCCGCCTTCGGGAACACGTAGTACTTGTCCGTGTCGCCATTCACACTGCTCCGCTCCGCGCGCAGGCCCGCCTGCAGCAGCAGACGCTCGTCGAACAGGCGCACGCCCTCCTGCAGGTACAGCGCAATCGTGCGCTCCTGCGTGAGGTTCTCGTTCACCGTCGAGTTCGTGCCCTGGTTCACGTTCTGCTCGCCCGGCAGCAGGTTCTGCGTACGGATCAGGAACGTCGACAGCCGTCGATCCTCGTACTGCAGCCCCGCCGACGTCGTCGCCGTGAACGAGCTCGACGGCGCCCACGTGTGGATCCCGTTCAGGTTCCAGTTCCAGAACAGGCTGCGTCCGCCGCTCTCGATCGCCTCGCCCGGCAGCGCCTGCGTGCGCTCGAAGAAAAGGTCGTTCGGCGACCACACGTTGTTCGCCTGGTCAAAGGCATCGATGCCGCCGCCCGCCACCACCCGCAGGCTATGATCGTCGGATTCGAAGGCATCCCAGTTGAGCGTGGCACCGCCGGTGAACCGGTTCGTCTCCTCGTGGTTCACACCCAGCTCGGTCAGCTGCAGCGGGTTCGACTGCGGACCGATCGCCGGCGCGGGGTATGTGCCGTCCGGGTTCGTCACCCGGAGATCGATGAAGCTGGGGATGTACGACAGTGCGTAGCCGTGGCAGCCGAAGTTGTTGCAGTTGTTGTTCCAGCCGCGATCGTTTTCGGATCGCGTGTACGCGCTGGAAAACTGCAGGTCGACGGCATCGCCGAGGGACTGGTCGATGTTCGCCCGCAGGCTCTGCATGCCGGCGCCGGTATTGCGCTCGGTGCCCTCCTCGCGACGGACCGTACCGGCCACGTAGTAGCGGGTCGTCTCCGATCCGCCCCGGACGTCGGCCAGCGTTTCGTACGACAGGTCCCGCTGGTCGTAGACGTACTCGTAGTTGTCGAAGTACGGGTTCTCGTTCCCCTCGAAGTACTGCAGTGCATTATCACCGTAGCGTGACACGGCCGAGTCGACCGACCAGCGCCGTGACTCCAGCAGCTTCAGAGGCGACGAAATGCCGATGCGCTGCGTCAGGTTCACCCGCGGCGCGCCCGCCTCGCCGCGCTTCGTCGTGATCACGACAACGCCGTTCGACGCCTTCGAGCCGTAGATCGACGACGCTGCGGCACCCTTGAGCACCTCGATGCTCTCGATGTCGGCCGGGTTGAGGTCGGCGATGCGGTTGACCGCATCGGCTTCCATGCTCGTCGAGGCAGCGGCGTTCGCAAAACCACGACCGCTCGGAATGCTCGCGTTCGAATAGATCACGCCGTCGACGACGAAGAGCGGATCGAAGCCGCCCAGGAGCGTCGCATTACCGCGGATCTGCATCTGGATACCACCGCCGGGCGCACCTGAGTTCGTCTGCAGGTTCACGCCGGTGATCTTGCCGTTGAGCGCATTGAGAACCGTCGGCGCCGGAACTTTCTCGATGTCCTCGCTCGATACGTACGCAATGGATGTCGTCGCGCTGCGCCGCGCGATGCTGGTGGCCTGCCCGGTCACGACCAGCTCGTCGAGATTGAACACGTCCTGCTGGACCGTGACGTCCACAGTCGACTGATCGGCTCCGACCACGACCTCCGCGCGCGTATACCCGAATGCGCGCACCTGCAGGCGGACTTCGCCTGCCGGCACGCTGATCGTGAATCGTCCTTCCGCATCCGTACCGACCGCCTCACGGGCGGAGCCCACTACGGAAACCTCCGCTGCCGCGACCGGCAGATTCGGACCTGCTCGTACCACACCGGTGATCCGGCGGTCCTGCCCCAGCAGCTCCGCCGGCACGAGTGCGCCGAGGAGCGTAAACGCCAGCACAAACAAAGCGCGTTTGCCCACAGGGCCCTCCAGGGAATGGGTATGACTGCGTTTCTGATTACGGTGAGACGAACGATGCGGCCGCTGCGTGACAGCAGCGTGTGTACCATACGCTCGTCGGCCACCGTGGCGACCGGGCGTACGGCCCGGTCGCACCTATTGCACAACGCGCGAGGTGGAGGGAATGCGACGCCGTCTCAGGCGATCACGGACGCCACACGTTGTTCTGCCGGTTCACGTCGGGAAACGCCATGTCTGCATCGATCTCGATTTGCGTCACTGCGCCGGAGCCGACGGTCAGCGTGGCGGAACGATGCCCTTCGAGCCAGTGCTCGACGGGTACCGTATGCTTTTCTGTCCGGCCATCGGCGAACGTGATCGTCAGCGGCACCGGCATCGGCACGCGGCCGCGGTCGGTGATGATGATCTCGGTACTGTCGCCGCGCGACGTGACGCTCGCGACGGCCTGATCGAGGACCCACGTCTCGTAGTACCAGCTGCGCCAGAACCAGTCGAGCTCGCGGCCGCTCACGTCCTCGAACGTGTTCCACATGTCCCACGGGTAGGGATGCCGGTACTGCCAGCGCTGGAAGAATTCGCGGTACGCACGCATGAACGTCTCTTCGCCGAGCACGCCCCGCAGTGCGACGAGAATGCTGCCGGGCTTCATGTACGATGCAATGCCGTACGCGCCCGACTCATAGTGGAACGCCGAGCGGCGCATGACCTCGCCCTCCGCGCCCGTACCGGCGATCTGCAGATACGTCCGCTGGTCGTCCAGGTAGTGGTTGCGCCCGGGGAAGAAGTCCATGCGCGCGGAGTTCTCGTTGAACGTCGTCGTGCCCTCATCCATCCACGTGTAGCGTCGCTCGTCGTTGCTGACGATCATCGGAATCCACATGTGGGCGAGCTCGTGCGCCGTGACATTGTAGAGCGCCTCGGCGCCACTGTTGTTGTAGTGGCCCATGAGCGTCATCATCGGGAACTCCATGCCGCCGCCAATGATCTCGCCGCCTTCTACCGCCGTCATGTGCGGCCATGGGTACGGGAACGCCAGAAACTCCGAGAGGAAGGCGATCGCGTGCGCGGAGTAGCGTGCGACCTCGCTCCAGAGCGGCGCGCTGCTGCGCCAGAAGGAGTGAATCTGCGCGTATTCCGTCGCACCGTCACCGTCACGATCCCCGACCGGCGTACGCATGCCGTCCCAGTTCGAGCGACGCGTGGCACTGAATGCGACGTCGCGCACGGAATCCGCCACGAAATGCCAGCGCAAACGGCCGCCTTCGCCTCGCGCGGTCGCCGCATCGAAATCCGGCTCGCGCAGGATCGGCACGGCGCCGTCGCTGCGCGCGGCACGCTCGTAACGCCGGAGCACGGCCGGTGCAAGCACGTCTGCGGCATTCGTCAGCCTGCCCGTGCCCATGACCACCCAGTCCGCGGGAGCGTCGACCGTCAGGTCATACGACGCGAAGCCATGGTAGAACTCGGTACTGCCGACGAACGGATCGGGATGCCATCCGATGATGTCGTCGTACACGACCATGTGCGGGTACCAGTAGGCGAGGTAGAAGAGATCCTCGCCGTAGCCCATGCGCGCGCCCGCACCGGCCTGCGGCACGTCGAAGGACCAGTCGATCTCGAGGCGGGCAGACGCACCGGGCGCGAGCGGCTGCGGCGGCAGAATCACGAGCCGCGTGCCCAGCACGACATAGCGCGGACCCTGTCCCCCCTCACTCAGAGCAGTACCGCCCACCGCGACCCGCTCGAGGCGCACGCCGCCCGTGACCTCCGCCTCCTCGAAGCGCACCACCCCCGGTGCGTGAATGTTCTGCGTCAGATCCAGGTGCAGGTTGCGCAGCGTATCCGGCGAATTGTTGCGGTAGACGATCTCTGCATTGCCTTCGAGCTGTCGTGCCTCGGCGTCCAGCACGGCGCTCAGGCGGTAGCTGGCCGTGTTCTGCCAGTATCGTGGTCCCGGATGCCCGTCCAGCGTGCGCGTCCCCGCCTCCACCGCTTCGCGGAACGCCGGCGGCAGGTCCACCGGGTACGGCAGCGGGCGTTCGGGCTGGGCCGGCCTTGCTGCGGGCGGGACCGGCCCGGGTGCAGGTGGTACCGGCACTGGCGGTGCGCTGGCGCAGGCAGCGAGTCCGATGAGGCTCAGAACGGCGGCATGCGTGGATCGTGGCATTTCAGGTCCTCTGGGTTCCGGGTACGCAGTCCGTGCCCGGGCATCGCAAGGATCGGGCTGCGGGGCCTGTCGAATTCCGGGCCGGTCGTTCGACGCACTAGTACAGGGCGGCGGAACGTCCGCAGCCCGCAACCCAGCAGCACGGAGAGCACGATGCGCTTCATGGTGATCGTCAAGGCGGACGCGGATACGGAGAAGGGGGTAATGCCCACCGAGCAGCAGCTCCGAGAGATGGGCGAATACAACGACGAG
>CAYSGF010000105.1:0-20407 GCA_964430275.1 uncultured Gemmatimonadaceae bacterium
GGACTCGACGTGCGCGACCGGCCCGCGCGTGAGTTCCTGACGGCGAACATGGAAGCGTTCCTGTTCAAGACCGGCGAGACCGAAGAGGTCGACACGTCGAAGCAGGGGCAGATCAGCTGGTAGGCGACGTCGCTTGCGACTGTCGCGGCGGAGGGCCGGCACCCGGCTGCTTCAGGACCCCGTGCAGGGCGCTGAACGGCGTCTCTACCTGCACCGGAAAGCGGATCGCCCACCAGCGTTCCCGAACGCCCCGCACCCTCAGTCCGTGACGGGCTCGCCGTTGCGCTTCCCGCGGATCCAGCGGTCCATCCACTGTTTCTGGCGCAGTGCGGTTTCGTACTGGAGTCCGGGCTCGCCCGGTCCGTGACCGGTGCGCGGCAGCCAGACGAGCTCCGTCGGCACGCCGAGGGCGCGCAGTGCACGGAAGAAGATCTGCGCCTGGTTCGGCGGTACACGTGCGTCGTTGCGACCGTGAATCATGAGCGTCGGTGTCGTGACGTTGCGCACGTTGTCGAGCGGCGATGACCGCTGGTAGACCTCCCAGCGGCCGTCCGCGAACGGATCGCCGCCGAAGTAACCTTCGAATACCTGGATGATGTCCTGTGTGCCCCACATCGCGATCGGCTCGGTGATGCCTGCGCCGTTGACGGCTGCCTTGAAGCGATCCGTCTGTGTTACGGTCCACGCCGTCATGTAGCCGCCGTAGCTCCAGCCCATCACCCCCAGCGAATCCGGATGAGCGATGCCGCGCTCGATGACGGCGTCGACTCCGGTCATGATGTCCTGGAAGTCGAGTCCGCCCCAGTCCTCGATCACTGCGCGCTGCCCTGCATCGCCGTACCCGGCGGACCCGCGCGGATTCGGCATCAGCATGGCGTAGCCGTCTGCGGCATACCACTGCGCGTTGTTGCCGTAGCCGTTCGCCTGGAAGTTCTGCAGGTATGCGCCCGCGGGCCCACCATGGATCTTCACGACGAGCGGCACACGCTGACCGGTCTCGTAGCCGGCGGGATAGACCAGCACGCCTTCCACGCTCCGCCCGTCCGTGCTCTGCCACGTTACGACTTCGGTGCGGCCCACGGCGTACTGCTTCATCTCTTCATTGTGACGCGTCAGCGCAAGCGGCTGCGCCGGGCGGGGTGGAATGCTGCGCGTCGCGAGAACCGCAGTGTACAGCTCCGCGGGTTGCGTCGGTGTTTCGTGCGTGTACACGATGCGCGTGTGGTCGGCGGAAAAGTCGATACTGCCGTACGTGCCGTCTTCCGGCGTCACCCGCACGACGCCGGTACCGTCCGGCCGCATCCAGTACAATCCCGTCGTCGTGCCACTCAGCGCCGAGAACCAGACGCCGTCGCCGTAGGGAACGACACTGCCCGGATCGAGGTCACCAGGTGTTACGTCCTGTGCAGCGCCCGATGCGAGATCGACGCGGTAGAGCCTGCTCTGCCCGACCCGGTAGCCGCTCTCCTCGTGCCCCTGCACATATAGCGACCGCCCGTCGGGCGCCCAGACGGGACTGCCGTCCGGCCCCTCGTTCCGGGTGAGGAGTCGCGGCAAGGCGGCACTGTCTTGGGGCGTCACGACATAAACATCGCTCTGCCATGAGAACGCCAGGTTGGGCGATGGCGCGGCAGAGAACGCGATCTGCTGTGCATCGGGACTCCATGCGAACGCCTGCACCGTGAACACGGTCGCGCTGTCGCCGCCGGTGACGCGGCGTGCTTCCTTGCTGGCGACGTCCAGCACCCACAGGTGCGTGTGCCGCTCCGGCCCGTCCTCGATCTCGACGTCGCGGCCCTTCTCCTTCGCATCCTTCTGCGCCTGCGACTCCTCCTCGCGCGCCGTGAACGCAATCGATCGACCGTCCGGCGCCCATTCGAACGCGCCAATGTCCGTGTCGTGCCGGTAGAGCAGCTCCGCCTCACCGCCGTTCGGCGACATCCGATAGAGGGCACTTCGCGCCGCCTCGCCGTCGCCGCGCACGGACGTGAACGCGAACGTGCCGCCGTCCGGCTGCCACCGCGGTCGCGAGTCGTTCTTCGGATTCGTCGTCATCCGGATCGCGTCGCCACCATTCGTGCGTGCGAGCCATACGTCGGTGTCCGCCTCGTTCTCGTCCAGATCGACCGACCGCAGTGTGTAGAGCGCCATGGTCCCGTCGGGCGAGACACGGGCGTCACCAATCGCCTGGTAGCGGAACAGGTCCTCGAGTGCGGGCGCGGCCTGCTGCTGCGCGGCGGCCGGTCCGGTGAGCACGAGCACGAAGAATGTCGCCAGCACGGCGCGTCGCATGGCATGTCTCCAGCGCAACGGAGGGAAGGGGTGCGCGGAGAGGTAAGGAATCCCGGGCTACCGGGTCAAGAGCATCAGTCCCGCGGCACGGCCAGCTCTACCGATCCGGCCGGGATCGCGACGACGCGGCCGTCCGGTCGAAGCACGGCCTCCAGCCAGTATTCCCCGTCCGGCAGCTCGTCGCGCAGGATGTCCGCTGCGTTCGTCCGCGCAGTGACATCCTTGCGACCGGCGGGTGGCAGGTCCACGGAGACCAGCGCCATCGTACAGCCGACGTGATCCCCCTGATCCCAGGCGAGCCGGCTGCGGGCGGCATCGTGGTAGGCTCGCAGCAGCACCACGCACCCATCGGGGAACGTCAGGCCGACGCGACGATTGCCCGTGTTCGTGACCGTCACGATAGTGGCGATCTGGACCGGGAACGACTCCATGACCTGGGTGTCGGCCGTATACTGGATGCCGCTGCGAACAACCGACATCGCCGCGGGATCGGCCGGCTCCTGGGGATCGCTGCTCCCCGCACAGGCAAGGATCGCCGTCAGGCAGCCTGCGATCAGGTGTGTGGCTCGTCGTGTATGCATGCTCCCGCTCCGATATGCGATGTCGCCCCCGTGTAGATTAAGACGTTCGAATCGCAAAAATGTGCACATGGTGCGCCGGCAGCCGCCGGATGCGAGATTGGCGCCATGCGAATCATCGCCGGGCGGTGGGCTGGACGGCAGCTCGTTTCGCCCGCGGGCAGAGTGCGGCCCAGCGCGGAAGCGGTGCGTGATGCACTCCTCGGCATGCTGAGCGACGACCTGCGCGGCGCGCGTGTGCTGGACCTCTTCGCTGGCACCGGAGCGCTCGGCCTGGAGGCGCTGTCGCGCGGCGCGCGGTCCTGCGACTTCGTCGAGAATGGCCCGTCCGCGATCCACGCGCTCAAGGCGAACGTGGCCGCCATGCGTGCGCGCCAGCGGACGCGCGTGTTCGTTCGGGACGCCATTCCGTTCGTCGAGCGCCTGCCCGCCGGTGCCTACGACCTGGCCTTCGCCGACCCACCGTACGGATCGCGCAAGCTCGACCGCGTGCTCCGCCACTGGCTGGACGTCGGGTTCAGCCGCATCCTCGCACTCGAGCACGCGCCCGATCACGTGCTGCCCGCACAGCGGAAGTCCCGCCGCATCGGCGATTCGACCGTGTCGGTGTTCCGTCATCCTGGCACCGGCCGCGCTGCTCGGATCAAGGGTGCGGACGCGTGAGCGATGCGCAGGTGGTCGTCGTCGGGGCGGGTGCGGCGGGCGTCATGGCGGCGCTGTTCGCCGCGCGCGCCGGCGCATCCGTCCTGCTTCTCGAGCGAACGCGCGACGGCGGGCGCAAGATCCTGATCAGCGGAGGCGGGCGCTGTAACGTTCTGCCTTCTCGCATGACGCCCGCACAGTATGTCACGGCGTCGTCTCCGAATACCATGCGCAGGATGCTGCTGTCGTGGCCGCTCGACGAACAGCGTGCATTCTTCGAGCGTGAGCTCGGCATCCCACTGGTGGTCGAGCCGGAGACCGGCAAGCTCTTTCCGCACTCGAACCGCGCCCGCGACGTGCGCGACGCATTGATCGGCGCTGCTGAACGTGCAGGCGTGCAGCTGCGCTTCGGCGTCACCGTGCACGACGTCGTGCGCACCGACACCGGCTGGCGCGTCGTCACCGAAGACGGCTCTCCTGTCCCCGCCCGCGCAGTCGTGCTCGCTACCGGCGGCCTCTCGGTACCGGCCACCGGCAGTGACGGCACCGGCATCCGCATCGCGCGACGGCTTGGCCACACGATCCACGAGACGTATCCCGCGCTGACGCCGCTCACGGCGACGCCCGCCGTTCACGCCGCACTTGCAGGTGTTTCGCTGACCGTCCGGCTCGAGGCACCGCTGGCCAGAGGAAGTGCCGCCGCGGCGGGAGGCTTTCTCTTCACCCACCGCGGATACAGCGGTCCGGCGATTCTCGACATCTCGCACCATGCAGTGCGCGCCCGGATCGCCGGTCGTCCACAGCCCATTCTCGTCCAGTGGAGCGCCCAGGACGGCGCGGCGTGGGACGCCATGCTGCGCGCGGCCGGGGGCAGCAGCATCGGTACGCTCATCCGGCGCCATTTGCCCACGCGCCTCGCCGACGCACTCGTCCGGGAGGCACGCGTCGACGGCGATCGACCGCTCGCCGGACTGCGACGCGATGAACGCCTGCTCCTCGTTACGATGCTTGCCCGCTATCCGCTGCCGTGGACGGGGGACGAAGGATACAAGAAGGCAGAAGTGACCGGGGGCGGCGTCGCGCTCGGCGCAGTCGATCCGCACACACTGGAAAGTCGAATGCATTCCGGACTGTTCCTGTGTGGCGAGCTGCTGGATGCATTCGGACCGATCGGCGGTTACAATTTCCTCTGGGCCTGGGCGACCGGCCGTGCAGCCGGGACCGGTGCAGGCGCTCTGGTGAACCAACATGATGGAGCATGACAGTACAGCTGCAGCCACTCGGACCAGTTCACACCGCTGATCGCTTCGCCCCGCTGCATGCGCAGCTGCTCCTGCTTCTGCGCGGTCTCACCGCGGGGGATTGGGAGCACGCCACGGCCGCAGGCCGGTGGCGCGTGCGCGACATCGCCGCACACCTGCTCGATGGAGACCTGCGCAGGATCTCCATTCTTCGCGATGGCCATCTGCTGGACCCCGCTCGCGAGCTGAACGGCTATGCGGATCTGGTCGACTGGCTGGACACCCTGAATGCGAAGTGGGTGGAGAGTGCGCGCCGGCTCTCGCCCGCAGTGCTCGTCGACCTGCTCGAGTGGAGCGGATCCCGCGTCGCCGCGCTGATGGAGTCGCTCGATCCGGATGGTGCCGCTGTCTTCCCGGTCGCCTGGGCAGGTGAGTCCGCGTCGGCGAACTGGATGGACGTTGCACGCGAATACACGGAGAGGTGGCACCACCAGCAGCAGATCCGCGACGCCGTCGGAGCCGCACCACTCACGGACCGCGCGTGGCTGCATCCGGTGCTGGCTGTCTCGGTGCGTGCGCTGCCGCACGCGTACCGCGATACCGTTGCCCCCGAAAGGACGAGCGTAAGCGTACGCATTACCGGCGATGCAGGTGACGACTGGTCCCTCGTGCGGCGCGCGGACGACTGGACCATGCTCCATGGAGCCGCCGCGGATCCCACGACACGCGTCGAGCTCGACGCCGACACAGCCTGGCGGCTGCTCTTCAATGCACTCCCGTCGGAGACCAGCCGCGCGCAGATCCGCGTCAGCGGGGACGAGCGCCTGATCGCGCCACTCCTGCATGCCCGCGCGGTGATGGTTCGTTCAGCGCCGGACACGCAGGCGGGAGCGTCGAGTGGTTCCGACCCTGCGTAATCGATAGGATGCAGCATGAACACGACGAGTGACCCGGGCGACACCACCCCGAAGCCGGGCGCGCCGCCGCGCTCCGTGATCCTGCGCGTGCTGGGAGTCGTGTTCGTGCTCGTTGGACTCGCCTGGGTTCGCAGCTTCGCCGACGTGGTCGCTGCGGATACCCTGCATACCTTCGAGGGCGCGCGGACCGGCGCATACGCGCTCACCTACCTGGTGGCCGGCGTTGCGATGTTTCTGCACCTGCGCTGGGCCGCGCTCGCTGCCGCAGCATGGGGGATCGTCGCGTTCTCCCAGCTCTTCTATCCACCGATCCCGCGGGACCAGGTGCCGCTCCTGGCCCAGATCGCGCTCGCGCTGCTCTGTCTCCTCTGGATGCTCGGACTCGTCTTCTACGTGAACCGCCGGACCCGGATGATGACGCATGATGGCCCTGCCTGAGCCGTACGGCGGGACAGCATTCCCATGGTAATGCAACGGATTCGTACGGCACGGTCGTCCAAGCAGGTGAAACGGATGACGGCAGACCTTCGTACGGCAGACCATGATGAACCTCGCACCATTCTTCGGCTTTCTGGCAGCATGGGTCGCGCTGGGCGTGCTGAACACGGCGTACGCGCTCGCGACGGGGCTGCGCGAGCGGGGCTGGGTCGCCTTCTCGCTGGCGGGTGGCCCGCTCGCGACCTCGCTGTTCCTGGTTCTTTCCCGCACCGGGCCGCGCACGCGCTGATCTGCGCGTGCGCCGTGCTGGCCAGCGCCTGCGCCTCGGGTGCAGTGCGCGAGGCCGGCGCAGCGGACCCGGAACCTCCACCCGCCGCTGCTCCCCTCCCACGCCTCCCTGGCGCGACCGCCGCAGACCGTCTGCAGCAGTACAACGATGGGGCGCTCGCGGTGGACGCCTCCGATCGCTCGGCGTTGCGTAATCGGCTCGGCCCGCCGGACAGCAGTGCGGCAGAGCCGACGCCGAACCGGCACGTTCCCGGGCAGGTCGATTCGGTAGTCGCGGTATACTATCGCGACCTTGCAGTGGAGCTGTACCGAACTGCGTCCGGCGTGGAACTCCTGCAAGGAGTGGACGTAACCGCGAACCGGTGGCTGCGTTTTGCTCCTGGCATCGGCGCGACCGTGGACGACCTCCGCAGTGAGCTCGGAGAGCCGGTGGAGACTACCGACTCCACCCTGGTGTTTTTGTGCACGGACTGCGGTCCGGTGGAGGAGCCGATGACGTTCTTCCTGCGCGACGGTCGCGTGTGGCGTGTACGCTTTGCATACTACGTCGACTGAACGAGAACCGGAGACAGCATGTCCGATCCCGCAGGCGCCGAGCCGGGCACGTCACTCGACGCGGCCGCATTCGATTCGTTCCTCCTCGGCGTTCGCGTCGTGCTGCATGCGTTCGAGCTCGATCCACCTGCCACCCAGTTCGAGCGCCCCTGGTCGCTGCTGCGTGAGATCGCTGCGGGACAGACCACACTGACGAACCCGGGCGACACCGCAGCCCGCTTTCCGGGTCTGGGCGATCTGCTGCAGGAAACCGCTGGCGAACGGATCGCGCGGGATCGGTCGACGGCCGACCGGATCCTGCGCGGCCTCGGCGTCGCATTCGATGGCGCGCCCCGGGCTCCGGACACCAGGCGCTCGAGCGGAGACGACAGCGCGTGAAGCCCGGTTCGGGCAGTGCTCACGCGCCGCGCGTGAGTCTTGCGCGCGCACTCTCGAAGCTGGGTGCCTGCTCGAGAACGGAAGCGGAGCGTGCAGTGAGTGGCGGCCGTGTCACTGTGAACGGCAAGCTTGTGCGAGACCCCAGCCTGCGCGTCGAACCCGCACACGACCGGATCACGCTGGACGGGGAGCGCGTGCGTCCGGCCGAGCGCACCTTCGTCATGCTCAACAAGCCTGCCGGACTCGTCACGACCCGGGTGGACGAACGGGGGCGCGACACGGTGTTCATGTGCCTCGAGAATGCGCCCTACCCGCGCCTCATGCCAGTCGGCCGACTGGACCGGGACACGCAGGGACTGCTGCTCTTTACGAACGATACACGCTGGGCCGACCGCATTGCAGCGCCGTCGTCACAGGTCGAGAAGATCTACCGCGTCCACCTCGAGCAGCCCGCCGCGGATGATCTCGTCGAGCTGCTGCGTGCGGGCGTTCGCTCGCGCGGCGAGCTCCTGCAGGCGGCGCGCGTCGAGCGTGTCTCGGCGACTGAAATCGAGATCGTGCTGCACGGTGGACGCAACCGCCAGGTCCGACGCATGATCGAGGAGAGCGGTGGCACGATTGCCCGTCTCGTCCGCACTGCAATCGGGCCGCTTCGTCTCGGCAACCTGTCACCGGGCGCGCACCGCCTCCTCGCACCGAAGGAGCTCGCCGCCCTCGAGGCCGTGGTCGGACGCGGCGCCACCTGAGCTGCCACCGTCCGATTTTCGACCGATCGGCCGGCGACCGGCGTGACCCCGGGCAAGGATATGCGTGACTTCTTCGCGGTCGCGGCGCCAGGCCTCGAGCCGATGGTCGCCGAGGAGCTGCGCGCGCTCGGTGAGCAGCCGGTGCCGGAGGATGGCGGCGTGTCGTGGCAGGGCAACGACGAGTCGCTCTACCGTGCCCTGCTCCATTTGCGTCTTGCGAGCCGCGTGCTCGTTCGCCTCGGCAGCTTCGGCGCGCGCGGCTTCGCAGAGCTCGAACGCCAGGCGCGACGCCTCGACTGGCAGCGCCACGTCGAACCGGGCATGCCCGTGCTCCTGCGCGTGACGGCGCGCAAGTCCCGGCTCTACCACGAGGGCGCGATTGCGGAACGCCTGCTCGGGGTGATCGGAGCGGCCGCCGGAAGCAGCGTCATTCGGAGCGTCGATGACGAGCGCATCGATGCCGCGGGCGCGCAGATGTTCGTCGTCCGGTTCCTGCGTGACCGCTGTACGATCAGCGCCGACGCGGCCGGCGCACTGCTCCACCTGCGGGGATACCGCCAGCAGGTTGCGCGGGCACCGCTGCGCGAGACGCTCGCCGCGGCGCTCCTCCATGCGGTGACACCACATGACGTCCCTCTGCTGGATCCGCTGTGCGGCTCCGGCACGATTCCGATCGAGGCCGCACTGCGCGCGCGCCGCATTCCACCCGGCCTCGCGACCGCCGCACGCGAGCCGCGAGAATTCCGGTTCGAGCACTGGCCGGATTTCGATGCGCGCCTCTGGCAAGGGGTCGTCGACGACGCGCGGGCCGATATCCTGACGACCGCGCCGGCGCCGGTCTTCGGATCGGATCGGGATGCAGGCGCAGTTGCCGCCGCACGCGCGAATGCCGCTCGCGCCGGCGTGCTCGATGACATCATTCTCGACCAGCTGCCACTCGGTGACGCGCGGATTCCGCCCGGCACCGGCGTGCTGCTGACGAATCCGCCGTACGGCGTGCGTGTAGGCGAACGAGCCGGCCTGCGCGACCTGTATGCTGCGCTCGGCAACCTGGCACGCCGCCGCCTCCGCGGCTGGCGCGTCGGGCTGCTGTGCGCGGATGCGAGATTGTGCGCACAGCTGCGCCTGCCACTCCATTCCGCACTGACCACGCGGAACGGTGGAATCCCGGTCGAGCTGCTCGTCGGCACCATCGCGGCTGACAGCGCGTCCACGGGATGATCCGCGGTTTGCCGCCGCACCCGCGGATTCGCTACTCTGAGCAACCGCGCAGATGACTCGAGCCCAGGAAGGCGAATGCGTCTCGTAACCGCCCGGCATGCCAGCCTCGTTCTCGGTATTCTGCTCTTCATTCCGTCCTCCCTCTCGGCTCAGCGGCTCGCTCCCACCTTCGACTGGAACGGCGCGAGAGTCGAGATCGCGGACACTGCGGGAGGGCTCGTACGCGGAGGGGCCCGAGGCGGCGACCCCGCCGTTGCGCCTTCCCCCCAGGCACTGCCGGAGGCCACGCCCACGCCATACGTCCTCGGCGGTGCAGCGATCGGTGCGTTTGCAGGCGGGCTGATCGGGTATACCAGCTGCATCGGCACGGATCAGGACTGCAGCTTCGTCCTCCGCCTCGCCGCCGGAACGCTCATGGGCTCCCTGCTCGGCGCGCTCTTCTGGCTCGGCTCGGTGCCCCAGCCCTGAGCAGCATGGAGTCGTTTCCGATGGAACGCGTGGAGCGCGAGGCCTGGATCACGAAGCATGAGTTCCATGGCCGGCTCACGCACTGGTTCCGCCACAGCAGGGCGCCGGTCGTCGGGGACCCGGACGTGCCTGGCATGACCGGCTGGGTGTGGGTGCGCGACGGCCACCTCCTGGCCAAGCTCGATGCGGACACGACGCGCGCCGGGGTCGGCGCGTACCTCGATATGCTGCATGAGCGGCGCGGGGAGGTGGCCTGGAGCATCGTCGAGAGTGCACGCGGGCAGCAGACCAAGATCGCATTCGGCAGCGAGCAGCGGATCCTGCCCGGCTTCTACCTCTACCTGTACAAGATCGGGCTCTAGCCGCTCGACGCCGGGCGACACGCCCATTACCTTGTCAGTCATGCGACGTCGGCACAGGTTGACCCCGCCATGCAGGTGAAGCTCGCACTGCTCGCGGACCATGCGAACGTCACGGCCGAGGGGAAGCTCAACATTCTCGGCATCTTCGACCGGATCAATGTCAATGCGCTGCCTGCCGTGCATCCACAGATGCACCTGGTCCTGCGCTTCGAGGCTCATCCGGTCGAGCGTGATCGCATTCACAACGTCGAGATCAGGATGCATGACCCGGATGGACAGACCGTCTTCGACGTGAAGGGCGATGTAGTACCTCACGGTCAACCGGGCCAGACGATTGCATCGAACCAGATTCTGACGCTGAACAACCTGCAGCTCACGAAATCCGGCGGCTACACCTTTGCCGTTTTCGTGAACAACGATCTGAAATCGGAGCTGTCGCTGGGTGTGGAGCTCGCACCCACCGGCTCTGCGCCGCCGACGCCGGACGGCGCGCCGTAAGCGCTGGCCGCGCTCGCGGCCGATCCCCGTACAACAGGCGCGAGTGAGCGCCGCCCTTCGTGATGAAGTGCGGTGTGCTTCTTCACTATCCTGGAGCAGTCATGCTGGAGGAGATCAAGCAGAAGCTGGCAGACGAGATCGATCGGCTGATGCACGAGCTGACGGTCACACTGCCGCAGTCGATTCAACGTGCGGTCGAGCTCGGCGATCTGAGCGAGAACGCCGAGTACAAGTCCGCACTCGAGAGACAGGAATTCGTGCAGGCGCGCCTGAACCATCTGACGCAGCGCGCGAATGAGCTCTCCAAGATCGACCCGAGCGCGATCGCCAGCGACCGCGTCGGCTTCGGCTCGAAGGTAAAGCTGAAGGACGCGAAGACCGGTGAGATCGTGGATTACACACTCGTGTTCGGCGATTACATCGACCTGGACACGAACCAGATCTCGATCGCGTCGCCGATCGGCCGCGCCCTGCTCGGCAAGGCACCGGGCGACGAGGTGGTCGTACGTCTGCCCCGGGGCGATCGCACGTACACGATCACGGAGCTGGTGACCCTTCCCCAGATGGTGGAATCATGAGAGCACAGGCCTGGCGCGGCGTCTTCATCGCCGTTGCGGTGACGGCGGCGGCGTTGCCGCTACGCGCGCAGACCGCGCGCTGCGACACCGCCAACGAGTACTGTGCCCAGGTGGTCCGGCTGGTCAGCGACGCCGGTATCCAGCGCGCGCTCGAGCAGATCGACGCCCTCGACGAGCAGGGGATCCGTGACCTGGTCACGCTTACCGAGATCCCCGCTCCGCCGTTCGGGGAAGAGGCGCGCGGCGTCGTATTCGCCGACATGCTGCGTTCTGCCGGCGCCGACAGCGTGTGGACGGACGAGGAAGGCAATGTGCTGGCGCTGCGACGCGGTGCCGGCGAGCGCGTCGTCGCCCTCGCAGGGCACCTCGACACGGTCTTCCCGGAGGAGACCGACGTAACCGTGCAGCAGCGCGGCGATACGCTCTACGCGCCAGGCATCGGTGACGATACACGCGGCCTCGTCGTGCTGCTGCAGATCCTGCGCGCACTCGAGGCCGCGGACGTTCAGACCGACGCGAGCCTGCTCTTCATCGGCACGGTCGGCGAGGAAGGACTGGGTGACCTGCGCGGCGTCAAGCACCTCTTCCGTGACGGCGGACCGCGTATCGATGCCTTCATTGCCGTCGATGGTGGGGGTGACAGCAACATCACCGCGCAGGCACTCGGCTCGCGCCGCTATCGCGTCACGTTCGAAGGGCCGGGCGGCCATTCGTGGGGCGCATTCGGGACCGGCAATCCCGCACATGCGCTCGGCCGCGCGATCCGCGCCTTCGATGACGCGGCGGACGCCTTCACCCGCAGCGGCTCGCGTACCAGCTACAACATCGGGCGGATCGGCGGCGGCACATCCGTCAATTCAGTGCCGTTCGAAGCCTGGTTCGAGGTGGACATGCGCTCGGAAAGCCAGGAGAGCCTGATGCGCATCGATTCACTCTTCCTCGCATCTGTCCGCGCGGCCGTTGACGAGCAGAACCGGCTCGTGCGCCGTGGCGACCCTCTCACAGCCGACATCGAGCTCGTCGGTGACCGCCCATCGGGGGAAACACCGGAAGATGCGCCCGTGCTGCAGCGCGCGATCGCCGTAACCCGCCATTTCGGCGACGAGCCCCGCATCGGCAGGTCCTCCACAGACTCGAACGTTCCGATCTCCCGCGGCATCCCCGCCATCACGATCGGCCGCGGCGGCGTCGGGGGCAACGCACACGCGCCCGACGAATGGTGGATCAACGAGAACGGTGCGGAAGGGATTCGTCGTGCACTGCTGATCAGCGTCGCGGAAGCCGGGCTCGTCCGGCCCCGCTCCTGAACGCACCTCTGCGCCGGAGCTCGGTCCCGCGATCCCAGCGGGCCCGCTCCGGTCCGTTTTACGCATCACCTCGCCGCGTACTTCGATTGCAGAATTGCCGCGCTGATCAGGGCTCGAGCACGGACTCACGTGCGTCCGTGCCCCGCCCGGATGCCCGCGCCCTCCGGGGGAACCTGTAGCTCAGCAGAAGGCGCCGAGTATCCAGTAGAGCACAATGAAGATGAGAATGGTGCTGATGCACCCCCCGCCGAGCTTGTAAGCGCCCCATCCTGCAAGAAGTCCCCGGAAAAGGTTCGCCACACGTCCTCCTGGTTCAGGTCTGGCTGCCGCAGCGCATGGCACGTGCCAGCCGGCACGGGTCGTGAAGACGGTCGTGGGCGTGGAGGACCGAGAGTGAGTCCCGTCGAGCTCGGGCCGCGGCCGCGTCGGTCGCACCTGCTCGAGCGACCTGGCTATCGCCGCGCCTTTTCCACCGGGCTCGCGGTGGTGCTGAGCGCATTCGTCGTGCTGTGGGCATGGGCGGTGTTCGATGCCGTGGAACGGGGTCAGCGGCCCGCGATCGCGTCGCGTATCGCCGCCAACCCATTCGATCCGGCGGGCGCTCCGGAGACGGCATTCCTGCTCGATGCGGCCCTGCGGCTGGTCGCGCGGCAGACGGTGGCCCCGGCGATGGGCGAGAGCGGCGCGGTTCGGGTGGTCGTCGCAGAGGCGGGGGACACCGCGCTCGTCCTGCCGGATTCGCTGCCGGAGGGAGTCGAGCTGGAATACCGGTCCGCGACCGGCGATACGACCCTGCGTGACACGACAGCATTGCCGCAGTCGCCGGGGATCTGGGATCTGGTCGTGTCGACCCGCAACGCAGTGCGCACTGTGCCGCAGCTGCGGG
The DNA here is from genome assembly GCA_964430275.1 of uncultured Gemmatimonadaceae bacterium. GTDB lineage: Bacteria > Gemmatimonadota > Gemmatimonadetes > Longimicrobiales > RSA9 > DASTYK01. The sequence goes on from CAYSGF010000105.1 coordinate 13,396, forward strand.
TGATCTCGCTCATCCCGCTGACGAGCAAGCGGGGCGGCTACATCGGCGATTATCGGATCGGCTCCTGGCCGTGGGAGGAAGGCGGCACGCCCCGCTCCCCTGCGTACCGGCCACCGCGGGGAATGATCGAGGTGGGTCCCGAGGACGTCGACGTGCCAGTGTCGACGCATTTCACGCTCGGCGACTTCCTCACGAAGGGGCAGGCGGACGTATGGCCGAAATACGTTCTGATGTCACCGCGGCTGCTCGACAAGCTCGAGCTGACGATCCAGCAGCTGGAGACCATGGGTCACCCGGTCGAGAATGTCGGTGTCATCAGCGGGTTTCGCACGCCGCAGTACAACGAGGGTGGCGGCGACCCGAGCGGGCGCGGCGCGCTGTCGCGTCACATGTACGGTGATGCAATGGATTTTTTCATCGACAATGACGACGATGGCCGGATGGATGACCTGGATGGCAGCGGCCAGGTCGATGTCGGCGATGCGCGCGTCATGGCACGCGCGGCCGAGGAAGTGGAGCGCCGTTACCCGAAGCTCGTCGGCGGGATCGGCATCTATCGTCCGACCGGCGGGCATGCCGGCTTCATTCACGTGGACACGCGCGGCATCCGTGCCCGCTGGTAACTGAGCGACTGGAGACAACGATGAAGACCGAACAGGAGATTCCCGAGGCCGAGCGACGCGATGAGCCGAAGATCACGGGCGCCGCACGCGTTCGCGACGAGGACCTCGAGCCGCACGAAGGGCTGCGCTACATCGCGAAGCTCTTCAAGGCGCTCGCCGTGCTGCTCGTCATCATGCTGATCGCCGAGATCATCATCGGTGTGCAGCAGGACGGTCCGGCGGCACTCGCAACACTGCTGATCGAGGCGACGCGCATCGTCGTCTTCGCGGGGCTGCTGTGGGGTGCCGGTGACCTCGCGGTGATCATGATCGAGTCGAACCATGATCTGCGCGCCACACGCATTCTTGTCGGGCGCCTCGCCTATCGTGTTCAGCGCCTGATCGATCGCGAGCTGGGTACGGGCGATGACGAGGTGCGGGAGCGGGCGGGGCCCCCGCCCGATGCGCCGCCGCAGCTGCCGTGACACTCAGGCGCTGCGCAGCTCGGCCAGGTCGCGTCTGACCGCCTCGGCGGTGCGATCCGCGAGCGCCATTACGGTGAGGTAGGGGTTGATCTCGAGCGCGTCGGGGAAGAGGCTGGAGTCTGCCACGCGCAGCCATGGTACGCCGTGGACGCGGCCCCACGCGTCGCAGACCGAGCTGGCGGCGGAACCGCCCATCCCGCACCCTCCCATCAGGTGCGCAGCGGAAACGGACGTGGTGCCAGGCACGAAATGCTTTTCCGCGATCCGGGTATCGAGCTCGCCAGCCTGATCGCGCGTGATGATGTGAGGGTCGGCCGTCGGCGCGTGCACGCGCGCAGCACCGGCGCCGAAGAAGATGCGCGCTGCGGTTCGCGTTGCGCGCACCATCGCTTCGATCACTTCCTTCGTGAAGTGGTAGTGCACGACCGGTCGCCCGATGCGGTCGACCTCGATGCGGTTCGAATCCGTCGCACGGTCGCACGCCAGCACGAGGATCATCTGCAGCCGCTCGAAGGCGCGCATCATGGTGTCGTGCTCTGCGCCGAAGCCGGTGAGATTCTTCGCCGTCGTGAACGGGAAGTACATGCAGGTCTCGAGCACGTAGCGCTCTTCTTCCGCCCGATCCAGGAAGAACGATTTGGGGTGTCCGACATCATTCGTGATCGGCCGGTCGTGATCGCCCACCAGGATGAACGCCGGATGACAGGTGAAGCCGTGCCCTAGGCGCGGCAGCCGCGAGCCGAACCCTGAGCGCAGCAGCAACGCAGAGCTGCCGATCGAGCCGCCGGCTGTCACCACGACGCTGGCATCGACCTCGTACTCGCCGGGCTCCCATGTCGACGGTTCCCCCTTCGCGCCCGACTCCGGTGCCACCACCTGCACTCTCAGCCGCCGGCCTTCGACGCGCACGACCTCGGCGCGCGTGACGACCTCCACCCCCTGTCGCTCCGCGGCGGGAAGCTGCACGCGGTGCGTACCCTGCTTCGCGCCGTTCGGGCACCCGAGGTTGCACAGACTCGACCCCAGACAACCGTGGACGTTGAGCGGAAACTGTTCGGCGCGCAGCCCGGCCGCGCGGCAGCCCTCCACGAACAGCCGGTTGTTGTCATTGATCTCGTCCGTGCCGAGCAGATGCACGTGATTCTGCGCCTTGTACCTGGACGACCGCTCAGCCAGATCGGCGGCGTTCAGCCCCGGTACGCGCCAGCCGCGAATGACACGCTCCGGCGCAGTCAGCGACGTGCCCGTGTACACGACGGTCGAACCGCCGTACGCCCGGCCGAAGGCGAGCGTCATGGTTCCATCAGCCGTCAGGAACCCGCCGCCATCCTCGTACAGCGCGGGCGCCATCGTCAGCTCGCCGCCGTCGAACTCGTCGTCGCGCAGGCGCGCACCCTGCTCGAACACCACGATGCGCACGCCGTCTGCCACGAGGGGTGCGAGCGCCGCCGCGACCGTGCCGCCACCTGCGCCGCTACCGATGATCGCGATGTCGCAGCTGCGGTGCATCATCGTCGTGCCTGCCAGCCGCGGGCCGAGGCGCGGTAGCCAACGCCCGCCGCGTGAACGGGCTGCGTGTAGTATCCCATGAAGACGAGGGTGCGAAGCCCCCAGACACCACGCCGCATCAGGATGTGCCGCGCACGTTCCAGATTGTGCAGTACACGTTCCCGGCTGCTCAGTGATAGCCGATGGAAGCGCCGTCGGTGTCGTGGCAGAGGGTAGAGATCGAGCACGCGCAGAAACAGTCGCAGCTGCTTGCGGGCCCGTTCCGGACGTTGCGAGAGCACCGTCTCGACGATCTGCTCGAGCCGGTCCCACTGCGCTTCATCGAGGTGGGCTGCCGCCGGCAGCAGTGCCTCGGCAGCCGCACGAAAGATGGGGAGGTGCGGTGCGAGGACGCTCACAGGCCGCGCAGCTCCTCCGCATCGGCGACACGTCGCAGTGCGATCGCATAGGCGGCCGTGCGCAGGGTGACGTCGTGTGTGCGCGCGAACGTGATCACTTCGCGATACGCCGCGACCATCTTCTTTTCCAGTGAGCTGTTGACCTGCTCCAGCTCCCAGCGGAACTGCTGCAGGTTCTGCGTCCATTCGAAATACGAGACGACCACCCCCCCGGCATTCACAAGGAAGTCAGGCAGCACGAGGATACCTCGCTCGGCGAGGATCTTGTCGGCGATGGGGGTCGTGGGGCCGTTTGCAGCTTCGACCAGCACCCGGCAATTGATCGTCCCGGCGTTGTCCTCCTTCGTGATCACGCCGCCCAGGGCAGCCGGGATCAGGTAATCGCAGGGAATCGTCCACAACTCGTCGTTCGTCAGGGGATCGCCGCCCTCGAATCCGCTCACCGTCCCGGTCCTGTTCGTATGCTCGACGAGCGCGGGAATGTTCAGGCCGGTCGGCTGATGGACACCACCCATGGCGTCGGTGACGGCGATGACGTTCACGCCTTCCTCGTGCAGGAAAGTGGCGAGATGACTGCCGACGTTGCCGAATCCCTGGATCGCCGCCGTACCGCCCTGCCATGGTATGTCGTAGTCGCGCGCCGCCTCGCGCATCGTGATCATCACACCGCGGCCGGTCGCTTCCTCGCGGCCATAGGAGCCGCCGAGCGTGATCGGCTTGCCGGTCACGATTGCGGGCGAGTACCCGCGCTTGGCACTGTACTCGTCGAGCATCCACGCCATCACCTGCCCGTCAGTCCCCATGTCGGGCGCCGGGATGTCGCGGTAGGGGCCGAGTGCGATGGCGATCCGCTCCGTGAACTTGCGGGTCAGCCGTTCCAGCTCCGTCTTCGACAGCACGCGCGGGTCGACGCCTACGCCGCCTTTCGCGCCCCCGAACGGCAGATCGAGCAGCGCTGTCTTCCATGTCATGAGCGTCGCCAGCCCACGCACTTCCTCGAGATCCACCGTCGGGTGGTAGCGCACGCCGCCCTTCGTCGGACCGCGCGCGCCGTTGTGCTGCACGCGGTAGCCGCGGAAGATCTGCACACTGCCATCGTCCATGAGCACGGGTACCTGTACGGTTACTTCACGGAAGGGTGTGCGCAGCCGGACACGCATCTCTTGCGCGAGCTCCAGCAGGTTGGCCGCGGCTTCGAGCTGGTTGGTGGCGATCGATTCGACGTTCAGGCGCGTCATGCCGACTCCAGTGTAGCAGTGCGCAAACCCATGCGCTCAGGTTCGCCGGGCACTGCGAGTGCCGCAACCCCGCAGCCGGGTCGGTAGCGGCGCCGTTTGCGATCGATCATCTTGGGTAGGCGAACACCACGAACCTCGCAAGCGAGGCCTGTGCTCGGCTTTCTGATTCTCGCGTTCATCACCCTGCCGGTGATCGAGCTGATGCTCCTGCTGCGTATCGGCAGCTGGCTGGGTGTCCTGCCGACTGTGCTGCTCGTCATCGTGACGGGTGTCATCGGTGCGGCACTCGCGCGCAGTCAGGGCATACAGGTGCTCACCCGCATGCGCCAGGAACTTGCGAGCGGCCGACCTCCTGTGGCGTCCATGGTCGACGGCGCCCTCGTCCTCGTTGCCGGTGTGCTGCTCCTCACGCCTGGCGTGGTGACCGACGCCGTCGGCATCGCGCTCCTGCTGCCCCCCGTGCGGGCACTCGTTCGGGGCGCGTTCGCCGCACGGCTCAAGGGCATGGTCCAGAGCGGCCGGGCGCAGTTCACGATTCTGCACGGAACGCCGGAGCCGCCGCCCCGCAAGCACGAGCAGGACGGCCGCGATGTGAGCGACCTCTAGCGGCGCACGTCCACGACCAGCCGGTTCGGTGCCTCCAGCTCGAGCACCCGATACTCGTTCGGTGAGCGCACCGCTGCGACCCAGGTCACGATTCCCTCGAAGTCACAGGTCGAACGTACCCGCAGAATGACGGGCAGATCGACGGGCAGATCCCGGCTCGCGACCGTCGCGTGTCCCTGCTCGTCGTGTGCAGCGGCCGGCGTCAGACGGATGGACAACCAGCCCGCGCCCGGCAGGTCGACCTCCTCCCCCGACCCGCACGCATGCACCGGGCTGTCGACGTACTCGATATGGTAGCCCGGTATCGCATCCTCGCCGAAGCCGAGCACCATGCGATCGAAATCGTCGTGCGCCGCCACCCGCAGGTCCCGCTGTACTGCCACGCCGCTCGCCGGGGCCTCACCTTCGACGATGCCCGCTGTCCACCCTCCCGCTGCGTCCAGGGCACTGTCAGCTGGCTCCTGATCCTGCCCCGCCCCACCTCGCGACACGCTGCTGTCGGCGGGCTCACCGACCCGGCCGCTCGCCGTGCCGCGGGCCGTGCGGCGACCATCGCCGTCCTGCTCCGGCGCGCACGCGCCAAGCAGCACGCCCAGTGTGACGAGCATCGCTCCTCGAGTCACGTTCTCTCCTCGATTTCCGGGTGTGTACGGCAGGCTCCAAAGCCTGCGAAAATCCTGATGGCACAGAGCATTCCACTGGCTGGCCCGGACCTTGCCCACTCCGCGGTAGCAGCGTGCAGTGCTGGTGAATTCACTCAGGAGGCAACATGAAGCGCAAGTCGATCTTCTTCCTCGCCCCGGCCCTCGCATTCGGCTTCGCCGCGTGTTCGGTGGAGCAGACGGAAGAGGGGGATATGCCTGAAGTCGACGTGCAGGAAGGACAGCTCCCGGAGTATGACGTGGATGCTGCAGACGTCGATGTCGGTCTCGACACCACGACGGTCACGGTCCCGGATGTGGACGTGAACGAGGCGGATCCGCAGGACACCACGGGCGTCAACTAACGCCGCTCGTGTCGATGATCGAAGAGGTCGGCTGGTCGTCAGCCGGCCTCTTCGACGTTCACCATCGGCAGCAGCCGCTCGATCATCCCTGCTCTTACCAGCTCCGCGCCTTCCCCGTAGAGCACGGCCGTGCCCGTGGCGACTGCGTGGCGCAGCGCGTCGGCAGGCGCTATCGCATCGATCTGCAGCAGCAGCGCGGCGAGGAACGCGTCGCCCGCACCCACGGCGGACGCCCCGGCAGGCGCTTCCGGCGCGCGCGCGACGAGCACCGCGTCAGGATCCGCGGACGCGAGTACAGCACCATCGGGCCCCATCGTGATCGCGGCATGTCGGGCGCCGAAGGTCAGCAGCGCGCGTGCGGCGGCTGCCGCGTCGCGTGCGTCGCGGATGTGCCGCCCGAGCAGGCGCTCCGCTTCCCTCACATTCGGTACCAGCAGCTCGCACCCGGCAGCAGCCGCCTGGAGGGCATGGCCATCGCAGTCGACGACTACCCGTGCACCCGTGGAAACCGCAGTATCACGTACGTGTGCGTGGAATTCCGGTGGAAAACCGGGTGGCACGCTGCCACTGCTGACGACCCAGTCGTTCGCGCGCACTCCGCGCTTCACTTCGTCCAACAGCAGGCGCTGCTCTGATACTCCGCATGCCGGGCCGCGCGGGTTCAGCAACAGGGATCTGCCCGTACTGCCCTCGCGCACGGCGACGAACACACGTGTATCAGCCGTTGCTCGCGCAATTGCGATGTCGATCCCCTCGGCACGCAGCAGGGACTCGACATCCCGCCCGGTGGTGCCCCCCAGCAGGGTGACTGCGAGCGTCCGGCCACCGAGCACGTGAACGGTACGGCTCACGTTGACGCCCTGCCCGCCTGCCCTGCGGCGCGGCATGCCGATGCGGTTCGCATCGTCCCACACGAGCGTACCCGCCTCGAAAAGGAGGTCGATGGACGGATTCGGCGTGACCGTAACGATGCGCGCGCTCACGCTAGACCTTGATGAAGATGCGACGGCGATACAGCACTGCCATGAAGCCCAGCCACACCGTCGTATAGGCGAGTGCGAACGCGAGTGACGCGTTGCGCGGTGCGAGCCAGGGCTCGAACAGCGTGCTGTGGATCCAGCTCTTCACCGACACCGATGGCGTGCCTCTCGGGCTCGTGCACTGCGAC
>CAYSGF010000106.1:0-4843 GCA_964430275.1 uncultured Gemmatimonadaceae bacterium
TCGCGGGTGCGCGGCACCTGCCACGTGTCGAGGGCCGCATTCACGTCGGGCACCGTTCCACCGAGCACCCACGCGCCGTCCGGAGGCAGGGCCCACGAGCGCGCCATGGATGCCAGTCGGGTGGGCGTGTCGCGCCAGGGATCGAGTGTCACGATCAGCACCGCGGTGTCGATCCCGTCGCGGGCGAGCTGCTCGTGCGCCGCGAGCGAGTGTTTGACGACGAGCGGACAGACCGTTTCGCAATGGGCAAAGGCAAAGGTCAGGACGACCGGCCTCCCGCGCAGGCCGCTCAGGCTGCGCACCGCGCCGTCGTGCGCAATGAGCGCGAGCGGCGGTGCCGCGCGATCCAGGCGCGGGTAGGTCGATGGCGGCAGGTCGGCAGCTGCTTCCGGGACGAAGGCGAGCGCCCGAGCATGCTCCACTCGAGCCGCCGCGGCCAGCACGATGGTGACGCTGCCGAGGACGAGTGCGGTGAGCGTGGCGGCGACTGCGCGCGACGTGCGTGCGCTCATCACGAGCTGCCGTACGCCGCTCCACCAGCCGGTCATGAGGATGGCGAGCATGCCGAGCGGGCCTGCGATGAGACCGATCCAGCCGCCAGCGTCCGGCAGGCCGTTGTCACCCACGCCGAAGCAGACGTAGCGCGTGCGCGCCAGCCAGGCCGGACCTTCCGGTACCGGCCAGAACGCGAGCGCCCACCACGCGGCCGTGATCAGGAACAGCGCAGCGAGCCCGCCGAGGACGACGGCGCCGTCACGACCGAACTCGTGCGCCGGCGCTGCCCGCGCGGTCATCATCCGATCTTCCACACGAAGGAAAGCAGCTTCCAGTTCGCAAAGTAGTAAGTCGCGAATGCGGCCAGGAAGATGAGCACGAGGACCATCGTGCCCGGTGCCTGGCCGAAGCGGCCCTTCGGCAGGTTCGCGGTGTCGGCGGACGTCACGGCCCGCGGCGGACGGATGATCCCCTGCGGCAGTCCCTTCACGCCCGCGACCCGCTCCGCTTCCGTGAACGGCTTCCCGAAGAAGACCGACCATACCGTGATCAGGATGTAGAGCCCGCCGCCGAGTGCCGCGACCAGCCCGCCGAGCGCCATGATGCCGAGCAGCGCGTCCACGGCCGGATGGAACGCCTGCTCGAAGGGCGCACCCGAGAATGTGATGTCCCAGTGCCTGCGCGGTACGCCGAAGCCGCCCGAGAACGACATGAAGATCGAGAACACGAGCATGCCGCCGGCGAACAGATACGGCTGGATCTGCGCGAGTCTCCAGAACGCCACCTTCTTCTGAAACACGAGCGGAATCAGGTAGTACGTGAGCCCCATGAAGGCCATGGCCGTGCCGCTCACGACGGTCGCATGGAAGTGACCGGGCACGCGCAACGTGTTGTGCACGACAATGTTGATCTGTTCCGTACCGATCGTCACGCCCGTAATGCCGCCGACGAATCCGAACACGACGACGGACAGCACGAGCGAGCTGAAGCCCGGGTCGCCCCAGGGTGCGCGCTTGACCCAGCCGAACAGCCCCAGTGTAGCGCCGCGCAGCCGCTGACCGATCTCGACGCCCGCGGGCACCGTGAAGCCGTGCAGCATGCTCGCCAGTACCGCCATGTACATGAAGTAGCTGGTGTTCACCACCTTCCAGGACGAGCTGAACCCCGGATCGACGAGCAGGTGGTGCGCGGACGCCATCGAGATGAACAGGATGTAGAGTACGAACGCCGTGCGGCTGATCTTCTCGTTCAGTACCACCGCACCCACGGTGAATGCGCCCAGCAGGTACCAGATCGCCACCATGGCGGCGACGTTGATCTGCTGCGAGGAGTGGCCGAGCGCCCACCACAGCATCCGGTACACCTGCGGGTCCACGCTCATCAGTCCGATCGACCAGAGGAACGTCGGGATGTACGTCGCCGCCCCGTGCAGCAGCGTGATCACCGCGATGATCGCGGCGGCCACCGCACCGAAGGTGATCAACGGCAGCGAGCCCTCGTAGGTCTTCTCGCGCTTCGCGATCACGAGCGTCGCAAAGAACTGGAAGCACACGAGCAGTGCCCCGACGGCGAAGAAGATGATACCGAGGTAGTAGAGCGGATCCGCGCGGAGCGGGATGTAGGACGTCATGAGCACGTCCGCCTTGCCCGTCCAGATCATCCACTCACACAGCGTCGCGCCCACCGTCATGAGAGCGAAGTTGAACCAGCCGAGCTTCGGTGCCGCGATGCGGCTGTTCAGCAGCGGCCCCGCGGCGAAATACAGCACCGCCATCTCGAAAAAGATGATGAAGAAGATGAGCATCGTGAGGCCGTGTGCTGTGAGCACACGGTAGAACATCACCGGGTCGAGGAGGTGTACCGCCTGCCAGCGCGTGAGCAGTATCAGGATCGCGCTGATGCCGCCGATCAGGAGTGCCACGGTAGCGGCGACGGCGTTCGCCTTGATCAGGAGCTCCGCCGGCCGGTGCAGCTTCAGCCCCGTCACACTGCAGGTGCGGAATGCCTGCGCCGGTCCGGCGCTTGGCTCGGGTCTGTCGAGGACGGTTGCCATCACTTCACCTCGGCGGCAGCGACCGCCTCACCCGGCATCGATCCATCCTCATTCGTCACGAGTACCTTGCCGAGCATCATGTGGTGCCCGACACCGCAGAACTCGTTGCAGATCACGCCGAAGTCGCCTGCTTCGGTCGGCACGATCCTGAGGCCGTAATCGTAGCCGGGGACGACCTGGAAGTTGATGTTGACGGGGTAGAGCGAGAAGCCGTGGTTCACGTCTTTCGACGACAGATGCAGCGTGTACTCCGTGCCCTTGCGCAGCTTCAGGATCGGGTACCAGCTCCACATCCGACCGATCATGTAGATGTCGCTGCCGGGTGGCGGCTCGACGATCGGGAATCCGTTCATCTCGCCGACCTGGTAGTCAGTGACGAACTGATTCACACGCGCCTCGAACGCCGCTGGCTCCACCTTCCGGCGGATGCCGGACGCGTTCTGGCCTCCCTTCCAGTGCCACAGTGGCATCATCGCGAAGAGGACCATGCACCACGCGAAGGCGATGCCGAACCACACCTTCTCGGAGCGGTGCGCGGGAACCCACCAGCGCCCCTTCGGCGACACCATGCCCGTATTCAGCGGCGGCCGGTTCGTCTCGTGATCGCTCATGGCAACTCCGCCGTTGGCATGGTGGTCACTTCCCAGAGGCCCCACCCCGTGTAGATCACGCCCATGATGACGATCCCGACGATCATCAGCAGCAGCCAGTTGTCGAACAGCCGCTGACCGAGCGGCAGCGGCTGCACCACCGGATCGCCGTCACCGGATGACGGTTCACTGCTCATGGTGATTCTCCTGACACGACGGTGTCGCGGTTGGTGGGATTGCGTGTATACCTGCAAGCATGCGCTCGATGTAGCCGGGCGGGCCATAGGGGAAACCCTGATCCCATATCAGGGATCTCCCCACATCCCGGCACGCAGGTGCGCGCCAGTATTCGACATTGCCGGCCGATCAGGGATCGGCGGTGCCGTTGACCCGACGCGTGGCAGGGATGCGACCAAGGCTGAGCTTCCGGTTCCTGACCTGCGTCGATGCGTGGGTCAACCGCCTCTACGGCTCGCGCTTCAATCCGCTCTATCACAGCGGCGCGATCGCGATCGCAATGCTGATCGTGCTCCTCGTCACAGGACTCTACCTCCTCATCTTCTATCGCATCGGCACGCCGTACGACTCGGTGGTGCGCATCAACGATCAGGTCTGGACCGGCCGCTGGATCCGCGCACTGCATCGGTTCGCTTCCGACGTGGCCGTGATTGCGGCGCTCGTGCATGCATTCCGCATGTATGCGCAGCGTCGCACGTGGGGGCCGCGCGCACTCGCATGGGTCAGCGGCGTCGTCCTGTTGCTCGTGATTCTGGGATCGGGCTGGACCGGCTACGTTCTGGTATGGGACACGCACGCGCAGCTGCTCGCGGCCGAGGGTGCGCGCTGGCTCGACGCCCTGCCGCTCTTCAGCGAGCCGATCGGACGCTCATTCGTGGGCGAGCGTGCCGTGCCGGGCGCGTTCTTCTTCCTGAATCTCTTCGCCCACATCGCGCTGCCGATCGGGGTGGGCGCGCTCATCTGGGTGCACATCGCGCGCGTCGCACGACCGGTGCTGCTGCCATCACGGCCCGTGCTCTGGGGCTCGCTCGCTGCGCTCACGCTCCTGGCAGTGCTCTGGCCCCTGCCCATGGCGTCTGCGGCGGATCCGCTGCGTCTGCCGCAGGAAGTGCCCGTGGACTGGTTCTTCGGGTTCTGGCTTCCCGTAACACAGCGCCTGCCGGCCGTGGCCGTCTGGCTGACGTGCGGCATCCTGCTGAGCGTGGTGGTGGTGGTGCCGTGGTTGACGAGGCCGCGTGTCGAGGCCCTGGCCGCGCCCGCCATCGTCAATGAGCGCACCTGCACCGGCTGCGAGCAGTGCGTGCACGACTGCCCGTACGACGCGATCGAGATGGTGGCCCGCACCGACGGCAGGGATGGCATGGTTGCACGCGTCGCCACCACCCTGTGCACGAGCTGCGGCGTGTGCATCGGATCCTGTCCGCCGATGGCGATCGGTCCGGCGGGGATCACCGGACGCGACCAGCTTGCGGAAGCGCGCGCATTCCTCGCGGAGCACGAGCCTGCGTCATCGGACGTCGTGATCGTGGGCTGCGCCTGGAGCGCGGCTCAGGCGGAGGCCGCACGCACAGGCGCGAAGTTCCTGAGCGTTTCGTGTGTCGGCGCCATGCATTCGTCCACCGTCGAGATCCTGCTGCGCGGTGGCGCGGGCGGTGTGCTGGTCGTCGGCTGCCCAGAGCATGACGGT
>CAYSGF010000107.1:0-1926 GCA_964430275.1 uncultured Gemmatimonadaceae bacterium
GATCATGCCCCTCGCTCACGTCGAGACGCGCGCCCAGCGCGGTGCGTGCCGCGGCCGCGTTCGCATCACAGCCAGTCACCCGCGCACCCGCGAGGATGAGCGCTTCGGCGAGTGCGGACATGCCGGCGCCGCCCACGCCCATGAAATGGATCGTCCCCTGGAGCGCGAGCGCCCGCAGATCCGGTGCGTTCGCCGTCATGCTGCCTCCGGCAGCAGGCGCACGAGCTGCTCGGCGATGTCGCGTGCGGCGTTCGGCTGCGCGCGACCGCGCGCCGCGCCCGCCATCGCCGAGCGCCGACCGGCGTCGCCCAGCAGCGCGTTCAGCTCGCTCCACAGCTGGGGCCCCGTCAGCGTCTTCTCGGGCAGGTGCACCGCTGCGCCCGCCTCGGCCAGGGCAGCGGCATTGTGGGTCTGGTGATCCGCGGCCGCGGTCGGCAGCGGCACGAGCAGCATCGGCACGCCCCAGGCGAGCAGCTCCGCGGTCGCCATTGCGCCGGCGCGCGAGATCGCAAGGTCCGCGGAGGCGAGCGCGTGATTCATGGCATCGATGTAGCCGACCGGCTTGACCCAGTCCGCTGCACCGATCGTCTCGACCTGCGTACGAATCCCCTCGATGTGCGCGGGGCCGGTGCCCCACAGGATCTCGACGCGTGCGGCCGGCTGCGGCAGTGACCCGGTCGCAACACCGCGCAGGGCGTCGAGGAGTGCATGGTTGAGTGCACGGGCGCCCTGGCTGCCGCCCACCACCAGCACCACAGTCGCGTCCCGGGACAGGCCGAAGCGTCCACGGGCCTCCGCGCGCTCGATGTGCTCCGGTGGCCGGATCGGATTGCCGAGTGCGAACACCTCCGTGCGCCGCCCCGGCTTCATCCGCTGCGCTGCCTCGGGAAACCCGAGGTGCACCTGCGCCGAGAAGCGCGCGAGCGAGCGCACGGTCATGCCCGGAAACGAGTTCTGCTCCTGCAGGGCGAGCGGCACACCAGCAGCGACCGCCATCATCCCCGCGGGTGCACTCGCATAGCCACCCGTCGCGACCACGAGCTGCGGCGAGAAGCGCAAATACAGGCGCGCAAGACCGAGACAGCTGCGCGACAGGCCGGCGATCGTCGTCGCGTTCCGCCACACCTGCGAGCGATAGATCGGGTGAAACGGCAGCAGTGTGTGCGGGACGCCCCGCTGCGGCAGCACGCGCGCTTCCACGCCGCGCTGCGCACCAACGAAGTGCACCTCGGTTCCCGCACGTGCCGTCTGCATTGCTTCTGCGAGTGCGAGGGCCGGGTACAGGTGTCCGCCCGTGCCGCCACCTGCGAAGAGGACGCGGCTCATTCCGCCTCCTTCTCCGCGCGGCGCGCGATGTTCATCAGGATTCCGATGCCCGCCAGGCAGACGATCAGGCTGGAGCCGCCATAGGAGATGAACGGCAGCGTCACGCCGGTCGTCGGGATCAGCGCGGTATTCACCGCCATGTGCAGGAGCGCCTGTACGACGATGAGGTTCGTCACGCCGATCGCGAGCAGGCTGCCGAACAGGTCCGGTGCGTTGCGCGCGATGCGGTAGCCGATCAGCCCCAGTGCCGCGAACACCAGGATCACGAACAGCGCACCCACGAATCCCCACTCCTCGCCGATCATGGCGAAGATGAAGTCGTTGTGCGGCTCCGGCAGGAACCCGAATTTCTGCTGTCCGTGGCCGAGGCCCTTGCCGAACACGCCGCCGCTGCCGATTGCGATCAGCGATTGCGTGATCTGGTAGCTCACGCCTGCGGGGTCGTGCGTGGGATCGACGAACGCGATGATGCGGCGCATGCGATATGCGACGCCGCTCACCTGCGAGAGCAGCAGGGGCAGACCCACCACGCCGAGCACGATGAAGTGGCCGATGCGAGCACCGCCCGCGAACAGCACGAGCGCGGACAGGAGCACCACC
>CAYSGF010000108.1:0-1629 GCA_964430275.1 uncultured Gemmatimonadaceae bacterium
GCTGTCCACGCTTCGCTCAGACAACCTCGAAAGGCCGGGCCCCCCTTCGGGGGCCCGGCCGTTCGAGGAAACTCGCTCGGGCGCGGACAGCGCCGCCTGCTGCTTCAGGTGTGACGGTCGAACAGCGAGCGTTTCAGCCGCCAGCGCCCATCTCCCGCAGCCACTCCCGGAACTCCGCGCGCTGCTCCGGCGTGAGCACCGCTTCGACCTCCTGGTGCACGGAATCGACGGCCGCGCCGAGCTGGGTGTGCAGCACTTCCCACGTCTGGCGCAGCACGTCGTGGCGCGCGGCGATGATGGCATCGATCTGACGACGCTGTTCGGCAGTCAGGTCGAGCCGCTCCTCCACTGACTCCATCAGCGCCTCGTGCATCGCCGCCGGCGCGGACCCGTGCATGGTCAATGGGGCGCCGTGCTCGCGCGGCAGCAGGACGTGTCGGTCGAAGGCGAAGCCGAGCACGGCGCCGATCACGAGCAGTGACAGTGCGCCCAGCGCGGCCTTCGCCTTCGTCCGGGTCGCCGGGGCGTCGTCGGCACGGCTCATCGTTCGACCTCACGGAGAGCGGCGAGTGTCAGCAACAGCGAAGCAGGTGGCGCGCTGGCGGGTGTGACGAGCAGGCTCTGCAGCATCGGGTCGTCGGGCGCGAGTGCATGCGCGATCGCATCCGGCTGCGTCGTGTCGGGCGCCGGGGGCGCCTCGAGCAGCAGCGCGCCGCCGAGCAGGGCGAGCACGGCACCGGCCGCGAGCCGGAACGCCGCATCGGCCACGCCGTGCCACCAGGCGTGCGCGGGCGGCGCCGCGCGTCGGTACGCCGCGTCGATCGAGCGCGCGGCCAGTGCATTCCAGTACGCCTCGTCTGCCGGCAGTCGCGTGCCGGGCCGTCGTTCCGTGCTCATGGTGCATCTCCTCTGACGCCGAGCAGCGCGCGCAGTGCCTTGCGCGCGCGATGGATGTGGACGCGCACTGTCGCGTCGCTCACGCCGAGCATCGCGCCGATCTCGATGCTGTCGAATCCTTCGATCTCGCTCAGTCGAAAGCACGCGCGCTGCATCGGCGACAGCGCATCGAGTGCGACGTGCACGCGGTCAGCGACGTCGCGCAGCTCCAGCTCGTCCTCCTCTTCGCCCGCCCACGCCGCGTCATCGGCGACGTCGTCCGTGAACGACACCGTCGTCCAGCGTCGATCCCGCCGGGTCGCGTTGCGCGCGACGTTGCGCAGGATCGTGAAGAACCAGGGCGCGAACGGGCGTGCCGGATCGTAGCGACCGAGCTGCTGCCACACGCGCGCGAATGATTCCTGTACGACGTCCTCCGCATCCTCGCGCGTCGGCACGAGCTCCCACGCCGCGGCGAGGGCGGGACGCACGAGGCGGTGGACGAGTGCCTCGAAGGCATGCTGGTCACCGTCTCGTGCGCGTGCCGCCAGTCGGTCCACATCGGCGTCGGTCATCCGCTGCCAGCGGTTTCCTCAGGGCGCGTCGTGCAGGCGACGCATGCGCTCGTGGAACGACTGCATCGTGCCATCGTCGTGCTCCGCCATCAGCTCGTGGATGCGCGCGGCGAGGTTCTTCGCCACGTCGGGGTCGAGCGACGCCCACAGCGTCTGGTGCTGGTCGTGCAGCACGCGC
>CAYSGF010000109.1:0-13025 GCA_964430275.1 uncultured Gemmatimonadaceae bacterium
GTTTGGCGCCGCGGCGCCGACCCAACCGAACATCCCAGTGCGCAGCCGCTGCCTGGCCCGTGCACGATGCCGCCAGCGTCCGCCTCAGGATGCGGCCACCGTCCGCCCTCACGATGCCGGCCTTCGGCCGAGCTGCTCCCACAGGTACGCGTACGTGAGCGCGTACATCCTCGCACGCTGCTCCGATGTGACGCCCGCGCCGTGACCCCCCTCTGTGTTCTCGAAATAGTAGTACGGGTAGCCCATGGCTTCCATTTTCGCTGCCATCTTGCGCGCATGGCCCGGGTGGACGCGGTCGTCGCGGGTCGTCGTCGTGAAGAATATCCTTGGATAGTCCGCGCCTGCGCGCAGGTTGTGATACGGTGAGTAGCGCGAGATGTACGCCCACTCCTCTGGCACGTCCGGGTCGCCGTACTCCGCCATCCAGGAGGCTCCCGCGAGCAGCTTGCTGTAGCGACGCATGTCCAGCAGCGGCACCTGGACGACGACGGCATTGAACAGCTCGGGCCGCTGCGTGAACGCGACGCCCACGAGCAGGCCGCCATTGCTCCCGCCCATGATCCCGAGATGCTCCGGGCTCGTGATGCCATCGTCGATGAGCGCCTGCGCGACCGCAAGGAAGTCGTCGTAGACTCGTTGACGATTCTCCTTCAGGCCCGCACGGTGCCATTCCGGACCGAACTCGCCGCCGCCGCGAATGTTCGCGAGCACATAAACACCTCCCCGCTCGAGCCAGGCCGAACCGGTGATCGCGGCGTAATCCGGTGTCTGCGCGACCTCGAAGCCGCCATACGCGTACAGGAGCGTCGGGTTAGCGCCATCACGCGGCATGCCCTCCCGGTGGACCAGGAAGTAGGGGATGCGTGTTCCGTCGCGCGACGTCGCTTCCTGCTGTTCGACGACGAGCCCGTCTGCAGCGAACATCTCCGGCATCCGCTGCACTTCCCTGATGCCACCGTCCCTGCCTGCCTGGTACAGCGTAGTCGGTTGCGTGAAGCCGCCATAGGTGAAGAAGTACCGGTTCGTGTGCGGCGACGTCGCGACCACCCGGATACTGCCCAGCTCCGGCGCGGGCACGTTCTCGTAGATCCAGGCTCCATCCGCGAACGTGTACTGACGCAACTCGCCACGGACGTTGTTCAGCATCCGCACGAGGACGTGGTCGCGCGTCGTGGAAACGGACTGGATGGTCTCGCGCTCAGCCGGTTCCAGCACGATCGCGAAGTCGCGCGCACCCCCGAAGAAGCGGTCGAGATCGATATCGACGAGTGACCCCCCCGGCAGCGTGCGCCCACCCACGTCCCACGGCGAGCGCAGATAGACGAGCAGGCGCCCGCGCACGGCGTCGATGTCCGCATCACGCGGCACCTCGACCTCCATCACCTCGCCATCACGCAGCACGTGCGTCGTGCCGGAATAGAAGTCGGTACGGTGCTGAACCACGATGTAGCGGCGGTCGGCCGTCTCCCACTCACTCACCCAGACACCCATGTCGTCGGCCGGCGCCTCGAATATCGTACGCGCCTCCGTCAGCGGTGTGCCGCGCTGCCACAGCTTCGCAATGCGTGCATAGCCGGACGTCGTCATGCTGCCGTCGCCGAAATCGGTCGAGACCGCGAGCGTGTTGCGATCCACCCACTCCACACTCTGCTTCGCCTCGGGAAGGACGAACCCGTCCTCCACGAACGCCTTCGTGCGTGTGTCGAACTCGCGCACTTCCACCGCATCCGCGCCGCCGCGCGACAGCCGGACCAGACAGAGCCGATACTCGGGCGCCAGACAGGTCGCACCCCCGAACGTCCACGGCACCCCCTCCGCCGCCGCCAGCGCATCGATATCCAGGACCGTTTCCCATTCCGGTGCGCCCGCGACGTACGACGCCCAGCTCGTACGACGCCAGATGCCGCGCTCGTGTTCCGCATCCTGCCAGAAGTTGTACAGCTGGTCGCCGACGATCGACGGCATCGCCAGCCGATCGCGCGAGTCGAGAATCGCTACCGTACGATCGAAGATCGGCCGGTACACAGGGCTCTGCGACAGCGCATCGATCGTCGCGGCATTCCGCTCCTCTACCCAGTCGAGCGCTGCCGCGGACTCGACCTCCTCGAGCCACAGATACGGATCCGTCTGCTGCGCCGGCAGCGAGCCAGCCGATGAAGCCAGAGTCATTGCAATCAGAAGCGGCACACGTCGGGTCATGGGAGAAACCCTCACGCTGCGGTGATCCGGACGCCGGGCGGGATCGAGCCGGCGCCCGGACACTAGCACGCCCCGCCCACGGACTCAAATCGGCACGAGGGGGCAGACGGACGGCCCTCAGGCGTCCGCATTTGGCGGTTGCAATCTGTCCGATTTCATACTATTTTAGAGATGTAGTCCGTATCCAGACTGCAAAAGTCGCCTCGTTGCCACAGGAGTCGCCCGTGGGTCTGCCGGAAACCCGCATCCCCGATGTCCCCGAGGGGCGCATGGCGCAGGCCGGCCTGCGTGCGTTTTTCCGCATTGCCGAGTTCTGGGACCTGAGTGTGGAGGAGCAGATCACGCTGCTGGGCAGTCCGGCGCGTTCGACCTATTACAAGTGGAAGAAGGAGGGGGCCGACGGGCTGCCAAAGGACGTGCTGGAGCGGCTCTCGTACCTGCTGGGAATCTACAAGGCGCTCCAGGTCCTGCTGCCGGACGAGTCGGCGGCGGACGGGTGGGTGCGCCGGCCGAACGAGGCGAGGCCGTTTGGCGGGCGTTCGGCGCTGGAGCGGATGCTTTCGGGGCAGGTCGCGGATCTGTACGAGGTGCGACGCTACCTCGACGCGGAGCGCGGCGGCTGGCCGTGACCGAAGTGTCGGAGCTGCCGCGGCGTCGCATCCGCTGGCAGCCGTGTTACCGCATCATCCCGAGTCGCTATCCGCCCATCGACCTGTTCGAGCGGGTTGCCGACGCCGAGGACCTGGACGCGGTCATCGCTCTCGAATCCCTGACGAACGAGCGGTTGCGCGACGAGGTCGGCGACATCCGGCTCGTGCCGCCCGCAGACCGGGTGGCGGGTCCGGGCGCCGGGTACGTGATGGCGGCGTTCACGCACACGCCGCCCGGCGGTGGCCGCTTCAGCGATGAGGCGCACGGCGCGTACTACGCCGCGCGTCGCCTGGAGACCGCAATCGCCGAGACGTCGTACCATCGTGCGCGCTTCATGGCGGCGACGAAGGAGCCGCCGATGCATCTCGACATGCGCGTGCTGGAAGCGGAAATGGACGCGCGGCTGCACGACGTGCGCGGCATGCGTGTGCAGCTCCCCGCCATCTACGACAAGGACGACTACGGGGCGTCGCAGGCGTTCGCACGGAAGGTCCGCGAGGCGGGCAGCGACGGCATCGTCTACGACAGTGTGCGCCACGAGGGAGGTCGGTGTGCCGCAGTGTTCCGGCCGCGCCGCATCAAGCGCTGCCGCGAGGTTCGCTATCTCACGTACGTATGGGATGGCGAGCGGATCGTCGAGGTGTACGAGAAGCGGGCGCTGGGGACGGAATAGTGAATTCGTGAATTGAAGCTCACACCGCCGCGCCTGCCGCCCCGCCCATCTTTCATTGCGGGACGGCAGCCGTAGCGCATCGATTCATGATCTCGGCCGCACTAGTCGATGCAATCGTTCGCCTCCGTGCCGGCGATCGGCGCAGCGGCGAACGGCGAGTACGCGCTAGACGGTATGTCCTCCACGACGTTCGGCCCGTTCGGCGTGCCCCACCAGTTGCAGGTGGCGGCGAACTGGCCGCTGCCACTCAGTCCGATGAATGCATCGATGTCGCTGAAGCGGATCGCATTCAGCGGCGTTCCATTCCCTGCTGTGGACTGCAGACCGCGATAGACGTTCTCGATCCGGTTGTCGCGGCCTTCGAGGACGCCGCTGCCGCTGACCTGCATGCCAGTCGCCAGATTTCTGACGAGATTGTTCGATGCCTGAGCGGACACGTCGGTTGCGTTAAAGGGGGCGGTCATCCCTATGCCGACGCCCGGCGTGTAGCTCAGCGCGTCCGCCGGGTCTGTAGGCTCGATCAGGCCCACGATCTCGTTGTTCTGCACATTCGGCGGTTCGCTGCCCGCTGACACCTGCAGGAAAATGCCATTCGCCGCTTCCGCTCCCATCTCGATCCGGTTGTCGTCAATCGCAATCACCTCGTCACCCGTCGTGAACCCGATGTTGATACACGCGAAGCGGCAATCGCTGATCGTGTTGTTGCGAACAGCGCCGATCGAACGGGCAACCCCGATTCCGTTCGATGCTCCCTGGATGGTATTGCCGTCGACCACTAGATGCACACCCGCGCCAGGCGCATTGAACCCGACCCGGATGCCGAACGCCAACGGCACCTGAGCAGAAACACCGCCCGTGCGCATGATCCGATTGCCTTCGATGTTCACGCTACCGCGCTCTTCGGCGGGGAAGGACGGGCTGTACACGGTGATCCCGCTGGCCACCACAGCCGGGAACGCAACCAGCAGCTCATTGTCGATGACCTGCACCTCGTCGGCATCCACGACCCAGATGCAGGCTTCGGGCGTGCAATCCGTCAGCGTGTTGCCCCGGATCTCGCCGCTTCCCGCCTCGTGATGCAGGCCGACGGCGTTGAACGTGCTTGCGATCACGTCGGTATTCGCGCCCACCGTATGGACCCCGACCGTGCCGCCCTGGAAGGCGCTGTTCTCAATGCGCACCTGCCCAGGCTCGTCGGCAGCGGGGTCGGCAACCACACCTCTGTCGGTTTCGAATGTGCAATCCTCTACCAGGACGCTTGCATAGTCCTGCATCGCCTGGATCGCACCATACCCACCTTCGAAGGTCAGCCCGCGGAACACGACCGCACCTTCGGCAATCCCCTGCACGGTGAAGGCGAAGGCTTCGGCCGGCGGTTCGATCACCGCGGCCACGTATTCGCCCTCACCCAACGACTCCGCCTCGATCGTGACCGGCCTGTTGAGAGTGAGCCCCGTGGCTGGCCACACTCCCTCGGCGACGAAGATGATGCCGCCCGACTGCACATTCGCGAACGCTTCGGGGATGGTCGGGAAAGTCGGGATTCCGGAATCGTCGGGCTCGTCCGCAACCCGCACGATCGCATTGAGCTCCGATACGGCAGTCGCCTCGATGGCAACCGCCTGCGTCGTCGCCACGCCGATGCTCAGCGTGTTCACGCCCGGCGTCGGACCCAGCACCCACGGAACCGACGCGACACCGTCCGAGTTCGTCGTCGCCTGCACGACGGTTACCGTCTCGTCCGGGTCCGTGAACGTGAACGTCACGACGACGCCTTCGATCACGGGCGCACTCTCGAGCTCCGCGGGGTCCCAGTGCGTCGCCGTCACCTGCACCGCCGGCTCGATCTCCAGCGTCGCACCCGCCGGACCGCTCTGCTCCTCGCCCTGAATCACCTCGAACGTCATGCCGCGCAGCCAGCCGATCTGGCTGAACGAGCGCACGACACCACCGAAGCCGAGGTTCACCGCATACGCCCGCGACGGCCCGAGCAGCCGCGCCACCGGCGCGATCCGCTCCCAACCGGCGCGCGCGAGCCGCAGGAACGGCGAGCCCTCGTCGAGTGCGAGCGCACTGAAGTCCGTGCAGTCCAGGAACGGCGCGGGCGCCGACGGCAGCTCTTCGAGCTCCGGTTCCGGATCGTCCGGGTCGAATTTGTAGAGTGCGTACTGGTGGTGCTCCGGTAGCGCGAGCACGTCCGGATCGAGACACACACCCACGATCACGTCCTCGTTGAACTCGTCCAGCCCGCTCTCCTGCACCTCACTGAGCGGCGGCTGCGTGTCGTAGCGGTAACACCCTTCCGCCTGGATGAAGTCCGTCGGCAGACACGGCTCGACGCTCACGTCCACGCGCTCGATGATGATCGCCACCGGGCCGTCGAGTGCCCCCTCGGGAATCTCGACACCAGCGAACTCCTCCGGTGTCAGCACCGTGCCACCCTCCTCGCCGATCACCGCCTCGACGCAGTCGAGCCCGAACGTGCACAGCGCGCCCTCCTCGATGCGGAAGCGCACGGGCACCGTGCTGCCCGCCTGCACCTCGACCGGGCCGCCGATACCATACGGATCGTGCTTCTTCCCCTTGCCGCCCTTTTTGCCTTTGCCCTTTCCGCCGGAGACCAGGTCGATGTCGATGTGGCCGAGCTCCTCGCCGCCCTCGACGGCGAACACGCGGATGCGGTAGTTCGTGTCCGCATCGAGACCGCTCGTGCGCCAGGGCAGCGTATAGTGATCACCCGTGAGCTGTACGCGCTGCGGCGGCGGCGAATCCATCGTGAAGACGAGCGGCAGGCCGCCCGGCTGCGGGTCGTCGCAGCCGATCACGTCGTCGGCGAGCGCGCAGATCTCGACGACGGGTGCCAGGCCCGTGTTCGGCACCCCCTTCGCCTTCGGGTCGTCGACGAGCGGCGGCAGGAAGAAGAAGTGCGGGTTGCCGCCGTGTGCGCCGTCCCAGATCGGCACGGCATCGGACGGGAAGTCCGGTCCGAACGGATCGAACTCGCAGGACACGCCGAAAAACAGCAGCGGCAGCAGCAGGGTGCGACGTCGCATGACTATCTCCAGTGCGTGCTCAGATCGGGCATGCGGCGACCGCCACCGCATGCAATGCTGCGCTGGTTATCGAGACCCGCTGAAGGCGTGGCGCGGCGGGCTCCGACTCTGTCGATTGCACCGCGGCGCGGCTCCGATGCGTCAGCCGCGCCGCGGTGCGGACAGATCAATCGTCCGTGAACGGGATCAGCTTCGGTACATTGCTCGACTCGGTCGTGCCGTCGCCGAACTGGCCGTCCCCGTTGGACCCCCAGCAATAGAGCGCCCCGTCGAAATCGATTGCGCAGACGTGCTCGCGGCCGACGGTGACCGCGCTCCACGTACCGGACACCTGCACGGGCTCGGGACTGCACGGGAAGAAGTTCTCGACGAAGGTGCAGGTTTCCATCGCGGCGGAGCCGACGCCGAGCTGGCCGAACTGGTTCGCGCCCCAGCAGTAGAGCGCGTTGTCGGAACCGAGCGCGCACCCGAACGCCAGGAGCGTGTTCTTGTTGCTGAGCTCAATCGTACCGAGAGCGCTTCCGATGGTCATCTCTGCTGGCTCGGTGCCGCCATCGAATGACCCGTTGCCGAGCTGGCCATATTGGTTCTCACCCCAGCACCAGCCTTCGTTGAACGCGACGCTGCATGACTCGAAGCCGCCGGCGGAGATCGAGGAGAACGTCAGGTCACCTTCAACGAGGAGCGGCGTTGTGCTCGGTGCGCCTTCCGTGTCGGAGCCGAGCTGTCCACCGCTGTTCTCGCCCCAGCAGTAGCCAGCGCCACCGGTCGTGACGCCACAGGTATGGAAGGCCCCGGTACTGATGGACTGGAAGGACATCTCAACACCGACGAGAACCGGGGTGCTGCTGCACGGGATCTCATCGACACCGCACGTCTCCTCGGTCGTCGAGCCGAGCTGGCCATATTCGTTGGCGCCCCAGCAGTAGGCCTGGTTGCCACCAGTGACAGCGCACGTCGTGCGCAGCCCGGCGCTGATCGAGACGAACGAGCCGGTGACCGCCTGCGGTATGGTCTGGCTCGTCGTGCCCCCGATGCCGAGCTGGCCGGTGGAGTTGTTGCCCCAGCAGTACGTCTGCTCATCCGTGGCGATTCCGCACACGTGAATGTCGCCCGCGCTCAATGACGTGAACTGCGGCGTGAACTCGACCTCGCCGACCGGTACGGGTGTGAGACTCGGTTCCGTCGTACCATTACCGAGCTGGCCGGACCCGTTGCCACCCCAGCAGTATGCGAACCCATCCTCATCCAGCGCGCACGTGAAGTTCGCTCCTGCGACCACCTGATCCGGCACGAGGCCTTCGGGCAGCGTTCCGGTCACCTCCACCCCCACCGCACCCGTCGTCGCACCCGCGATCGCGAGCGTGTTCACGCCCGGCGTCGCGCCGAGCACCCACGGCACGGATGCGAAGCCATCGGAGTTCGTGATCGCCTGCACCTCGGTGACGTTGTTGTCGGCATCGGTGAACGTGAACGTCACGACGACGCCGGGAATGGTAGGCGCGCCGTCGAACTCATCCGGATCCCAGTGCGTGGCGGTGGCGCGCACGGTCGGCTCGATCGGCAGTGCTGCGCCGGGCAGGCCGCTCAGGTCATCGAAGTCCTCTTCATTCACCAGCTCCAGTGCCACGCCGCGTGCCCAGCCGATCTGACTGAACGAGCGCACGACGCCGCCGAAGCCGAGGTTCACGGCATGTGCGCGGCCTGGCGCGAACCACTGGACCACCGGTGCTACCTGTTCCCAGCCTGCACGCGCGAGGTGCAGCAGCCGGTTCGTTTCGGCGAACGCGAGCGCTTCGAAGCCCTCGCACTCCAGGAACGTGACGGCCGCCGTAGGTAGCTGGACGATGTTCGGCTCGGCCTGTTCCGGGTCGTACTTGTGCAGCGCGTACTCGTGATGCTCCGGCAGGGCGAGGACGTCCGGGTCGAGGCAGATGCCGACGAGCACGTCCTCGTTGAACTCGCCCGCCTCGTTGAGCTGCACTTCGCTCAGCGCGGGCTCGGTGTCGTAGCGGTAGCAGCCTTCCGCCTGCTGGATGTCCGTCGGCAGACACGGCGTCACGCTGACATCGATTCGCTCGATGATGATGAGCACGGAGCCATCGAGCGCACCCGGCGGAATCTCCACACCGGCGAATTCCGCCGGTGTAACGACGGTGCCGCCGGCCGGGCCGACGACCGCCTCGATGCAGTCGATGCCGAACGTGCAGCTGGCACCTTCCTCGACGCGGAAGCGGATCGGCAGCGTGCTGCCCTGCTTCACGCCGAGGAGGCCGCTCGCCGCGTTCTCACCCTTGCCGAGGATGTCCACGTCGATGTGGCCGAGGGGCGCGCCGCCCGCGACGGCGAACACGCGGACCCGGTAGTTCGTCGCGGCATCGAGATCGTAGTCGCCCGTTTGCCAGTTCGCGCTGTAGTGCCGCCCGGTCAGGCGAACGCCGTCCTGCCCCGTGCCGGAGCTGAACACGATGGGTAGTCCGTCGGGCTGCGTTTCCGCACACCCCACCCCGTCCTCCCGAAGGGCGCAGATCTCGACGCTCGGGAGCAGCGCCGTATTCAGCTCTCCCTGGGTCTTCGGGTTCTTGACGAGTGGGGGCAGGAAGAAGAAGTGAGGATTGCCGCCGTTCGCTCCGTCCAGGATGGTGGAGCTCTCGGAGGCGGTGGAGATCGCCGGGAAACCCGGACCCGCTGGGTCAGCATCGACACAGGACAGCAGCGACAACGACGCGAGCGCGAACAGCAGTGCAGGACGACGCATACGTGACCCCTCGGCCGGCAGGTGTGCTGAGGAAACCACAAAAAGGTCGGAGAGATGCGAACGACCGTGCGATCGGCGCAGGAAACACGCCGTCTGCCGGTGCTTTCGCGACGATCCGCGCTGCGCTGGCTAAGCCGAGCAGCCGCACGACGATGGCGAATCGGTCGCTCGAAGAGTCGCGCTCATGCTACATCGCGGGCGCGCGATACCTGGTGAGCGGGCGCCACAGCGGCCGGGTCGACGTGCTGCGGCGCTGCACAGGTGTGCACCACCGTGCACCAGGCTGCATCAGGCCGGTGCACCCGCGCGCGTCAGCCTCAATCGTGGAGCAGCTGCTGGAACCAGGGCTCGTTCGCGAGGCTGCGCCACCACCAGGCCATGTCGCTCGAGCCCGCGAGATGGCCGGGGTTTGCCGCGTAGTAGCGCTGCAGCAGGGAGCTGGCCTCGTCGGTCTCGCCCGTCAACGTCCGCATGTATGCCTCGTAGGCGAGCAGCTCCTGGTGCGGATCGATCGCGAACGTGACGCGACCGCGGGCGCGCAGCAGGACGTTGCGCGCACTGTCCAGCATGCCGGCATTTGCGAGTGCGCCGCCGACGAAGAGCTCGCTGCGGACCCTCTCGTATTCGCGTGCGGCGGGCGGGGCGAGGCTGTCGACTTCGGCGGCGAGGCGCCAGGCGAGCTCGGCGTCGGGCCGGCCGGCCGGAGTCACCATGAGGATGAGACGGCACAGGCGGAAGCGGTGGTCGCTCGGGAATCGCTCACCCCCTTCATTGCACCAGCGTTCGGCCTGGGTGAACTGCCCGAGGTCGAGGGTGCCGTTGAAGAGTCGCCACAGCACGCCGTCGGCGAAGCGCAGGTAAGCATCTTCCACGTATGCCTTCTGGGCGGAAAGCACGGCCTGGACGACGTCCTGGACCTCGTAGTAGAGGTGGCTGAGTGTGTTGTGTGCGCCTGCCCGTGAGGGGTCGATGCTGACAGCCTGTTCGAGGTCTGCGCGTGCGGCCCTGAGCAGCGCCTGATGGGCGTCCGCGTCGGGCGCAAGGTTGAGGAGGTACTGGTAGTACCGCACAGTGCCGCGCAGCTCGAGCGCTGCCGGGTCGTTGGCGTCACGCTCCAGGGCGGTCCCGGCGTGCGTGAGGGCGACGCCGGTCCACTCCGCGCCCTCGTGCGGGTCATGCGACGCGCGTGACAGCTCGTACGCGATCCACCCGCGCATGACGGGCGGCTCGGCCCAGTCCTCGTCGAGAGCTTCCGCCTGTGCAAGCAGCGAATCGGCTGCCTGGTAGGCAGCGAAGCCGGCGGACCCGTCGCCGTGAGCCAGCGCCATCTCCCCGCGCGCCCGCGCCTGGTCGGCCCGCTGCACGAGCGCCCACGCCGCAGGATCATCGGTTCCGCTCCGCAGCGCGCGCACTGCGACCTCTTCGCCGAGCCGCTGGCGCAGGAAGCCGGCAACGCGCTCGACGAGCTCGGCACGCAGTCCGAACACGTCGTCAGCGGGCACCTCGAACGTGGTGCGCTGATCGAGTGCGGCACCGGTCGCGCCGTCGACGAGGCGCACGTTCACGCGCAGCATCTCGCCGCGTCTCTCCACGCTGCCGTCGACGATGGTACCGGCCTGCAGGATCTGCGCGATGCTGTCGGGTCGCACTGCCCGGTCACGGAACGGTGCGACGCCGTTCGCGCTGATGACATCGAGTGCGCGCACGCTCGTCAGCTCGTCGATCAGGTCTTCGGTGAGGCCGGCGGCGAGGTACGCCTGTGCGGTGTCGCCGCGGAGGTCCTCGAAGTAGAGGACGGCGATGCGTGTGTTGTCCAGGCCGCTCGCGGTCGCGGCCGCGAACGCGCGCTCGCGTTCCACGTGGTTCGACACCGCATTGACCGAGAGTACGCCGAGCACGAGGAGGAGCGCACCGGCGAGCACCTTCTCGCCGCGCGTCGCCTTGCGATGCCGGCGGTATCCGTGAAACCACCCGACCAGGAGGATGAGCGGGAAGATGCCGAGGTACCAGAGGAGTGCGAGGTCGAAGGTCAGCTGCGGCGTCGCACTGCGTACGACCATGCGGCGGATTCCGAAGAGGACGGCGCCACCAATGGCCGCGTGTGCGCCCAGCAGCAGCGCCAGCCGCCATCCCCGCAGCCATGTCAGCCCCGGTTTGCGCTGGCGTGCACCGTTCGCATCCGCTGGTCGCCGCGGAACCGCCTCGAACACGGCCATCGGCAGACCGGTGCCACGCAGGCGTCGCCTCCCTGCCGGCTCGAACTCGAACTCCGGATGGCTGCGCAGGCTGCGCCAGACGTCCTCGGAGACGAGCACGTGCCCGGGCTCGGCGGCGCCCTGCAGGCGCGACGCGGTGTTGACGCCGTCGCCGTAGATGTCGCCGTCCGGCGCCGCCTCGATCTCGCCGAGGTGCACGCCGATGCGCAGGCTCGTGCGCCGGCCGACTTCCGCCGAGCGGGCGAGGAACGCACGCTGCAGCTCACCGGCCGCCTGAACTGCCGCGGTCGTGCTCGCGAACTCCGCGAGCGCTGCGTCGCCAATGAACTTGACGACACGGCCGCCATGAGCGCTCACGTGCTTGCGGGCGAGGTCCTGGAAGAGATCGACGATCGCGAGGGCGCGCGGGTGGTCTTCGGCGCTCAGCGTCGTATACCCGACGATGTCCGCGAACCAGACCGCGGCCAGCCGTCCGGGCGTGCGGGACGTGGAGGTGGTCATCGCGCGACCCCTTCGGCCAGGCGGATGCGGTAGAGTGACAATTCGCGAGGTGCGCGAACCGGCCGGGGAGTGCCCATCGCGATCCGACCTCAAAGCAGGAGCAGGACTGGAATCAATGCTTTGTTGGGCCTGCATCCGTCAAGAGTCGTCCCATCCGGGAGGGTCCCGGCGGCCGCCGCCTCACGTGCGCGCGGGCGCGACCCGCGTTGAGCCAATGCATTCGTGAACACCTACCGCGCAGCGGCCGCCCCGCGCTAGATTCGGAGGACCAGCCCCCAGGAGGTCGCCATGCCCCACCACATGGCATACTGCTCCGCCTGTGACCGGCCCGTACCGGTCGACATCAAGCAGGACAATGCCCGCCCGGTGTATCAGGACGCGGCAAGCCTGGTGTGTCTCGAGTACCCGACACGCTGTACGGGCGCGATGTGTCCGATGTTCTCGGTGAGCCCGGAGGGCGGCACGGATCGGGCGATGCGAGAGCCGGAGGCGCGTGCATGAGAGCACGCAACGGGGTTCACGGCAGCGGGGCGGTAGATCCTACGGACACGACCGACCCCGCCTGGTATCACCGGGTCGTGGACTGCCAGTGGGCATGCCCGGCGCACACCAATGTTCCGGAATACATCCGTTTAATCGCCCAGGGCCGGTTCACCGAGGCCTATCTCGTCAACCGCGACTCGAACGTCTTTCCCGGCATTCTCGGGCGGACGTGTGACCGTCCGTGCGAACCGGCGTGCCGCCGTACGCGCGTCGACGGGAAGCCTGTCGCGATCTGCCGGTTGAAGCGCGTCGCCGCGGATCACCGCGACGAGGTGAAGCACCTCATTCCCACCGCGCCGGCGGAGAAGAACGGCAAGAAGGTCGCGCTGATCGGCGCGGGGCCCGCCTCGCTCACGGTAGCCAACGACCTGATGCCGCTGGGCTATCAGGTCACGATCTTCGAGAAGCTGCCGCGCCCCGGCGGCCTGATG
>CAYSGF010000110.1:0-6635 GCA_964430275.1 uncultured Gemmatimonadaceae bacterium
ATGTCGGGAAATGTGACATTGGTGAATTGGTGAATGCACGCCGGGGGACGTTCGCGTCCCGCAGTCGATTCACCAATTCACCAATTCACCAATTCAGAAGAACAGCCCCCACGCGCCCAGCACGAGAATGGAGAAGCCCGCGGCGGTCTTTGCGGCGGCGGCCCACATGCGGCCGAGGGCGACGCCCCAGCCCACGCGGGTTGCGGCGGACACGGTGCCTGCTTCGGCGAACGTGACGAGCATGGCGCCGAGGAAGGAGCCCGCGATGCCGGCGATGATGGAGCCGATGACCGGGATCGGCAGGCCGACGAAGGTGCCGAGCAGGCCTCCGCCCAGTGCCCCCCAGAACGCGCGTTTCGATCCTCCATAGCGCAGGTTGTAGCGCTTCACGACGTAGAACTCGATCGCCTCACCCACGAACGCGATGGCGAGGGTGGCGAGCAGGATCGCGAGGCCGACTTCGCCGGCGAACGTCGCGCCTGCCAGCACGGCGATCATGAGCCAGTTCCCCGGCAGGCCGAGCGGCGTCAGGAATAGCGCGAGTGTCATGAGCGGCACGCCGATGAGTGCCCAGAGTGTCATGTGCTCTCCCGCGCGCGCTCGAGATCCATCTGCGGGCTTCCGGTGATGAGGCGGATGCCTCGCTTGTACCACAGGTAGGACCACGCCCACTCCACCATCACGATCAGACGGTTGCGGAACCCGATCAGGTAGAGGATGTGCACGAAGGCCCAGACGAGCCATGCGACGAAGCCCGACAGCTTCGCGCCGCCGATCTCGGCTACTGCGGCCGCACGTCCGATCGTGGCGAGGTTACCCTTGTCGAAGTAGTGAAACTCCGGACGGGGATCACCCTCGATGCTGGCGCGTATCGCGCGCGCCGCATGGCGGCCCATCTGCATCGCGGCTGGGGCGACGCCTGGCACCATGCGGCCGTCGTGCTCGAAGTGTGCGAGATCCCCGAGCACGAAGACCTCGGGGTGACCGGGAATGCTGCAGTCCCTCTCCACGATGACCCGGCCGGCGCGATCGAGCGGCACGCCCAGTGACGCGCCCAGCGGCGAGGCGGCGACGCCGGCGGCCCAGAACACGTTGCCGGCAGGGATCGCCTCGTCGCCAATGTGCACACTGCCATCGCTGATGTCACTGACGAGCGCGTTCGTGCGCACGTCCACGCCGAGTTTCTCGAGCTGCCGCCGCGCGCGCGCCGAGGATGCTTCCGTATAGGCCGGCAGCACGCGCGGGCTGCCCTCGAGCAGCAGGATGCGTGCGCTCTTCGTGTCGATCGCGCGGAACTCGCGCGGCATGATCTTGCGCGCGATCTCGGCCATTGCACCGGCAAGCTCGACGCCGGTCGGGCCAGCACCGACAATGGCGAATGTCAGCAGCCGCCGGCGTGCATCGGCATCGGCCTCGCGCTCCGCTGCCTCGAAAGCGAGCAGGAACTGCCGGCGGATCCCGGTCGCATCATCCACGGTTTTCAGGCCGGGCGCTCGCTCTGCCCACTCGTCACGGCCGAAGTATGCGTGCGTCGCGCCGGAAGCAAGCACCAGGTAATCGTAGTGCAGCGATCCTTCCTCCAGCCGGACCGTACGCGTGCCGACGTCGATGTCGGTGACGGTCCCCATCCACACCTGCGTGTTCTCGTGGCCGCGCAGTACGTAGCGCAGCGGCATGGCGATGTCGGCGGGTGAGAGGGACGCAGTCGCGACCTGATAGAGCAGCGGCTGAAAGAGGTGAAAATTGCGCGTATCCACGAGCGTGACGCGAACGTTTGCGCGTTTCAGCGCGCGGGCACAGTAGAGGCCGGCAAAGCCGCCACCCACGATCACGACGTGCGGCAGCTCACGGTTCATCGCTCCTCCGGGTGCGCAATGCTGGCCGGATCACCGTCGGAGACGTAACGCGTGCCCTCGTTATCGAGGCGGTCGAGCAGCTTGCGCAGCTCGTCGTCGTAGACGATGAAGCGCGGCAGACTGCGCGCGTCGAACTTCGGATCGTGCGGGCTGCGCGCGGGGCCGCCGGCCACCAGCAGAACGGCGTCATGGTCGTAGCTGACGGTACGACCAGTTTTCGGATCCGTCCAGGAGCCGCGCCACGCGAGCTCACGGTTCTTCGGCCACACACCCAGCGGTAGTGCGAACGTGCGCACGTCATAGCCGGGCAGCACGGAATCGATCGCGAGCTCGCCGCGCGCGATCTGCTCCTGTACGAACGCATCGTCGTACTTGGCGAGATTCGCATGCCAGAGGGTATGGCTGCAGAGCTCGAAGCCCTGCTCGTGGAGGAAGCGGACCTTGGGGAAGCGCCACGCGGACTTCTGGCCTTCGATGCCCTTGTCACCGAAGAACGAGCGGCCCACCTCCGCGGCCGGAAGCATGCAGAACACTGCGCGGTTCTCCCAGCCCGGATGTGTGCGCGCGAACTCCAGAAGGATACCCACGGCCGACGTCGAATCGATCGGGAGTGTGCCATCGGCAGCTTCGACGTAGCGGAACTGGCTGGGCGACGCGTCATCGAAGACGAGGACCACCGGCGAGAGACCACGCGGCAGGTCGAGCTGTCGGTCCAAAACGTCCCGGACGTTCACCGGGCGGTAGCCTCGCTCGTAGAGCATCTCGAGCTGCGCACGAAATGCCTGCGGCGTCACCTGCCACTGGCCGGGCGTGTCGCCGATGAGGTGGTACTCCAGAATCGGAATTCTGCCGAGCTCGTTGGGTGCGCGGTCAGCGCCATGTCGTGCGTCAGCCTCGGCTGCCGCAGTAGTGCCGGTAGGCATATGCGGTGCGCGGGCGCCGTCGTTTCCGTCCTCGAGGGAATCGTCCGCAGACGAATGCAGGACACTGTCCGCTCCCGCAGGGTCTGCAGCAGAATCCGCCGCAGCCTCCGCGCGGTGCTCATCGCCGGCGCAGGCGGCCATCGTGCCACACGCCAGGAGCATCAGAACTGGAACGATGCTGTGCATATCCCCTTCGGTGGAATCGTCCTGTCGACTGAATATCGCGGCGTGGAGCGGCGGAGGGAATCGGCCGGGACGCTGGCGCGCCCCGGCCGTGGCGGGACCTATCTGCCGACGGTCGCATCCTTGTTGATGCGGCTCTCGGCCAGCTGCGTCAGCCGCTTGTCCGTGTTGCCCTCCTCGTCCAGCGTGCGCTGCAGCAGCTCCGCGTGCTCGCGCAGTCCAAGCTCGTTCGCGTACGTCCGCGCCGAGCCGTATGCGGCGATCTCGTAGTGTTCCACCCGCTGTGCAGCAGCGATCATCGCGGCATCCTTCACGTCCGGATCGCCCTGCTGCTTCATGATCTCCTGTCCCTCCTCGATCAGGCCCTTCATTCCCTTGCACTTCTTGCCCGTCGGCTTCTCGCCGAGATTGTCGAAAATCGTCTCGAGCCGGCGCACCTGCTCGCGCGTCACCTCGAGATGCTCCTCGAACGCAGTGCGCAGCTTCTCGTGGGATGCGCCCTTCGCCATCTTCGGCAACGCCTCGATGAGCTGGTTCTCCGCGTCATACAGATCGCGCAGCTCCTCCAGATACAGCTTCTGCATCGACTCCATTTTTCCGCCTCCTCCAGGGTTCGGTACACGGGGTCACGTGCCGTCTTCCCTGTGCAATGGCGGTGCCGCGGCAAGCGGTGACAACGCGCGCGAAACAGTCACAAAAAGAAAGCACCGCACGGACGGTGCGGCGCTCATTGACCGGATGGATCGCAGGCTCAGGCTAGGGCGATGGCACTGCCAGGGACTGCCCGGCCTTGATGCGGGCGGATGCCAGACCATTGGCGCTCTTCAGCTCGTCGACGGTGATGTCGTAGCGTCGCGCGATGTCCCAGAGCGTATCACCGGGCCGGACCTCGTAGCGGATCGTACGGCTCGCGACCGGCTCGACGTCCGCCGGC
Source organism: uncultured Gemmatimonadaceae bacterium (assembly GCA_964430275.1). Classification (GTDB taxonomy): domain Bacteria; phylum Gemmatimonadota; class Gemmatimonadetes; order Longimicrobiales; family RSA9; genus DASTYK01. The sequence goes on from CAYSGF010000110.1 coordinate 3,897, forward strand.
TCCGCCGGACCGCCGGTCTGCGTCGGCGTGCTCGCTGCCGCAACCATCGCGGCCGCCGCATCGGACGCAACGCTCGCCGGCTCCGTCGACTCAGCGGCAGCCAGCGTCAGCGTCTGGCCCGCCATGATGCGAGCGCTGCCGAGTCCGTTCGCTGCCTTGAGCGCATCCACAGTCATGCCGAAGCGCCGCGCGATGCCCCACAGCGTGTCGCCCGGGCGAACCTCATACACCGACTGCGGTTCGGCTGCGCGCGCGGCCATGCCCTCCACTGCCGGCTCGGTTGCGCTGCCCAGCCCGATCTCCGCGGACGCGACGTCTGCTGGCTCGTCTGCGCTGCCCAGTCCGATGTCCGCGGATGCGATCTCGGCGGGCGCTGGGGCCACCTGAGATGGCGCTTCGGCTGCCGGCTCGGGCTCCGCCCGGGCCAGGCGGGCCTCGCGGCGCTCGAGGGCGGCGACGTAGCCCTCGTACGGCTGCGGGAACACGGCCACGTGATAGTGCGGCGGATAGCGCTCGCGGGTCGCGTCGAGCACGTTCTGCTTTTCGAGGGAGAGGAGCGTCGACTCGAGCCAGGACCGGCATGCCTGGCTCCGGCTCACTCGCAGATCCACGGCCATGCCCGCCGGGTGGACGGAGAGGTTCGAGGCATTGCGAGGCTGCCGCGCCTCGGGGCGAGTCAGGCTCGTGACGACCAGGCGCTCACCGCACGCAGCGTGATACTGACGCGCCAGCCGCTCGATGAACAGCTTCACGGCGGGACGCGCGTAGGGAAACGACACCTTGGCAAGCTCGTAGTCCGCGTTGCCCGGCAGCTTCACGAGGAGACCCAGGTCCACGAAGCGGCGGACCTGACTGGACGTGCGAAGGAAACTGTAGTCGTGCTGGCGGGCGATCGAGTTCTGTTCCCGCATCGCTGTGCGCGAGCCTCGCAGGGACTGCGCAGACGCGGATGCGGAAAGCGAAAGCAGTAAAACGCCGACAACGGCTGCAGTGGCTCGTGCCATGACTCGGTTGTGTGAAATACACACCGGACGCATCCGAAACCGGAGGCGTCCATCGGACCACGAATCGAGGCAGGGGGAACCACCTCGGAAGCGACGCCGTTCGGCGCCGTCGGACTCGCCGGCGTACCGGCGGGTTTCATAGATAATGCTAACTGCCCGGGCTGTCCAGAGTTGCGCCTCGTCTGCGTGGCGAGGGACAGGGCACCCTGCTAGTCTCCATGCGATGCCCAATGCCCAGCGCCGCTCCCCGGGCGGCACCCTGCACCTCGCCCTGCGCGCACTCCGCCACCGAAACTTCCGTCTCTTCACGGCCGGCCAAACGATCTCGCTGATCGGCACCTGGATGCAGCAGGTGGCCGTCGGGTGGCTCGTCTATCGCCTGACCGGCAATGCGTTCTACCTGGGACTCGTCGGTTTCCTGAGTCAGGCTCCGGCATTCGTGCTCGCGCCTCTCGCCGGCGCTATCGCGGACCGGGTCAGCAAGCACCGGCTCGTGATCGCGACCCAGGTCGCCGCCATGGTACAGGCGACGCTCCTGGCCGTGCTGGTCGTGACCGGCGCCGTGGAGCTGTGGCACATCCTGGTGCTGATGACGTGGCTCGGCTGCGTAGTAGGCTTCGATACGCCTGCGCGGCAGTCCTTCCTCCTCGAAATGGTGGGGGACAGGGCCGACCTGCCGAACGCGATCGCGCTCAACTCCTCGATCTTCAACCTGGCGCGGCTGCTCGGCCCCGCGATCGCGGGTCTCGCGATCGGCGTTGTCGGCGAGGGCTGGGTGATCGTGGCAAACGCCGTCAGCTACGTCGCCGTTCTCGCGTCGCTGCTGCTGATGCGCCTTCCGGCACACCGGCGCGCGCGTGCCCGGACACGCATGCTCAGCCACATCCGCGAGGGCTTCCACTACGCATTCGGGTTTCCGCCCATTCGCTCGATCCTGCTGATGGTCGCGACGGTGAGCCTCATGGCAGTCCCCTTCACCGTTCTGCTGCCGGTCGTCGCTACGGAAGTGCTCTCGGGGGGGGCCGACACGCTCGGCTTCCTCATGTCCGCGACGGGCCTTGGCGCCCTCGCCGGTGCGCTCGCGCTCGCCGCGCGCAGCAGTGTCAGCGGGCTCGGCCGGCTCATCGTCATTGCGGCATCACTGTTCGGTGTCGGGCTGATCGGCGTCGCACTCTCGACCTCGCTCCTGCTCACGCTCGCATTGCTGATGCTGGCCGGGTTCGGCATGATGACACAGATGGCCTCGAGCAATACCGTACTGCAGACACTGGTGGATGATGACAAGCGCGGGCGTGTGATGAGCCTCTACAGCATGGCTTTCCTCGGCACCGCCCCGGTGGGCAGTCTTCTCGCTGGCGGCATCGCCGCTCGCTGGGGCGCGCCCGTGGCGATCGGCGCCGGTGGGCTCGGCTGCCTGATCGCCGCCGCCGTGTTCGGCTCGCGCCTGCCCGCCCTGCGCGAGATCGTACGCCCGATCTACGTGCGTCTCGGCATCCTGCCCGAGGTGGCGCGCGGCATCCAGGCGGCGACCCACAATGCGACGCCGGACACCGACGAGGTGGCGGACGATGGCGGCTGAGCCGGCCCGGTCTGCCCCGTTCGAGCTGCTGCTGGTGGCGGCAGGGCTCCTGCTTCTGATGCTCACCGCCGCCGGAGAGCCGGAGGCGCTGGCGGGCGATCCGCTCGCGATCTCGAGCGGGCTCGTCCTGGTCGCACTCGGCGTGCTGCTCGCGCG
>CAYSGF010000111.1:0-14872 GCA_964430275.1 uncultured Gemmatimonadaceae bacterium
GGCTGAGGCGTCTCACGCCGTTGATCCGCCGGGCGACGCTGCGGGCGCGCAGCGGCCGGCGCACTTCGAGCGCGCGGTGAGCCGCACCTTCGCGGGCGACTACCTCCTCTTCCTGCCGGATGGCTACGACCCGTCCGGCGCGTATCCCCTGCTGCTGTTCCTGCACGGTGCCGGTGAGCGTGGCGACGACCTCGAGACCGTGGCGCTGCACGGGCCGCCGCGCGTGGTGCGCGAGCGGCCGGAGGAGTTTCCGTTCATCGTCGTCTCGCCGCAGGTAGCGGAGGATCGCATCTGGTCGATCGCGTATCTGGACGCGCTGCTCGAGCACGTCGTGGAGCACTACGCGGTGGACCCCGAGCGCGTCTACGTCACGGGCCTCTCCATGGGCGGCTACGGTGCCTGGCACCTCGCCTTCGAGTTCCCGCACCGCTTCGCTGCGATCGCGCCGATCAGTGGCGGTGGCACGATCACGGGGGCGTGCACGATCGCGCACCTGCCGGTCTGGGCGTTCCACGGTGCGCAGGACGAGATCGTGCCGCAGTCGCGCTCGGAGGAGCTGGTCGATCGACTGCGCGGCTGCGACGGCCACGTCCGCTTCACGCTCTACCCCGATGCCGGCCACGACGCGTGGACGCGCACATACGATAATCCGGAGCTGTACCGCTGGTTGCTGCAGCATCGGCGTGGTGCGCCGGGTCCGCGCGACGCATCCACGGAGACGCGCAGGCAGTGATGGCGCGTGCGTCGCGCATCGAGCGCCGGTCCGGCCGTGCCGTGTTCCGGGCGCTGCTTCTCGGTGTGACGACGAGTGCGTGTGGCGGTGCGGCCGGCAATGACGTCGAGACGATCCGGTTCTGGGGGATGGGCCGGGAGGGCGAGGTCGTTGCGGAGCTGATCGCGGTGTTCGAGCGCGAGAATCCCGGGATCGAAGTTCGCACGCAGCAGATCCCGTGGACAGCCGCGCACGAGAAGCTGCTCACGGCACACGTCGGCGATGCGACGCCGGACGTCGCGCAGCTCGGCAATACCTGGATCCCGGAGTTCTCGGCGATCCACGCGCTCGAGCCGCTCGATCCGTGGATCGCCAGCTCGGCGACGATCCATGCGGAGGACTACTTCGACGGCATCTGGGCGACGAACGTCGTGGGCGACACGGTGTGGGGCGTACCGTGGTACGTCGACACGCGCCTCATCTTCTATCGTTCCGACATCCTGGCCGAGGCAGGCTACGACACGCTGCCCCAGAGCTGGGCCGGCTGGGTCGAGGCGATGCATGCCGTGAAGGAGGTGATCGGGCCGGACAGCTACCCGCTGTTCCTGCCGACGAACGAATGGGCGCAGCCGGTCGCGTTCGGGCTGCAGAACGGTGCGCAGCTGCTGACTGATGATGGCCACGGCGCCTTCAGTGCACCCGCCTTCCGCGAGGCATTCGAGTTCTATCTGAGCCTGTACCGCTCCGGCCTCGCGCCCGTCATGGGCCAGTTCGACGTCGCGAACCCGTACCAGGAGTTCGAGCGCGGGTTCTTCACGATGTGGATCACGGGGCCGTGGAACATGGGCGAGTTCCGGCGCCGGCTCCCACCCGAGATGCAGGACCGGTGGGCGACGGCACCGCTGCCGGGCCCGACCGGTGTCGAGAGCGGCTACTCGCACGCGGGCGGTGCGAGTCTCGTGATGTTCGCTGGCTCGCGCCACAAGGATGCGGCGTGGAAGCTGATCGAGTTCCTGTCGCGGCCCGAGCAGCAGCAGCGCTTCTACGAGCTTACCGGCAGTCTGCCCGCTCGCATCGAGACCTGGCAGCGCACGGACCTGGCGAGTGACGAGCACGCGCGCGCCTTCTGGGAACAGCTGCAGCGCGTGAAGCCGCTGCCGGCCGTGCCCGAGATCGAATCCATCATGAGCTCGGTCATCCAGTACGCCGAGACCGCGATCCGCGGGGGCGCCTCTGCGGAGAGCGCACTGCGCGCGCTCGACGAGCAGACGAATCGCACCCTCGAGAAGCGGCGCTGGATGCTGGCGCGCGAGCGCACGGACGCCAGCGCATCGCGCGGTGCCGATCCGGGCGGAGCGCCATGACGCTGCCCGGCGCACGCACCGATCGGCTCACGGCGCCACCGGCTGCTGCGGCACAGGCACCTCCCGCGAAGGGGCACGACGCGGCAGCGCGCGGGCGGGCTGGCTGGTTCTTCATCGCGCCTGCGCTCGTGCTCATCAGTGTCTTTTTCTTCCTGCCCGTGGTGGCGTCACTGCTGCTGAGCGTCACCGACTTCGATATCTATGCGATCGCCGACATCGCGAACACGCGCTTCGTCGGGCTGCGCAACTACGCGGCACTCTTCGAGAACTCCGTCTTCTGGGCAGCGGTCCGCAACACGTTCTACTTCGCGCTCGTCGGCGGGCCGCTGACCGTGGCGGTGTCACTCGCAGCGGCACTGCTCGTGAACGCGCGCGCAGTGCGCTTCAAGGGGCTGTTCCGCACGATCTACTTCGTGCCGTTCGTGACCACGCTCGTCGCGGTCGCGATCGTCTGGCGCTACCTGTACCACCCGCAGTACGGGCTGCTGAACTACGCGCTCGGCTGGATCGGTATCGGTCCGGTCGACTGGCTCGGTGATCCGCGCTGGGCCATGCCGGCGATCATCGTCATGGCCGTGTGGAAGAACTTCGGCTACAACATGCTGATCTTCATTGCCGGCCTGCAGAACATCCCGCCCGAGCTGTACGAGGCGGCGGAGCTGGACGGCGCCGGGCCGCTGCACCGCTTCCGCCACGTCACGCTGCCCATGCTCGCGCCGACCTTTCTGTTCGTCGGTGTGATCACGATGATCGGCTACTTCCAGCTCTTCGCGGAGCCCTACGTCATGACCGCCGGCGGCCCGCTGCGCAGCACCACGAGCCTCGTGCTGCTCATGTACGAGGAGGGCTTCCGCTGGTGGCGGATGGGCGTCGCGGCCGCCGTCGCATTCGTGCTCTTCGTCATCATCCTCATCTGGACGCTGCTCCAGTTCCGGCTGCAGCGGGAGACAGCGTGAGCGCGGGCATCGCGGGCACCGCTCGCCGTATCGCACCGCGCGCCGTGCTCTACGCGCTCCTGCTGCTCGGCGCCGCGATCTCGCTGCTGCCGATGGTGTGGATGGTCTCGGCGTCGCTCATGCCGGCCGGCGCAGCGAACACGTATCCGCCGCGCCTGCTGCCCGAGAGTGTGACCTTCGAGCACTACCGCGCCCTGTTCACGCGCCTCGACCTCGGCCGCTACCTGCTCAACAGCACGTTCGTCGCGGTGCTCGTGAGCGGCATCTCGCTCTTCATCAACTCAATGGCCGGCTACGCCTTCGCGAAACTGCGCTTCCGCGGCCGCGACCGTGTATTCCGCCTGCTCTCGATGGGGCTCGTGATACCCGTGCAGGTCGCCATGCTCCCGCTCTTCCTGCTCATGCGCGAGCTCGGCCTCATCAACACGTACTGGGGCGTGATCATTCCCGGCATGGCGAGCATCTTCGGGATCTTCCTCGTGCGCCAGTATGCGTTCTCGATCCCCGACGAGCTGCTCGATGCCGCGCGCGTGGATGGCGCGAGCGAGTTCCGGATCTACCGCTCGATCGTGCTGCCGGTCATCCGGCCGATCCTCGCGACGCTCGCGATCTGGACGTTCCTGAGCACCTGGAACGATTTCATGTGGCCGCTCATCGTATTGAGCGACGACTCCATGTTCACGCTGCCCGTTGCGCTCGCGAACCTCTCCGGCGAGCGCGTGCAGGACACCGAGCTGATGATGGCCGGCGCCGTGCTCACGGTGCTGCCGGTCATGCTCGTGTTCCTCGTGCTGCAGCGCTATTACGTCGAGGGAATCACCCTCGGAAGCGTCAAGGGCTGATGCAGGCGACGCCCACGGCTTCCGTTCCGTATCTCGCCGTCGCCGCGTGCGCGCGAGCGCCGCTGCCTCGTGCTGCGCTACCGGCATGAGCCGGAAGAACGCATCCACGATCGCGGCCGATCCGCGGCTCCGGGTTCCCGCGCGCATCCTTTCGAACGGCCGATACGCCGTCCTGCTGACACACAACGGCGGCGGGATGGCGGCGCTCGATGGTTTCGCGCTGACCCGCTGGAGCGCGGATCCGCTGACGGACGCCGATGGTGCGTTCCTCTACGTGCGCGATCGTGACAGCGGTGCGTACTGGTCTGCCTCACCGCGTCCGGTCATCGACGGCGCGGGGGTGCACACGACGCACCGTGCGAGCGACCCGCCGTGCTACGAGCGCGGCAGCACGGGGATCGACACATGTCTCGAGATCGGCGTGGCAGCCGGTCGGGACCTGGAAGTCCGGCGGCTGCGCATTACGAACGCCGGCGCGACACCCCGCCGCCTCGCGATCACGAGCTACGCGGAGCTCGTGCTCGACGCGCCGCTCGCGCACGCCGCTCATCCAGCATTTTCCAGACTCTTCGTGCAGACCGCATACGACGCGCCCCGCGGTGCGCTGCTCGCGTGGCGACGCCTGCGCAACCCGGACGATCGCCCGCTCTGCTTCGGGCACAGGATGATCGGCGGCGACGCCACGACGGAGCAGTACGAGACGGACCGAGCGCGCTTTCTCGACCGCGGCCGCACGCCTGCGGCACCGGGCGCACTGACTGCCCCGGGCCCGCTCGCCGGCACGACCGGCAACGTGCTCGACCCGGTGTTCGCGCTGCGGCGCACGCTCACGCTGGAGCCGGGGGAGACGTCCACGATCAGCGCCGTGTATGCCGCGGCCGGTGACCTGTCAGCGCTCGAAGCGCTGCTGGACGGCGTCGCGGCAGCCGGCGACGTGGACGCCGTGCTGGCCGGTGCAGCCCCCGCGAGCGGCGACGGCGCGCATGTTCTCGGCGTACCGGACGCGTGGCTGGACACCGTGGCACTCGACGCCGGCTGGGAGACGAGCGACGGCGATGCCGCCACGCCGGGTGACGGCGTGGACGAGAACGAATCGTGGCCGGCCGCGCCGGAACGCGCCGCCGTTGCCACGCCCGCATCCACGCTGCCGGACGGCTCCACGCTCACTGCCTTCAACGGTCATGGCGGCTTTACTGCGGACGGCAGTGAGTACGTCGTGCGCGTACCGTGCGACGACGCCGGTGCGCGGCTGCCGCCCATGCCGTGGGCCAACGTCATCGCCAACGAGGAGGCGGGCTGCATCGTATCGGAGCGTGGCTCCGTCTATACCTGGGCGGCGAACAGCCGCGAGAACCGCATCACGCCCTGGTTCAATGACCCCGTGGGCGACCCGACCGGTGAGGCGTTCTACGTACGTGACGACGAGGACGGGGCGTTCCATTCGCTTGCGCCGGCTCCGGCTCCCGCTGCGGGCGTCTACGACGTGCACCACGGCTTCGGCTACACGCGCTTTCACCATGCCGGCCCGGCGCTCGCGCACGAGATGACGCTCTTCGTGCCGCGCAGTGATCCGCTCCGCATTGCCCGCATCCGCGTAACGAACACCTCTTCTCGCGCGCGCGCGATCTCGCTGTACGGCTATGCGCAGCTCGTGCTGGGTGTGCATCCCGCAGCCTCGCGCGGCCTGATCGTTACCGAGCATGACGAGGCGACGGACGCGCTGCTGGCCCGCAACGCGGAGCGCGCCGAGTACTCGGAGCGGGTCGCCTTCGCGCGCGCGGTATCCGACGGTGCGGTGCACAGGCTCAGCGGCGACCGTGCTGCGTTTCTCGGGGCGCACGGCGATCTCGCGCGGCCGGCAGCACTGCAGGAAGACGTCCTCGAGCGTCGCGTGGGCCGGCATCCTGACGCATGCGCAGCATTGCAGGTGACGCGGCGGCTCGGTCCGGGCGAAACCCTGCACTGCGCGTTCCTGCTGGGCGAGGCGACGGATGGGGGCGCCGCGCGCGCCGTCCTTCATCGCTACCCGGATGTTGACGCCGTCGACGATGCGCTGGCCGACGTGTGCGCGTTCTGGCGCGATCTGCTCGCTGCGGTGCGCGTCGAGACGCCTGCGCCGGAGCTGGACCTCCTGCTGAACGGCTGGCTGTCCTACCAGAACCTGAGCTGCAGGATGTGGGCGCGCTCCGCGTTCTATCAGTCCGGCGGTGCATTCGGGTTCCGGGACCAGCTGCAGGACTCATCGGCGCTGCTCTATCTGGATCCCGCGCTGACCCGCGGGCAGATCGTGCTACACGCCGAGCATCAGTTCGTGGAGGGCGACGTCCTGCACTGGTGGCATCCCCCCTCCTCGAAGGGGATCCGCACGCGCTTCTCCGACGACCTGCTCTGGCTGCCATACATCACCGCCTTTTACCTGCGCTCCACCGGCGACAGCTCTGTCCTGGATGAGTCCGCACGTTTCCTGGCTGCGCCGCTGCTCGAGCCCGACGAGGACGAGGTCCTGCTCGTCCCATCCGACTCCGGCACGAGCGCGAGTGTGTTCGAGCACTGCTGCCGCAGCATCGATCGCTCGCTCACCCGTGGTGCCCACGGCTTGCCGCTCATCGGGGTCGGCGACTGGAATGACGGCATGAACCGTGTCGGCAGGGAAGGCCGTGGCGAGAGCGTATGGCTCGGCTTCTTCCTGTACGACATCCTGCACGACTTCATCCCGCTGTGCGAGCAGCGCGGGGAATCAGTGCGGGCCGCGCGCTACCGGGCGTACCACCGTGATCTCGGCCGTGCACTCAACGATGCCGGCTGGGATGGCGCCTGGTACCGTCGCGCCTACTACGACGACGGCACACCGCTTGGCGCCAGCGCGAGCGACGAGTGCCGCATCGACACGATCGCGCAGGCCTGGGCGGTGCTCTCCGGCGCGGCGCCGACCGGGCGCGCAGCACTGGCGCTCGACGCGATGGAGCAGCATCTCGTGTCCGAGGACGAGGGCATCATCCGGCTGCTGACGCCGCCGTTCGACCGGACGCCCCACGATCCCGGCTACATCAAGGGCTATCTCCCGGGCGTGCGTGAGAACGGCGGACAGTACACGCATGGTGCGCTCTGGGCGGTGCGGGCACTCGCGGAGGCCGGCAGGAACGAGCGTGCAGCGCGTCTGCTCAGCATGCTGAGCCCGGTTGCCGCCGGCCGCACGGCCGCCGGCATCGCGACCTACCAGGCAGAGCCGTACGTGGTCGCAGCGGACGTGTACGGCGTCGAGCCGCACGTCGGACGCGGCGGCTGGTCGTGGTACACGGGCTCCGCAGGGTGGATGTTCCGCGTCGCGCTCGAGTCCGTGCTCGGTCTGACCCTGGACCGGGGGGAGTCGATCCTGCTGCGGCCTTGCATTCCGGCCGCGTGGCCGGGCTTCCGCGTCTGCTACCGTCTGCCCGACGGCACCACGACGTATGCGCTGGAGGTGGTGCAGGGGGAGCGTGGGGCCGGGACCGAAGCGACGCTGGACGGCGCGTCACTCGCGATTCGCGACCGCGCCGTCGTCGTGCCGCTCGTGCGGGACGCCGGGACGCACGAGGTGCGCGTGCGCCTCGGCGGTGATGTCGGCCCTCGCTATGCGCCGCGCCCCGCATGAGAGCGCCGCACCTGCGGGCACGTGGCGGGCTACACGCTACCGTGGTCCACGAGTACCGCGCCGCCGCTGCGAATCACCCGGGAATAGTAGCGGGCGCTCGCCTTCGGGGTGCGTGCCTGGGACTCGAAATCGACGTGCACGAGACCGAAGCGCGGCGAGTAGCCCGCGGACCACTCGTAGTTGTCGAGCAGCGACCAGGCGAAGTAGCCGCGCAGGTCCACACCCGCGCGCATGGCGTCGCGCGCGGCGAGCAGATGGTCGCGCAGGTACTGGACGCGCAGCGGATCGTCCACCTCACCCGCTGCGGCGCGCGGCGGGTCGTAGAACGCCGCGCCGTTCTCGGTGATGTAGAGCGGCACGTCGCCGTAGTGCTCCTTCACCCACAGGAGCACGCGTGTGAGGGCGGGCGGATAGACCTCCCACTCCCAACCCAGCGAGGTGTGCGGATTCTGCGGCTGGCGCACCAGGCTCGCGCGCACGGGTGGCGCATCGTCGTCATGCTGCGTCACGCCGCGCTTGTAGTAGTTGATGCCGATGAAGTCGAGCGGCTGCCGAATGAGCGCCATGTCCTCGTCGCTGTGCCGCGGCCAGGCATCGCCGAAGATTTCCGCCAGCTCCTCCGGATAGCGGCCGTGCACCATGGCATCGAGGTACTGCCGGTTCATGTAGGCGTCGGCGCGTCGTGCGGCCGCGACGTCCTCGGCACTGTCGCTGGCCGCCTCCTTCGGCTCGAGGTTCACGACCACACCCACCCGGCCGGTGCGCGCCGTGGCGCGGAACGCCTGCACCGCGGTGCCGTGTGCACGCATGAGGTTGTGCGCCGCGATCGGCGCCTCGTAGACGCTGCGATGACCGGGCGCATGGGCACCGTGCAGGTAGCCGGCGTCGACGACGACCCACGGCTCGTTCAGCGTCGCCCACAGGGGCACGCGGTCACCGAGCGCGCGATACAGCACGTCCGCGTAATCGGCGAACCAGTGCGCGCTGTCCGGATTCAGCCAGCCGCCGCGGTCATCGAGCGCGGCAGGCAGATCCCAGTGATAGAGGGTGAGGCTTGGTACGATGTCGCGCGCGAGGAGTGCGTCGACGAGTCGCTCGTAGAAGTCGAGACCGGGGCGGTTCACTGCGCCCGTGCCGGCCGGACGCACGCGGCTCCAGGAGACGCTGAAGCGGTACGCCTGCAGCCCCAGCTCCGCCATGAGCGCGACGTCCTCGCGCCACCGGTTGTAGTGATCGCACGCGACGTCGGCCGTCTCGCCGAACGTGGTGTTGCCGGGCGAGTGGGCGAAGCGGTACCAGTTGCTCGGACCGGCGCCGTCCGCCAGCGGCGACCCCTCGATCTGGTGCGCCGACGTCGCCGCGCCCCACAGGAACTCCTTCGGAAACAGCGGTTCGCTCATACGAGTGAGGTCGAATGGCCAGGGTGACGCTCGACGGCGTGCGCAAGGTCTACGAGAACGGATTCGTCGCCGTCGCCGATGCGACGTTCGAGATCGCGGATGGCGAGCTCGTCGTGCTCGTGGGTCCGTCCGGCTGCGGGAAGAGCACGACGCTGCGGATGATCGCCGGCCTCGAAACCATCTCCGCAGGCACGCTGCGCATCGGTGAGCGCATCGTCAACGACGTCCCGCCCGCCGCGCGCGACATCGCGATGGTGTTCCAGAACTACGCGCTCTATCCGCACATGAGCGTGCGCGACAACATGGCTTTCGCGCTCAAGCTCCGCAACGAGCCGCGCGCCGAGATCGAGCGGCGCGTTGGAGTGGCAGCCGAGATTCTGGGGCTGGAGCCGGTGCTCGACCGACGGCCACGCCAGCTCTCCGGCGGCCAGCGCCAGCGCGTCGCGCTCGGGCGCGCGATCGTGCGGCAGCCGCAGGTGTTCCTGTTCGACGAACCGCTCTCCAACCTGGACGCGAAACTGCGGGTGCAGACGCGCAAGGAGATCGCGCGGCTGCATCGTCGCCTCGGCACGACCATGGTCTACGTCACTCACGACCAGGTCGAGGCGATGACGCTGGGCGATCGGATCATCGTCATGAATGCAGGTGAGGTCCAGCAGATCGGCACACCGCTAGACCTCTACGAGCAGCCCGCGAATCAGTTCGTCGCAGGCTTCGTCGGCAGTCCCGCCATGAACTTCATCGAGGGGTCCGTCACGGCGCAGGGCGACCGGTTGCTGTTCCACTCGGCGGACGACGCCATTACGCTGCCGCTGCCGGCAGTGCCAAGCGCGCCACACGTGTCGCTCGGCGTGCGACCGGAAGCGCTCTTTGTCGAAGGCGGCCCCTTCGTGCCCGCGCGCACCGCCGCGATCGATGCGCGCCTGGACGTGCTCGAGCCGATGGGCAGCGAGATCGTGCTGTCCGCGCGCGTGCAGGAGCACGAGCTGGTCGCGCGTGTCGCGCCCCAGCCGCTGCCGGCGCCCGAGTCGCACGTACGGCTGCTCGTCGACCTGGACCGCGTATACCTGTTCGACGCGCAATCGGGCGCGGCACTGCACACGCCGGCACGCCAGGGCGGCTGAGACGTCGGCGCGCGCCCAACCACCGCCGGCGGGCGGTATTTCGCCTCCCTGTCACTGAAGGCCCTCCTCGCACGTTTCCTCCCAGCAGCCGCTGCGCAGGTCTCTCTCCCTGCTACCACGCAGTCGCCCGCGGGTGGGCGCTTCTTCGGCGCTGAAGGCCAAACGTCGTTGCGTGAGGCATACCATGAGAATCCGACTGCTTCCGTTCGTCCTCCTGCTCGCGTCCGCGGCGTCCGCAAACGCGCAGCTGGCCGATGCACCGCATCGCTCGCCATCGATGCTGCTCTTTCCGGTGGATGCGATCGCCCCTGCTGGCAGCGTCGAGATGATCATGACGCGTCCGGCGGAGGGCACCTCCGCGCTCGGCGCGGGTGTTTCCTTCGGCCTGCTCTCGCGCGTGCGCGTCGTCGTGCAGGCAGCGGTCGGTCGCGCGGATGCCGGCGTGCCGGATCTGACTGGCGCCGATGAGCGCGGCTGGTACGCGGGCGCGGGACTGCTCGGCATCTGGACGCTCGCGGGCAATGCGGCCACCGGTCTCGACCTCACGGTCGGCGTGCAGGCCGATCACAGCACGGTCGACGGCGCAATGCGCTCGAGCGCACCCGCGGGCCTGACCGCGCGTGTCGCTACCCGTTTCGGCACGGTCGGTGTGCAGCCGTTCGTCGGCGGCGGTGTCGCGCTGCGACGCGACAACAGGGAAGCGTACCGGGCGTGGAACTCGCCCGTGGCCAGCGACGGCGGCGCTGCGGCGGGCTGGTTTGCGCACGGCGGCGTCCGCGTCGGCACCTCGGAGTTCTGGGTGCAGCCTTCCGTCACCTGGTCGAAGGTGTTCGGCGACGGCGGCTTCCCGCCCAGCGTCGTGCAGGATGTGTCGGGCGCGTTCTCCAGCGCGCCTCCGCTCATCGAGCGCACGCCGATCCTGTCGATCCGGGCGGGCTTCACGCCCTGATTCCTGCGCGGCACGCGTCTGGCACCTGCCCCGGGCGGGAGATCACGCGTGCAGGAATGGATCGTCGACATCGTCAGGGAGCTGGGCCCGTCGGCATTGCGTTCCTGATGCTGCGCGAGAACGTGCTCCCGCCGATCCCCTCGGAGATCATCATGCCGCTCGCCGGCTACCTCTCCGCACGCGAGGACACTGCCTTCTGGGGCGCCGTCGCAGCCGGCAGCCGCTTCGATGTCGTGGAGCAGTACAACGGGGTGGTGAGCTGGGTGGTGGTAGGAGGCGCGGTGGTGCTGTATGTGGCCAGGGTGGTGCGTATCACGGGGCGTGCGTCCGGCTGAGGATTCCGCGCGCGAGGCACCAACAAGAAATTCGGAAGCAAGCTGCGCGTCGCAGCATGAGCCGCCGCCGTCTCTGTGGTCTCTACGTGCTCCGTGGTAACGATGTTGTTGAACGTGAGGACGCCGCGAACGTATCCGTGCCCTCACAACCGCGTATCCGCCCACGACGCCGGATCCTCCACCGGCTCGAGGTGCGTGAACACGGTACTCTGCGGGACCGCACTGCGGATGCGCTCCTCGATGACCTCGAGCAGGTCGTGGCCGCGCTGTACGCTCCAGTCGCCTGGCACGAGGATGTGGAAGGAGATGAAGCGGCGCGCGCCGGCCTGGCGGGTGCGCAGCGCGTGATGGTGCACGCCGTCGGCTTCGTAGTCGCTCAGGATGTGGAGGATGCGGGCGCGCAGCTCGGCCGAGAGGCTGGTATCGAGCAGGCCGAGTGCGGAGCGGCGCAGCAGCGACATGCCGATGCGCAGGATGTTGGCCGCGACGGCGAGGGCGAGCAGCGGATCGATCCAGTGCCAGCCGGTGAGAGATGCGGCGCCCAGGCCGATGACGACGCCGACGGATGTCCACACGTCGGTGATCAGGTGGTGGGCATCGGCTTCCAGCGCGATCGAGCCGCGCCGGCGTGCGGCACCGAGCAGCACACGCGCGACGACGAAGTTGATGGCGCTCGCGACGAGGGCAATGACGGCGCCCGTCGCGAGTGCTTCGACCGGCTGCGGTGCGAGCAGCCGCAGCACACCGGCAACGGCGATGCCGACGGCAGCGACCAGGATGAGCGCACCCTCGAAGCCGCTCGAGAAGTATTCGACCTTCGTGTGACCGTAGGCGTGGTCCTCGTCGGCCGGGCGCTCCGCCACGGTCAGCGCGTACAGCGCGACGCTCGCGGCGAGCAGGTTGACCAGCGACTCGACGGCGTCGGACAGGAGGCTCACCGAGTCGGTGATCACGTACGCGCCGCCCTTGAGGGCGATCGTCGCGAGCGCGGCCGCGATCGAGAGCCACGCGTAGCGCTTCAGCGAAGGACCGCCATCGGTCGCATGTTGGGGTTCCGTCATGCAGCGCTGCCCCGTGCCCGAGCCGTGCCGAAGGCGTTAACTTGGCCGGAGCGGTGCACGCGCCACAAGTGAGGAGGATCGATGGAGAAGGAGACCGCGACGCTCGGCGGAGGTTGCTTCTGGTGCCTCGAGGCGGCGTTCCTCGAGCTCGATGGCGTGCAGGACGTCGTTTCCGGATATGCCGGCGGGCATATCGCGAATCCGAGCTACCGTGCGGTGTGCACGGGCACCACGGGTCATGCGGAGGTCGTGCAGGTCACGTATGACCCGGCGCGCATCACGTTCGCGGACCTGCTCGGCGTATTCTTCACGATCCACGATCCGACGACCCCGGACCGGCAGGGCAACGACGTCGGTCCGCAGTACCGCTCGATCATCCTGTACCACGATGACGAGCAGGCGCGCATTGCACGCGAGACGATCGGGCAGCTCGAGCGGGATCGCATCTGGGACGATCCGATCGTGACGCAGGTGGTGCCGCTCGACGCCTTCTATCCTGCCGAGCGGGAGCACCATCGCTACTACGAGCGCAACCCGAATCAGCCGTACTGTTCGTTCGTCGTCGCGCCGAAAGTCGCAAAGGTACGCAAGACGTTCTTCGACCGGCTGCGCAAGGCATGAGCACGACGGCCGAGCCGGTCGGCGTCCTGCGCGCGATCTGGATCAAGCGCATGCGTGGAGGACCGATGGACCCGGTCGAGCAGGCGACGCTCGTCGCGCAGCGCGGCATCGCGGGCAATGCGAACCAGAACGGGCGTCGCCAGGTGACGATCATCGAGGAAGAAGTCTGGGCGGACCTGATGGCGCAACTCGGCGGTGCGATCGACCCGTCCAGCCGCCGTGCGAACCTGATGATCCGTGGTGTGTCGCTGGCACGCAGCCGCGACCGACTGCTGCGCGTCGGCGAGTGCCTGATCGACATCCGCGGGGAAACGCGCCCCTGCGAGCGCATGGACGAGGCGTTGCCCGGCCTGCGCGACGCGATGAAGGCAGACTGGTGCGGCGGCGTGTTCGGCACGATTCTCGAGGGCGGGGTGGTCCGCATGGGCGACGCCGTGCGCTTCGAGGGGTGGGCCGACGAGGCGCTGCGGCAGAGGGCGCTCGCGAGCGCGTGAAGGGCGCCGCCGGCGTGCGCATGCAGCCAGCGCATCGGACGTGCGGCATACGATCCGGTAGCTGCGTCGACAACGGCCCACACAGCGCGCAGACAAAGAGAAACGGCGTCGCATCCGCGACGCCGTTTTCTCCTGCACCTCGATTCGTCCGGCCGCTTATACCGCCGGCGTCTCCTTGATACCCGCACGCGCGCCGAGTCCGACGGCTGCACCGAAGGCGACGGCCGTGCCGGCACCGACGATCGGCAGCAGCCAGACGACCGGCGCCGCGACCGCTGCGGCCGCTACGCCGGCGATGATCGGCGCAGTCGGTTTCTTTGCCGCATCCACATAGCGCAGCCGATCCGCGACGAAGCGTCGTGATTTCAGGTATCCAAAGCCCGCTGCGGTTCCCGCCGCGAGCAGTCCAATCAGCTCGAACATGAAGCCCTCCTTGCGTTTCCACACCGTACGCGGCACCGGCGGGCGCGGTTTCCGGAGCGGGACGGTTGTGCCGGGCAGAACCGAGGCCGAGCGTCCGCGGCGCGCGCGTCCGGTTCAGTAGACGCGGTCGTACGTCCGCAATCCCGATTCTGTCTGAAGGAAGAGCCGATCGTAGGGCGCCTCGTCCCAGGCGAACGCGCTGAGGGCTGCACTGCCCGTAGAGACGGGGCGCAGCAGTTCCGGATTGCGCGTGAGCGCGGTCTCGAGGCCGAGCTCGTGCAGCGGCGCCGCGCGGAGTGCCCAGAGGCCGTCATCGAAGGGCACGAGGTCCGGCAGGCCGGACGGCTGTACGGCCTCCTGGTAGAGCGGGTAGCTCCATTCGCGGTGGCGGGCCTGCTCGAGGGGCAGATTCTTCCCCGGCAGCCCCGAATCCACACACGCCGTTGCACCGATCACGGCCAGGAGCGCCACTGCGCCCGCCGGGCGATTTCTCGCCATTCCTCCTCCATGTTGGATTGACGCGCGTTGCAGTCCACTACATCCTAGGGGCCGCGGCCGGCGCGCGAAAGCTGCCGCCGTCACTTCACGCCGGAGTCGCTCATGCGCATCGTTCTGGACCCTGTGCCTCTCGTGCTCGGCATCTACGCCTATGTCGGCGAGCTGCTGTCGCAGGCGGTCGAGAAGCGCGAAGACGCTGCTGCCGAGGTGCTCGGGCGCCGGCTCGCGCGCCAGCGCGCGCAGTCGGGCGACCGTGAGGTCCAGAAGCTCATCCGCGCGATGCATGGCGACGTCAAGGTCGCCGACAAGCTGCTCAAGAAGACCGCGGACGTCTGGAAGATCTCCGCCGAGACGGACCGGGTCGACCTGGTGGTCCACCGCCGCGGCGAGGGGGACGACCCGCGCTCGTACGTCCTCCTGCGGCCCGATGACGTCCGCGACATCCTCCGCTCGATCCGCGGC
>CAYSGF010000112.1:0-9687 GCA_964430275.1 uncultured Gemmatimonadaceae bacterium
GACCGAGGCACAGGAGCAGCAGGCCGGATGCGAACGGATCGAGCGTACCGGTGTGACCGATGCGCCGCTCGCCGAGTGCGCGCCGCGCGCGCGCGACCACGTCGTGGGAAGTCGGGCCCGTCGGCTTGTCGACCGGCAGCACACCCTCGAGCGACTCACGCCTCGTTGTCATCGTCCGCCGCGTCGCTGTCCGGCAGGGCCTCACTCAGGAGCCGCTCGATGCGCTGCGCGTGCTCGAGCGTCTCGTCCCATGTGAAGTGCAGTTCCGGAGCGCGGCGAATGTGCAGGCGCTTGCCGATCTCACGACGGATGAACGGCGCCGCGGCGTCCAGGCCCTCGAGCGACGATGCGCGGGACTCCGGTTCGATCGAGGTCAGGTAGACCTTCGCATGATAGAGATCGGGCGTGACGTCGACCTGCGTAACCGTCAGAGCGCCGATCCGCGGATCCCGCACGTCGTTCTTCAGAATGTCCATCAGCTCTCGGCGGAACTGCTCGTTCAGGCGTTCCACCCGTCGGTGCCCTGCCATGCCTGCTCCGCTCCTGCTGCATCGTGGTGACGCGCCGCCGCGCACGGGCGCGTCGAGCGCGTCCAGCCGTTCATGCAAAGCGCCGCTCCACGCCGATCACGCGCGCGCGATGTTCACGTCCGATCAGGTTGTCCGCGCTCTGGAGGACCGAGTCTGCCTGGCGAGCGTCCGTCGCGACGACGCACGCCGTCAGCTCGGCCCGCTGCCACAGGTCCTGGTGTGCCGTTTCCGCGACGGACACGTTGAAGCGATCGTGGAGCTTCGCCTTCAGGCTCTTCACGACGCTCCGCTTCTCCTTCAGCGACTGACAGCCGATGACCTCGAGCTGCCAGACCGCAACGCCGATGACCATACGCCTTCTCCGCAACGCGTCAATAGGCGGTGCGCCTGCAGGCAGCAGCCGCATGCCAGTGAACGTGCCGGCTCAGGAAATGACGGCGGGGGCGAGCCGAAGCCCACCCCCGCCGTGTTACGTCACCATCCGTCCGTGGGATCAGCCTTCGCCCGACGCCGAGCCCGCGAGCGTACGTGCGACGGACTCGATGCGGAAGCACTCGATGTGGTCGCCCACCTTCAGGTCGTTGTAGCCTACGATGTTCAGACCGCATTCAAAGCCCTCGCGCACCTCGCGAACGTCATCCTTGAAGCGCTTCAGGCTGCCCAGCTCGCCCTCGTAGACCTGCACGGCGTCGCGCACGACCCGCACCCGGCCCTTCCGGTCGAGCATGCCCTCCGTCACGTAGCAGCCTGCCACGGTGCCGACGCGCGGCACCTTGAAGAGTTGACGCACTTCGGCGACACCGAGCAGTACTTCCTTCTCTTCCGGCGTGAGCATGCCCTCGAGGGCTGCGCGTACGTCTTCGACCGCCTCGTAGATGATGCTGTAGAGGCGGATGTCGACACCTTCACGCGCGGCCGTCGTGCGCGCCTCACTCGTCGGCCGCACGTGGAAGCCGATCACGATGCCACCCGACGACGTCGCGAGCAGCACGTCCGACTCGTTGATCGCGCCGACGCCACGGTGGATCACGTCGACCTGCACCTCGCTCGTCGACAGCTGGCCGAGTGCATCGCTGAGCGCCTGCACGGAGCCGTCCACGTCGCCCTTGATGATCAGGTTGAGTGTAGCCGTCTGCCCCTGCGCCAGCAGGCGGCTGATGTCGGTCAGCTTCACACCGCGGCTCTTGATGCGCAGCTGCTTCTCGCGGTCCAGCCGCTGGCGCGTCGACGCAATGTCGCTCGCCTTGTCCGCGTCCATGCCGAGCAGCATGTCACCCGCCTGCGGCACGCCCGAGATGCCGAGCACCTGCACCGGCGTACTGGGGCCCGCCTCCTGCACGGCCTTGCCGCGCTCGTCCAGCAGTGCCCGCACCTTGCCGTCGAAATGGCCGCACACGAAGGAGTCGCCGACGCGCAGCGTGCCATTCGTCACGAGCACGGTTGCGACCGGACCCTTGCCGACGTCGAGCTGTGCCTCGACCACGGTGCCCTGTGCCGGCCGGTTCGGGTTCGCCTTCACATCGAGCAGCTCCGCCTGGAGCAGCACCTTCTCGAGCAGCTCGTCGACGCCCGTACCCTTCTTCGCGCTCACCTCCGCGGCGAGCACGTCACCGCCGTACTCCTCCACGACGACCTCGTGCTGCAGCAGATCCTGCTTGATCCGATTCGGATCGGCACCGGCCAGGTCCACTTTGTTGATCGCGACGACGATTGGAACGCCCGCGTTCTTGGCGTGGCTGATCGCTTCCTTCGTCTGCGGCATGACACTGTCATCCGCGGCGACGACCAGGATCACGAGATCGGTGACCTCGGCGCCGCGCGCGCGCATCGCCGTGAACGCGGCGTGGCCCGGCGTGTCCAGGAACGCGATCGAGCGGCCGTCGCCGAGCTCCACCATGTACGCGCCAATGTGCTGCGTGATGCCTCCGGACTCGCCCGCCACCACATTCGTGCGGCGGATGTAGTCGAGGAGCGACGTCTTGCCGTGGTCGACGTGGCCCATGACCGTGACCACCGGCGGTCGCGGCTGCAGATCTTCGGCCGCGTCCTGCACTTCGTCCTCGAGCATGTCGCCGGCGTACTCCTCCTCGCGCACGGCGCGGAAACCGAACTCGTCGAGCAGCAGCTCGATCTGGTCGAAGTCGAGACGCTGGTTGATGGTGACCATCAGACCGAGGTTCTTGAATGCGCTCGCCACGATCTGCGTGGCCGGCACATCGATCAGCTCGGCGAGCTCGGCCACCGTCAGGAACTCGTTGACGCGGACGGTTTCCGCCTCTTCCTGGGCCTTTCGCTGACGCTGCGCCTCGGCCTCCGCACGGCTCGGGGCCTCGTCGCGCCGGTGACGGCGCTTCTTGCTGCCGCCCTTCAGCTCCGCCATGACGCGCGAGATGTTCTCCTGGACCGCCGCTTCGTCGACGCGCCGCGACTTCTTCTTCTTCTTGTCCTTCGCCTTGCGCCGCCCATCGGGCGTGAACCCTTCGGCCTGGATGCGGACCTGGCCACCAGGACCCGCGCTCGCAGCGGGCGCCGGCGTGGCCGGCTTCTGCGGTGGCTGCGGTTGCGGCGCCGGTGCGTTGCGACCCAGCACGTCTGCGGCACGACGCAGGCGCGGCCGCTGCTCCGGCGTCGGCACGCGCGGCGCGCGCTCCTCCGGCACGGCAGTCTCCGCGCTCGCCGCCGGGCGTCGCGCTGCATCCGTGTCGTCGGCCGCCGGACCCGCCTGCACCGCTTCCGGCTCCTCCGCGTCTTCCGCCTCTTCGATCGCGGCGGCACCCACGTCTTCACCGGCAGCGTCCGCGGCTTCCGCCGCCTCTGCCGCGATGGCCTCTGCAGCGTCCGCCACCGGACTTGCCGTTTCCGGCTCCTCGACCTCGTCGCGATCATCCAGGAACGGCGAGACCGGCTCGCCACGCGCGGCTGCCGGCGCCACGATCTCCGGTTCCGGGTGCGCCGCCGCTTCCTCCGCCTTCGCTGCTTCGACGTCCGCCTTCTTGCGCCGGCGCCGCCGCGCGGGCGTCGCGTCCTCGATCACCGCCTCGATCGCTTCTTCCTGCTCGTGTCCCGCGCGCCGCTCGCGCTCCATGCGCGCGCGCAGCTTCGCGACCGTCGCGTCGTCTACGGTGGAGGCTTCACTCCGTACCGATGCGCCGAGACCCCGCAGAAGCGTGATCAGCTTCTCGGGCTCGATCTTGAATTCTCGTGCTACTTCGTATACGCGCATCACACCACCTCGACGATTGCTGCTCGAACCCTTCTACGACCCGTGTCTCACTCCAGCAGGCCCGCGACGCGGCGCGCGAACCCGGCATCCGTGATGCCGACGGCACTGGCCGGTGGGCGGCCCACCGCGTCCCCGAGATCGGCCCGCGTCCCTACCTCCTGGTAGCGGACGCCATTCGCCTCGAAGAGCGGAATCAACTTGTCACGCGTGTTCGCGCTGATGTCGCCAGCAACCACCACGAACTGCAGGGTACCGGCCCGCGCGGCGTCTCGTACCCGCTCCGTACCGGAAAGAACCGCGCCTGCCCGGGCCGCCAGGCCGAGCAGGCGCAGCGCCGCCTCATTCGCGCGCATCCCCCGTGTCGCTGCGTTCCGTCGTACTCGGCGGCGCGGCCGCGCCGCGCGTCCCCTTCGGCAGCGGCAGGCCGAGGATATCGGCCGCAAACTCGCGCGCCTCCGCCAGCTCCGCTTCCGACGGCCCGCCCGCGGCGGCCGCGCCATCCTCGCTCGCGTCCTCCACGGTCAGCGTTTCGATCAGTCCGAGCACCCTGTCCGCATCCTCACCGGTGATGCCGGGAATGCGCAGCAGGTCGTCACGCTCCAGATCGATGATATCGAGAAAGCTAGTATATCCGGCGGATTCCAGAGCCGCCAGCGTCGGCACGGGCAGATCGAGCTCCCGGATCGGGAAGTCGGCCACCTCGTACTCCGGCTCGCCGCCGCCGAACAGCGCCGCATCGGCACCCCGCTCGAGCCATTCGCGACTGCCGTACAGATCGATCTGCCAGCCGATCAGCTGGCTGGCGAGGCGAACGTTCTGACCGTTGCGCCCGATCGCCAGCGACAGCTGATCCTCGTCGACGATCGCCGTGATCACGCGCCGTCCCGACTCACCGAGCACCTTCGCGACCTTGGCCGGCGCGAGCGCACGGCGCGCATAGATCTCCGGATCCGGATGCCATGGTACGATGTCGATCCGCTCTCCGCCCAGCTCGCTCACCACGGCCTGCACGCGCGAGCCCTTGAGGCCGACGCACGCACCGACCGGATCGATCGACTCGTCGCGCGACGTGACTGCCAGCTTCGTGCGCCCACCCACTTCGCGCGCGATGCCCTTCACCTCCACGATGCCCTGGTAGATCTCGGGCACCTCGAGCTTGAAGAGTGCGGCAACGAATTCGGGCGCGGCGCGCGACAGAATGAGACGCGGCCCCTTGGGCGTCTCCTCCACCTTCTTCAACACCGCGCGGATCGGCTCTCCCTGACGGAACCGCTCGCGCGGGTTCTGCTCCTTCCACGGGATGATCGCCTCGGCGTCGCGCGACTTGTTCAGCATCACGACGATCTTGCCGCGCTCGACCTGCTGCACTTCCCCCGACAGCAGTTCGCCCACGCGGCTCTCGTACTCATCACGGATCTTGTTGCGCTCGCCTTCACGCACCCGCTGAATGATCCGCTGCTTCGCCGCCATCACGGCGTTACGGCCGAAATCCTGAAAATTGACCGGGATCTCCTGCACGTCGCCGACTTCGAACTCCGGATCGTCCCATTGCGCCTCTTCCAGCGAGACTTCGCGCGACGAGTCCTCGACCTCGGCCACGACTTCCTTCAACACCGTGATCTTGATGTCGCCCGCTTCCTCGTCGACGCGGATCTCCGCCTCGACGTTCGGACCGTAGCGCCGCGCCAGCGCGGCCATGATGCCGTCCTTGATCAGATCGTGCAGATCGTCGCGCGAGAGATTCTTGTTTGCGATCATCTCGCGGAACGCTGCCAGCACCTGTGTCGCGTCAGCCATAAGCCCGTTCCTTCTCGTCCCCCGAACCGTCGGTTCAGCGTCGGTCTTCCCAACGGAAGACCAGGTGCGCCCGCGCGATCTCGTCGCGGGCGACCTCGACTTCCGACCCGTCCATCAGGCGCACCCGGACATACTCCTGCCCGCCGCGCTCGCTCCAGCCCAGCAACTCGCCTTCCAGCCGTCGTGCCCGTCCCGCCAGTACGCCCTTGCCGCGCAGCGCAATCTCCTCGCCGGTGAACCGCTCGAAATCGCGCGGCCGCACGAGCGGTCGCTCCAGCCCCGGCGATGAGACCTCCAGCGTGTAGCGCTCCGGTACGCCGGCCTCCGACTCCAGGTACGATTCCAGCGCCCGGCTGACCTTCGTGCAGTCCTCGACCGTGACGCCCGCACCCTTCGGCGCGCCCCCCGGTACATCGATCCGCACCCGCAGGATCGGCCGCGTCTTCGAGCCCGCTCGCTCCAGCTCGACGAGCTCGTAGCCGAGCCCCTCGATCTGCTGCTCCAGCTCGCCTTCCAGCGTCTCGTCCGACATGGGCCTATCTCAATAAAAAAGTGGGGGTCCCACCCCCACTTTAACGGCCGCAGCCCCCACGGCCCGGCAGACCGGAATATAGCGACATGCCGGAACGCCATCAAGGCCAGGCGGCTGCGCGGCGCGTGACTGTACCTGAGGGTTCAGGCGACCTCGTCGATGTCTGCGCTCCACTCGACCCGGACTGCACCCTTCAGGCTGTGTGCGGTCGGGCACTTGTCACGATGCCGCGCCAGCGCACGATCCACGGCTTCGCGGCTGCCCGCGGGGATGCGCAGCGTGTAGTGTACGTGGATGGCGGTCAGGGTGACCATGCCGTCGACGATCTCGTTCGTGCCCTCCACTGTCGCCCCGATCGCCTCGGGCGCCAGATCGATCCCGCGCGCTGCCAGCGCGCCATTCAAGGTACCCAGCATTCAGCCGCCGGTCGCGGCCACGATGTAATCGACGGGCAGTGGCAGGTTGCGCTCGTCATCGAGTCGGTAGTGCGCCTTGATCGGGCCGTGCACACCCACCTCGAAGCTCTCGCCGGTGGCGAGCGTGAGACGGCGGTGTGTGCCTGCGACTTTCGCGACGCTCGCGCGCGCGACGTACAGGGGCTCAGTCATGCTCGTCCTCCTCGTTCTGCTCCCCCGCCGCCGGCACGTAGCCGTCGCATGCGAGCACAGGCAGACGCGGGTAGCGGGGAAAGCGCGGGTCGGTGCGGGACAGTCCGCACAACAGGAAGGTCGAGCCGCGACGGGTGCGGATCACGCTCCGGTGCACGCACGTCGCGCACAGTCCCACGCGCACGGGTCCAGTCACCGCGGAATCGTATCCGCCTGGCGGTGGCTGCTGCAAGCGACGGGCTATCGAGCACGCATGCCGATCACTGCCATCTGACGTCCGCCACTGCCGCCGCGATGGGAAAAGAACTCCCCGCCGTCGCAGCGCGTGCACCATGCGGACGAGGTCACGTGCCGCGCTGGCACACCAGCGGCAGTGGCCCGCTCCGCCAGCACCGCCCGCAGGTCCACGGGCGTGTTCGTGTCGGGGCGCGGCAGGCCGAGCGCCTCGTGCACCTCCGGACCGACTTCGTAGCAGCGGCCGCAGATCGCCGGACCGAGATGCAGCCATAGTGATGATGGTGCGGCGCCGCGTGCAGCAAGTGCCTGAACGCCTCGCTCGAGAATGCCGGCAGCCGCTCCGCGCCATCCTGCGTGCAGCGCTGCCACCGCCGGCTTCGCGGGTGCAACGATGAGGATCGGCACGCAGTCCGCGATCGATATCGTGAGCAGGACACCTGGCGTGGTTGCCACGTGTCCGTCGGCATCATCGGCGATCAGGAGCCCGGGCGGCGGGGCGGCGTGCTCCACGAGGTCGGCGCCGTGGACCTGGCGGGTATGGACCGCGGTCGGCATGCCGGTCGCGCGGCGCAGCAGCCGCCACCGCTCGAGCGCGATGCCGACAGGGACTTCGCGGAACAGGCCGAGGTCGAAATCGTCGTCGCCTCGGCCCGTCGTACCCTGCACGAGAAAGGGGAATCGCTCCTCCCATTCCCCGTGGACGAACAGCGGAACTGCACCGGCGACCCGGCGCTCGCGGATCGTTCGGCTCAAGCGCCGTCGACCGGAAACCCGCCGGGATTCGTTGCGCCGCCCGGACCCGGCTCGCCGCGCCCGCTCCCGCCGGGCGTGCCGGTGTGGCCTGGCGTGCGCGCGTGGCTGTCGAGCTGCAACTTCAGCGTGGCGACGTCGGCGCGCAGCGCGTCGACTTCCTCGCGCAGTGCATCGAGTTCCCGCCGCGATACGAAGTCGAGTCGGTCGCGCAGTCCTTCCATTTCCTCCTGCGCCCGCTGCACCGTCGAGCGGGCGGCTTCCCGTGCCCGCTCCGGCGAGAGGTCGCCGCGCTGGCGAAGCTCGTCGAACGATTCCTCGACCGCGTCCTTGAGGGCGCCGAGGATGCCCGCCACCGTGCGAACCCCTTCACGAAGGTTGTCGCCAAGGTCGTTCGGTCGCCGTTCCTGGTTCGTCATGTCCGCCTCCCGCTGTTGCGCGGCTACTCGTCCGTGCGCGAGTCGGCGCGCTCGATGCTCGCGCCGAGCGCACGCAGCCGGTCGTCGATGTTCTCGTATCCGCGCTCGATCTGCTGGATGTTGTAAATGTGACTCTCACCGTCGGCGCCGAGTGCGGCAATGAGGAGAGCCATGCCGGCGCGGATATCCGGACTCTCAACCACTGCGGCATGCAGACGCGACGGGCCAATGACCACGGCGCGGTGCGGATCGCACAGCACGATGCGCGCACCCATGCCGATGACCTTGTCTGCGAAGAACATGCGGGACTCGAACATCTTCTCGTGGATCAGGATCGTGCCGCGGCACTGCGTCGCGACGACGAGCGCGATGGACGTGAGGTCCGCGGGGAACGCCGGCCACGGGCCGTCGTCGATCTTCGGGATGTGCCCGCCCAGGTCCATCCGCACGACCCGGTCCTGGTCCTCTGGCACGAACAGGTCCTCGCCGCGCGCCTCGCACCGGATACCCATGCGCTCGAAGCCGAGCAGCGTCGAGTCGAGATGCTGGAGCGCCGCATCCTTGATCAGCAGCTCGCCGCCCGTGACCGCAGCCAGGCCGATGAAGCTGCCCACTTCGATGTGGTCACTGCCGACCTTGAAGCGACCGCCGCCCAGGCGATCCACGCCCTCGAACTCGAGCACGCCCGTGCCGATGCCGGAAATCTTCGCACCGAACTGGACGAGCATGTTGCACAGGTCCTGGACGTGCGGTTCCGCGGCGGCATTGCGGATCCGCGTGTGCCCCTTCGCCATGACCGCCGCCATGACGGCGTTTTCCGTAGCCGTCACGCTCGGCTCGTCCAGGAAGATCTCCGCACCCTTCAGTCCCTTGGTCGACAGCGAGTAGCCGTCGTCCGACTCGACCTGGGCGCCCAGCCGCGAAAGCGCGAGAAAGTGCGTGTCGACGCGACGCCGACCGATCACGTCGCCGCCTGGCGGCGGCAGGGTCATGCGCCCTGCGCGCGCAAGCATCGGTCCGGCGAGCAGGATCGACGCGCGGATGCGCGCCGCCATGCTCGCCTCGATCGCCGACGCCCGCACCTCCTTCGCCTGGATCCGGACCGTGTTCGTGTCGATCCATTCCGTCTCGGCACCGAGTCGGCCGAGCAGCTCGAGCAGTGTGCGGACGTCGCGGATCGCCGGCACATTCTCGAGGATGACTTCTTCCTCTGTCAGCAGCGTCGCGGCGATGATCGGCAGGGCAGCGTTCTTGTTGCCCGCCGGCCGGATCTCTCCGCGCAGCGGCCGCCCCCCCTCGACCACGAATTTCGGCATTCACTCCCCCTCGTTGCCCGTGCTGTCCCGTGCCGGGCGCAGTCGCGCCGCGCCGTCGCAACGAACATACCGGACGCCTGGAAAGGGCGTCAAATGGCGGCCTTGCTGCGACATCGCTTGCTTGACACCCTTGCCGACGGCGCTCTACCCTTCGCCGTGAAAACGAGGTGCAGCCACGGAAGGCGAATGCGGATTCACGATTACGTCACGGCGGATCGCGTGCTGATCGGCATACGGGCAACGGATGCCGCCACGGCACTGGAGGTCATCGCGTC
>CAYSGF010000113.1:0-4479 GCA_964430275.1 uncultured Gemmatimonadaceae bacterium
TTCCGCGATGAGGAAGGGAAGGACGTGTTGCTCTTCATCGACAACATCTTCCGCTTCACGCAGGCGAACTCGGAAGTGTCGGCGTTGCTCGGCCGCATGCCCTCTGCCGTCGGCTATCAGCCAACCCTGTCCACCGACCTCGGTGAGCTGCAGGAGCGCATCACGACCACCAAGAAGGGCTCGATCACGTCGGTGCAAGCGATCTATGTGCCCGCCGACGATCTCACCGACCCGGCGCCTGCCACCGCGTTCGCACACCTGGACGCGACGACCGTGCTCACGCGCGCGCTCACGGAAATCGGCATCTACCCCGCCGTCGATCCGCTGGACTCGACGTCGCGCATCCTCGATCCGCAGTTCATCGGCGAGCGCCACTACAACGTCGCAACGGAAGTACAGCGCATCCTGCAGCGTTACAAGGAGCTGCAGGACATCATCGCGATTCTCGGCATGGACGAGCTGTCCGAGGACGACAAGATCCTGGTCGGCCGCGCGCGCCGCATCCAGCGCTTCCTGTCGCAGCCGTTCTTCGTCGCGTCGCAGTTCACCGGCCGTGAAGGCAAGTACGTCAAGCTCGGTGAGACCGTCGAGTCCTTCGAGCGCGTGGTCTCGGGCGAGTTCGACCACCTGCCCGAGCAGGCGTTCTACATGGTCGGCGGCATCGAGGACGTCATCGAGCAGGCGAAGCAGATGGGCGTGAGCGTCTGATCATGGCGAGTCAGCTCACCGTCTCCGTCATCAGTCCCGAGCGGACCGTCTACGAGGGCACGGCCGACATGGTCGTGGCACCCGCGTGGGACGGCGAGATCGGCATCCTGCGCGGCCACGCACCGCTCGTGATCCTGCTCGGCGAAGGCGAGCTGCGTGTGCAGAACGCCGGCAGCGAACAGCGCTTCCACGTTGCGGGCGGCTTCATGCAGGTGGCCGACGATGTGGTCACGGTGCTCAGCGAGAGTGCGGGCACGACCACGACCTGACTCAATTCGCATTGAAACAATGGCGCCGGCGACGATGTGTTGCCGGCGCTTTCTTTTCGCGCAACTGTTCCGTGGTTGTTCCCCAGTGGGCAATGTTCTTGCGTGCCGACGCGCGAAACTTCGAAACAGGAGACACTCATGCGAATACATGGAACACTCGGAGCCGCCGCCCTTTCCCTGATGGTTGCTGCGGCGCCCGCGGCGGCGCAGGCATGGGATTCCCCCACGTTCTTCGCACCGCGGCCGGGCGAGGACCTGGGGTTGTTCGTGACAGTGCCGGAGGGTGACGAGGGGGATGTCGGCGTGCAGGCGATCTGGCGCCAGGAAGGCAACCTGAACCTGGGCGTGCGCGGCGGCATCGGCGGCGTGGAAGGCAACCGCTCGATCCTGCTCGGTGCCGAGTTTTACGGCGCGCTCCCGCTCGGTACGTATCCGCTGAACGCAACCTGGGTTCTCGGGTTCGGCGCCGGCTTCGACGATGACGTGACCGCACTGCGGATTCCGCTCGGCGTGTCGGTCGGCACGTACCTGGGCGAGCGCTTCCAGCCGTACGTGCACCCGCGAGCGGCCTTCGACCTGGTCGCGATCGAGTTCGGTGATGAAGAAGAGACGGAGACGGACTTCAGCTTCGCGATCGACATCGGTACCGACATCGACCTGACGGAGTCCCTTGCGGCCAAGGTCGGGTACACATTCGCGCTGGGGCCGGACTTCGACACCTCCTTCGACTTCTATCCGAACACGTTCGGCGCCGGGCTCGTCTACCGGATGCCACGCCGGGTCCGCTCGAACTGACAGGCGACACTGTGCTGCGCCGGCCCCGCGGCGATTTCGCCGTGGGGCCGGTGCCCGTATTCTACAGGATCACTGCCGGATGAACGGCTGACGGGATCATACGTGCGCATCGATCTGCATCTTCACTCCACTGCGTCCGACGGCTCGCTCTCGCCGGGCGCACTCATCTCGGCAGCCCGCGCAGGCGGGCTGCATGTCGTCGCACTCACGGATCACGACACCGCGGCCGGTGTTGCCGCCGCGCAGGCCGCGGCGCCCGGTGCGGTCCACGTCATTCCCGGCATCGAGGTCTCCTCGTCGATCGACAGCAGCGAGGTCCACATTCTCGGCTACTTCATCGATCCTGCCCATCCGCGCCTGGCCGCCTACGCGAATGACGCCTCGACCTACCGGCGCGAGCGGATGCGCCGGATGATCGGACGGCTGGACGAGATCGGCGTGCGCGTCGCATACGACGAGGTCCTGGCCGCTGCCGGTCCTGCGCCCGAATCCCTCGGGCGTCCTCACCTCGCGCGCGCACTCGTGCAGCGCGGCTACGTGCAGTCGCATGCAGAGGCATTCGACCGCTACATCGGCAATGACGCGCCCGCGTTTCTGCCCGCGCAGCTGCTCGATGCCGCCGCCGCCATCGATCTCATCCATGAAAGCGGCGGCATCGCCGTCTGGGCACACCCGCGCCCCGACCTGTTCGAGCGCGACCTGCCGCGCCTGCGCCCGCTCGGCCTCGACGGCGTCGAATGCTTCCGTCCGCGCGTGCTCCCAGCCGATGCACTGCGCATGGAAGGCGCTGCACGCGCCGCCCGACTGCTCGTTACCGGCGGCTCCGACTGGCACGGCGACTGGCAGGGCCGTCTCGGCGACTACGCCCTCTCGCGCGACGACGTCGGCGAGTTCCTCGATCGCGGGGGGATTTGAGGAGGGCGGCTGCGCCGCCCTCCGGAATGCGGAGTACGGAGTGCGGAATGCGGAATTCGGAGTGCGGAATTCGGAATGCGGAATTCGGAATGCGGAATGCGGAATTCGGAATGCGATTCACAGGGCCTGCAACACTGCGCCTTTCAGGTAGCCGGTCTCGGGGATCTGCACGATGACGGGATGGTCGCTTGCCTGGCCGCGCGCCTCGATACAGCGCATGGGCCGGCCGGCGTCGGCGGCGGCTGCGTCGAGCATGGTGCGAAACGCGGGCTCACTCACGTGATGGGAGCAGGTGAACGTGAGCAGCGTGCCACCGGGGGCGAGGATGCGCATGGCGCGGAGGTTGATCTCCTTGTAGCCGCGCAGTGCGCGCTCGACGGCGTCCTTTCGTTTCGCGAACGCCGGCGGATCGAGGACGATCGTGTCGTAGCGGGCGCCTGCGCTCTCTTCCGCACGCAGGAAGTCGAACACGTTGGCCTCGATGCAGCGGATGCGGCCGCGCCGGGTGTCGGCCGCGGGTTCGTCGCCGACAGCGAAGCCGTTGCGGCGCGCATTGGCGCCGGCCCGCTCGAGCGCCTCGGCCGAGGAGTCGACCGCGATCACCTCGTCGGCGCGGGTGGCCAGGTGCAATGCAAAAGAGCCGTGATAGGAGAAGCAGTCGAGCGCGCGCCCGCGCGCAAGCTCGGCGGCGCGCGCGCGGTTCTCCCGCTGGTCGAGGAACGCGCCGGTCTTCTGGCCGGTCCACGGCGCCGCACTGTAGACGACGTCGTTCTCACGTACCTCGATTTCCTCCGGCACGCTCCCGTGAAGCAGCTCGACCGAGCGAGGCAAACGCTCATGGTCACGGACCGCGACGTCGTTGCGGGCCAGGATGCCCGATGGCTGCACGAGCTCGCGCAGCGCCGCAAGCACGGCGTCCCGGTACCGCTCGAGGCCGGCCGAGAGCAGCTGCATGACGAGCCAGTCCTCGTACCGGTCCACGACCAGCGACGGCAGCCCGTCCCCCTCGCCGTGCACCAGCCGGTACGCACTCGCGTCCGGCTGATGGTGCTCGCGGTACGCGACGGCGGCGGCGATCCGCTCGTGCCAGAAACTGTCGTCGATGGCGCGCTCCTCGTGCGTCAGCATGCGCAGCGAGATGGTGGACGTGGGACTCCAGAGCGCCATGCCGATCGGCGCACCCCGCTCGTCGATCACCGTCACCGCACCCGCTTCGCCAGCCGGGGGCTCCGCGACGTCGCTGCGGTAGATCCAGGGGTGCTGCCGCTCGTGCCAGCGCGCCGCGCCGCGACGGCTTACGCGTGCGACTGCCTGCCTTCGTTTCACTGACACCTCGCGTCATCCGGGGCCGGTTTATGTGGGGCGACGCAGCCCTGTCCGTGCGCACCGTTCAGGGGCTTCACCACTGCCGGCAGTGCCGTTACGTTCACGGTCCGCGCCGCGTCCGGAACGTACCCGGAAGGGGTGCGGACGGGTCTTGACGGCGAATGGAGACGCAGTATCTTTCTCTGCTCGCCGCGAAGCAAATGCGGCGACGGTTTTTTGACAATTTGGGTGAAGTGGAAGCAAGCACCTAGGTGGTAAGTGAGTTGAGGTGTGACTGGTCCGTTGTGTGTGGTCGTTGCCGGTGGTTCGTGGTACTGCTCTTCGGAGTGGTGCTGCGGGCCGGCGGGTACGTCACGAGGACGGAACTGGTCAAGCGCAGTAAGGGCGCACGGGGGATGCCTAGGCGCGGACAGGCGAGGAAGGACGTGGCAAGCTGCGATAAGCCATGGGGAGGAGCACGCATCCT
>CAYSGF010000114.1:0-22876 GCA_964430275.1 uncultured Gemmatimonadaceae bacterium
CGAGCGTACGCGTCTGCAACGGCGTAGTGCTGATGCCGAATCCGTCGCGGCCCGCATCCTCGAGGAGGCGAACGCCGACGCGGAGCGCACCCGGCGCGACGCCGAGCTGGCAGGGAAGGAGGAGGCGTTCCGCGCGCGCGAGGAATGGGAGCGCGAGGAGGCCCGCAGGCGCGAGGATCTCGAGCGCGCCGAGCAGCGGGTCGAGGAGCGTCGCTCGTCGCTGGACAGGAAGTACGATCTGCTGGAGGCGAAGGAGCGGCAGGTCGGTGAGCGGGAGCAGGGCGTCGAGGCGCGGGCCGCCGAGCTCGCCGAGCAGCACGCGGAGACGCAGCGGATGCAGTACGAGGCGGGCGCGAAGCTGGAGGCGCTGGCGGGCCTGAGCTCCGAGGATGCGCTCAAGCGGCTGATGCAGGGGCTGGAGGAGGAGGCGCGGGCGCGCGCAGCGAACTCGATCCGCGAGATCAAGGAGAACGCGAAGCGGGATGCCGAGCGCGAGGCGCGCAACATCGTCTCGCTCGCCATTCAGCGGATCGCCGCCGACCACACCGCCGAGAGCACCGTCTCGGTCGTCAGCCTGCCGTCGGACGAGAGGAAGGGCCGGATCATCGGCCGCGAGGGGCGCAACATCCGCGCGTTCGAGCAGGCGACCGGCATCGACGTGATCATCGACGATACGCCGGAAGCCGTGATCCTGTCCGGCTTCGATCCAGTCCGGCGCGAGACGGCGCGGCTCGCGCTCGAGAAGCTCGTCGCCGACGGCCGCATCCATCCGGGCCGCATCGAGGAGGTCGTCGAGAAGAGCAAGAAGGAGGTGGAGGAGGGGATGATCCAGGCCGCCGAGGAGGCGTGCTACGAGCTGGGCGTCCACGGCGTCCATCCCGAGATCATCAAGGTGCTCGGCCGCCTGAAGTTCCGCACCTCCTACGGGCAGAATCAGCTGCTTCACGCCAAGGAAGTCGCCCGCGTTGCCGGCAACATGGCCGCGGAGATGGGGCTCGACGCCACGATCACGAAGCGCATGGGCCTCCTTCACGATGTCGGCAAGGGGCTCACGCACGAGCAGGAGGGCACGCACGTCGAGCTGGGCTGGAACCTGTGCAAGAAGTACAACGAGCCCGACCAGGTGCTGAACGCGATCAAGGCGCATCACGACGAGGAGCCGCACCGTTACGCCGAGACGTTCCTCGTCACCGCCGGCGACGCGATCAGCGGTGCGCGCCCCGGTGCCCGCCGCGAGATGTTCGAGACCTACGTGAAGCGGCTCGAGAAGCTCGAGCAGATCGCCGTGGGGTTCCCCGGCGTCGAGCGCTGCTTTGCGATCCAGGCCGGCCGCGAGGTCCGCGTGCTCGTCGACCCCGAGAACGTGAACGACGCGACGATGGCCGACCTGAGCGAGCAGATCGCGCGCAAGCTCGAGGACGAGCTGCAGTATCCCGGGCAGATCAAGGTGGTGGTCATCCGGGAGACGAGGGCCGTGGATTTCGCGCGGTAGGGGGAGGGACCGGCGGCGAGCGCGACCGGCCGCCCGTAACGCGCCCGGCGGCGAACGAAACCAGAACGCGGCAGCATCCCGGCCGGCCGCCTGCCGAGTCCCACGGTGAACGCTCCTGTGCGCTCCGTGGACTCTGTGGTGAACGATGTTGATGTTCGTGATTGGCAGCTCCACCAATTAGCCTCTTAGCCTCGCAACGAAGAGATTGATGGCCACCCTCATCAGCGGCACCACCCTGAGTGAAACGATCCGCGCGGAGATCGCGTCTGACGCGGCGGCGTTCCAGCAGGAGACCGGCATCCAGCCCGGGCTCGCGGTCGTGATCGTCGGCAATGACCCGGCGAGCGAAGTGTACGTGCGCTCGAAGGGGCGTGCGGCCGAGGCGGCGGGGTTCTACTCGCGCACCATCGCATTGCCGGAGGACACGCCGGAGGACGAGCTGCTCGGCGTCATCGAGGGACTGAACGCGGATCCGCGCGTACACGGGATTCTGTGCCAGCTGCCGGTGCCGAAGCACATCGACGCGCAGAAGGTGCTGCTCGCCATCGATCCCGGGAAGGACGTGGACGGCTTTCATCCGGTGAACGCGGGCCGTCTCGCGATCGGTGATCCGGACGTGCTGGCACCGTGCACGCCCGCCGGCGTGATCGAGATGATCGTACGCTCCGGCTACGAGACGCGCGGCCGGCACGCGGTCGTCGTCGGCCGGTCCACGATCGTCGGCCGGCCCATGGCGCTCCTGCTGCTGCGCAACGGCCGCGGCGGCGATGCGACCGTGACGGTCGCGCACTCGCGCACGGCGGACCTGGGCGCGATCACGCGGCAGGCAGACATCCTGATCGCGGCCGTCGGCCGGCCACAGATGATCCGCGGTGACATGATCCGGCCGGGTGCTGTCGTGATCGACGTCGGCATCAATCGCGTCGAGGACGCGAGCGCGAAGCGCGGCTACCGCCTGGTCGGGGACGTCCACTTCGAGGAGGCGATGCAGGTTGCCGAGGCGGTCACGCCGGTGCCCGGCGGAGTCGGTCCGATGACGATCACGATGCTGCTCTCGAACACACTTCGCGCGGCGCGTGCAAGTGCTGTAGCTGCAGGCGTTTCTGGCTGATGGGTTACGACCTCTTCGAGGGCGGTGGCAGCGGCCGGCCGCCCCGCCGCGCATACGTCCGCAAGGGCGCCGCGTGGTCGCTCGCGAACGCCGGCGAGGACGCCGACTATACGCCTTCGACACTGAACGCATTCGCGCGCAGCGTGATCGAGGGTGCGCTGCCGCCGATCTTCCTGCGCGGCGAAGTGACGGGCTGGAAGCGCTACCCGTCCGGTCATTGCTACTTCACGCTGCGCGACGCCGGCGCGCAGATCCGCTGCGTGATGTGGTCGCGCGATGCGGTACGGCTGCCCGCGGATCCGGACGAGGGGATGGAAGTGCGGGCGTTCGGTACGCTGACGCTGTACGAGAAGCGCGGCGAGTTCCAGCTCGCAGTGCGCGAGCTCGAGGCGGGCGGGCGCGACGGCCTGTGGCGGCTCGCGTTCGAGAAGCTGCGCAGGCGCCTGGAAGCCGAGGGGCTGCTCGCACCGGAGCGGAAGCGGCCGCTGCCGGCGCACCCGTCCGTCATCGGCATCGTCACGTCCCGGTCCGGCGCAGCACTGCATGACATCCTCCACGTGATCGAGCGGCGCGCGCCCTGGACGCGCGTGGTCGTTGCACCGGCGCGCGTGCAGGGGCAGGGCGCCGGTGCGGACATCGCGCGCGCGCTGCACATGCTGGATCGTTCCGGCCTGGCCGACGTCGTCATCGTCGGTCGCGGGGGCGGCTCGGCGGAGGACCTGTGGGCGTTCAACGAGGAGTCTGTCGCGCGCGCCATCCTGCGCTGCAGCGTTCCCGTCATCAGCGCGGTGGGGCACGAGGTGGACGTCACCATCGCGGACCTCGTCGCTGACTGCCGCGCACCTACGCCGAGTGCAGCGGCGGAACGCGCGGTGCCCGACCGTGCCTCGCTCGCGCGCGACGGCGATGCGCTGCAGCTGCGCCTGGAGCGCTCGCTCGACCGCCGCCTGAGCGCGACGCGGCGAACGGTCGATGACCTGGGCGCGGGCCTGGAAGCTGCCATGTCCGCGGCGATCGAGGCTCGCCGGGAGCGCGCACAGCGCTGTGCCGAGATGCTCGACGCCCTCTCGCCGCTCGCAGCGCTGCGCCGCGGCTATGCCGTGCCGCTCGCACCGAGCGGCCGCATCCTGCGCTCTGCGTCGGCGTTCGCGCCCGGCGCACCGTTCTCGCTCCGTGTCGCAGACGGTGTCGTGGAATGCGCCGTATCGACCACGCGCACCGTCGAGCTGCCCGAGGCCGCCGATGGCTGAGCCCGGCGAGCGCGGCGGTATCGAGAAGCGGATCGCGCGTCTCGAGGAGATCGTTGCCGGCCTGGAGCGCGAGGAGCTCGAGCTCGACGATGCGCTCCAGCTGTTCGAGGAGGGCATCGCCCACCTGCGCGACGTGCGCGGCATGCTCCAGTCCGCGGAGCTGCGCGTCGATCGGCTGCTCGAGGAGGCGGACGGCACGCTCACGACCGAGCCGCTGCCGGAGGAATGAGCGGCACGCTCGCGCACGCGGTCACGGTGCGAGCGGCGGCGGACGCAGCACTCGAACGCGCGGCCGCAACCCTGCTCGTCGGTGTACCGGAGTCCCTCGCCGGGCCGGTCCGCTACGCACTGGCGGGTGACGGCAAGCGACTCCGGCCGATCCTCTGCGTCGCGGCGTACCGCGCCCTCCAGGGCCCCGCGCCGGATACCCGCATCCACGACCTCGCCGCCGCTCTCGAGATCATCCACACGTACTCCCTCGTGCACGACGACCTGCCGTGCATGGACGATGACGAGCTGCGCCGCGGCCGGCCGACCACGCATCGCGCATTCGACGTCCGAACCGCCACGGTCGCGGGCGCATTCATGATCCCGCTGGCGTTCACGCAGCTCAGGCACGCGACAGCGGCGCTCGCGCTGCCGGCCGGGACGCGTGTGGCACTCGCGCGCGAGCTCGGCCGTGCCGCCGGCGCGGCCGGGATGGTCGGCGGCCAGTGGCTGGATCTGGACGCGGAAGCCACGGCCGGCAGCATTGATGAGCTGGAGACGATGCACCGCCGCAAAACCGGCGCGCTGATGGAAGCGGCGCTCGCGATGGGGGCGCTCGCCGCCGGCGCCGAGGAGCGGATCGTCGCTCATTTCCGCGACGCCGGGACGGCGCTGGGACTGGCGTTCCAGATCCACGATGACGTGCTGGACGAGACCGCGAGTGAGGCGGTGCTGGGAAAAACGGCGGGCAAGGACCGGGCACACGGCAAGGCGACGTTTCCGGCGCTGCTCGGGCTGGAGGAGGCCCGCGCCCGGGCGCGCGCGGCGGCTGCCAGCGCGCGTGGCGCCCTTCGTCACGCCGGGGTCGAGGATTCGCTGCTCGACGGGCTGGTCTCATTCGCCGTGGAGCGGGACCGCTAGCTATATTGCGAGGTTCACGGCGCCGGACGCGCCGCTGCGGGATTTCGAGGAGGAGCCGTGTCGATTCTGGAGAGCCTGTTTTCCCCCGCCGAGCTGCGGCTGCTCGACCGCGAGCAGCTGCCCGCCGTCGCCACCGCCGTGCGCGAACGGATGGTCGACGTGATCAGCAAGGTCGGCGGCCATTTCGCGCCTGGCCTGGGCGTGGTCGAGCTGACGATCGCGCTGCACTACGTGTTCGACACGCCCGCCGACAGGCTGATCTGGGACGTCGGTCACCAAGGCTACCCGCACAAGATCCTGACCGGTCGCAACGAGGCGTTCGCGCGCATCCGCTCGAAGGACGGCCCGTCCGGCTTCCTCGCGCGCCGCGAGTCGGAGTACGACGTGTTTGGTGCCGGCCACGCCGCGACGTCGATCTCGGCCGGCCTCGGCATCGCCACTGCGCGTGACCTGAAGGGCGAGGACTTCGAGGTGGTCGCAATCATCGGCGATGGCGCGATGACGAGCGGCATCGCCTACGAGGCCCTGAACAATGCCGGCGACACCGACCGCGATCTCATCGTCGTGCTGAACGACAACGAGATGTCGATCTCGCCGAACGTCGGCGCCATGCACAAGTACCTGACCGGCATCATCACGAACCCGGTCTACAACCGCGTGCGCGACGAGGTGAAGGGCTTCCTGCAGCGCGGTGCGGACGGCGGCCTCAAGGACAAGCTCGAGCAGATCGTGCTCAAGATGGAGGAAGGCGCGAAGAGCTTCTTTACGCCCGGCATGCTCTTCGAGGAGCTCGGCTTCCGCTACGTCGGTCCCATCGACGGCCACGACCTCGACACGCTCGTCGACACGTTCCGCGAAGTGCGCAAGTGGGACGGTCCGCGCCTCGTGCACGTGCTGACAAAAAAGGGGAAGGGCTTCGCGCTGGCCGAGCAGAACCCCGTCGTCTGGCATGGTGCCACGCCGTTCGACAAGATCAGCGGCGAGATGCCGAAGAAGAAGACGGCAACGCCCGCATACACGAGCGCGTTCGGCAAGGGCCTCGTCGAGCTGGGCGAGCAGCGCAACGACGTGGTCGTGATCACCGCGGCGATGCCGAGCGGTACCGGCACGGGCGCGTTCGGTGACGCGTATCCGGAGCGCTACTTCGATGTCGGCATCGCGGAAGGCCACGGCGTCACGTTCGCGGCCGGCCTCGCGACCGAAGGCATTCGCCCGGTCGTCGCGATCTACTCGACGTTCCTGCAGCGCGCGTACGACTCGATCATCCACGACGTCGCGATCCAGAAGCTGCCGGTCGTCTTCGCGATGGACCGGGCCGGTCTCGTCGGCAATGACGGGCCCACCCACATGGGTCTCTACGACATCGCGTACCTGCTCGCGGTCCCGAACATGGTGGTCACGGCGCCGAAGGACGGCGCCGAGATGCTCGCGCTGTTGCGCCTCGGCGTCGAGACCGACCTGCCGTTCTCGCTGCGCTACCCGCGCGACACCGTGCCCGCACCGGTTCCGCCGCTTGCCGAGATTCCGGCAGTCGAGCTCGGCACGTGGGAGACGCTGCGGCGCGGCAGCGACGTCGCACTCCTCGCCGTCGGCACCATGGTCATGCCGGCACTCGCAGCGGCCGAGCGCCTGGTCGCCGATGGCATCGATGCGACGGTCGTGAACTGCCGCTTCCTCAAGCCCATGGACGAGCGCACGCTCGCATGGGTCGCCGAGCGGCACCGCGCAGTCGTGTCGATCGAAGAGGGCACGGTCGTGAACGGCTTCGGCGCTGCACTCGCAAACGCGCTCGAGCCGCACCGGCGCACGCACGCGCTCATTCACGAGATCATGGGCGTGCCGGACTGCATCGTCGATCACGCGTCGCGCGCGGAACAGCTCGCGGCCGTTGGCCTCGACGTCGACGGCATCGTCGGCCGCGTCCGCGAGGTTGCCGCCGCCGCTCACATCAATCCGGTCCGATCGACGGCCTGATGGCCGGCAAGGCGCCCCGCTTCCGTCGCGTCGGCATCATCGGTCCTGCTCAGGCCGCCGGACTCGACACATCGCTCGATGTCCTGCTGCGCGAGCTGAGCGCGCGCGATCTCGAGATCAGCGCCGAGGGCAGGCTGCTCGACCGGCTCCCCGGCGCCACCGAGTTCGTGCCCGAGGCGGTCGACCTGCTCGTCACGCTCGGCGGCGACGGCACACTCCTGCGCGGCGCCCGCATGGTCGCACCCCGCAATGTCCCCGTGCTCGGTGTCAACCTCGGCTACCTCGGGTTCCTCACGTCGATCACGCCGCAGGAGCTGGAGAGCGCACTGCCGCGCGTCTTCGCCGGCGACTACTGGCTTGACGAGCGCTTCACCCTCGATGCCCGCGTCGTGAACAGCTCCGGTGTGCCCGGACCCTCGTACCTCGCACTGAACGACGCTGTGCTCCACAAGGGCGGCTTCGCGCGCGTCATCCGCCTCGCCGTGCACGTCGGTCCCGACCTGCAGGAAGTCGCGACCTACACCGCCGACGGCATCATCCTGTCCACGCCGACCGGTTCCACCGCGTACTCGCTGTCCGCCGCCGGACCGGTCGTGCACCCGGCCGTCGACTGCATCCTCGCCACGCCGATCTGCCCCCACACGCTCGTACTCCGGCCGCTCGTGCTGCCCGCCACCGTCGAGATCACCGTCGAGGTGCTCTCCCCGAGTGAAGAGCTGATCCTGACCGTCGATGGCCAGGACGGTGTCGGTCTGCATCCCGCCGACCGGCTCGTCGTGCGGCGCGGGACGTCGACCGTGCCGCTCGTTCGCTTCGCATCGCAGAGCTTCTTCACGACCCTGCGCCGCAAGCTGCACTGGGGCCTCGAGCACGACGAGTACAAGCGGCGCGGCTGAGCATGCTGATCGAGCTGCGCATCCTGAACTTCGCCGTCATCGAGAACCTGTCCCTGCGTCTCGAACCGGGCCTGAACGCGCTCACGGGCGAGACCGGTGCAGGGAAGTCGATCATCGTGGGTGCCCTGTCGCTGCTCCTCGGCGAGCGCGCATCGGCGGACGTCGTGCGCACCGGCGCGCAGCGCGCCAGCGTCGAGGGCGTGTTCGATCTCGGTTCCCATCCCGCACTCGTCGCCACTCTGGCAGAGCAGGGCATCGAGCCGGAGGACGGCCTGCTCATGCTGCGCCGCGAGGTCGCCGCCGAAGGCCGCAATCGCGCATGGATCAACGGCGCCGCCAGCACCGCAGCACTCGTCGGCGAGATCGGCCGCCAGCTCGTCGACCTGCACGGCCAGCACGAGCACCAGACGCTGCTGCGGCGCAGCGAGCAGCGCAGGATCCTGGACGCCTACGGCGACGCGCTCGAGCTGACCACTGCCGTGGAAGCCGCACACGCCGCGTGGCGTAGCGTGCTCCAGGAGCTCGAGGATCTCGACACCCGGCGCCGCGAGACGGCACAGCGCAAGGACTTCCTGCGGTTCCAGGCGGAGGAAATCGAGAGCGCCGGTCTCCGCTCCGATGAGGAAGCGGAGCTGCACGCGGAGCTGAGCCGGCTCGAGCACGCGGAAGAGCTCGCCCGCCTGTCGAGCTCCCTGCACGTCGCGCTGTACGCAGCCGACGAGTCGCTCAGCTCACGCATCGGCGAGCTGCGCCGCACACTCGAGCACCTCATCCGCATCGACCCGGCCCAGCAGGACGCGCACGAGATGCTGGACGCCGCACTCTACAACGTCGAGGAGCTCGGCCGTCGCATGGGCGACTATGCGACGGCCATCGAGGGCGACCCCGCGCGCCTCGACTCCCTGCGCGGCCGCGTCGACCGCATTCACCGCCTCAAGCTGAAGTACGGCGCCACGATCGACGAAGTCATCGAGGTCGGCCGGCGCGCACGCGCGGAGCTCGATACGCTCGACCGCGCGGAGTTCGAGCGCCGCCAGCTCGAGCAGGCGGCCGACCGCGCACGCACGAGTTTCGTGCAGACCGCCGCAAAACTGTCCACGGCCCGCGCACGCGCAGCCCGCAGGCTCAGCAAGGCGGTCGGCGCGATCCTGCCGCAGCTCGGCATGAAGGGCGGCAGCATGGACGTCGTGCTCGAGCACCTCGAGGAGCCCTCGCCGCACGGCGCCGAGGACGTCGAGTTCCGCATTGCCCTCAATAAAGGCTTCGAGCCGCGCTCCCTCGCCCGCATCGCTTCCGGCGGCGAGCTCTCCCGCGTCATGCTCGCCCTCAAGACCATCCTCGCCGGACTCGACGACGTGCCCACCCTCGTGTTCGACGAGGTCGATGCCGGCATCGGCGGCCGCGTCGCGCACGCCGTCGGCGACAAGCTGCGCGACGTCGCCCGCGACCGGCAGGTGTTCGTCATCACGCACCTGCCGCAGATCGCGTCGCGCGCACAGCACCACCTGCTCGTCCTGAAGAGCGACCGCGACGGCCGCTCCACGACGACCGTCGAAGAGCTCGACGGGGACGCGCGCGTCGCCGAGCTCGCTCGCCTGCTGGGCGGCGACCCGGAGAGCGAGACGTCGCTCGAGCACGCGCGCGAGCTGCTTGCGCCGCGGGCGTAGGGAGCCGCAGGGATCCATCGCGCGATTCAGGGATCCGGCCTTCGCCAGATCCTGAGGTCGTCGTAACGTCTCTCCGTCCCCTCTGCGCGCTTCGGGTGAACAGGAAGGCCGGAAAAAAGGGGGCCGGCGAACCACCGCCGGACCCCCTTCCGTCCTCGCAAGCGCCGCAGGGCGCGCGCCCTTAGTGTCCGAACGAGTACTTCAGCCGCAGGATCGCCAGTCGCCCGACGTTCGGCACGCCCGGGAAGCTGCGGTATTCCTCGTCGAGCAGGTTCATCACGCTCAACTGCACGGCCGCACCGCGCATCGTCGGGATCTCATAGGACGCGGTCAGATCGAGCAGCGTGAAGCTGTCGACGCACGGCTCCGTGCCCGGAATGTCCGGCTCGATGCACGCGGTCGCGTTGTAGACACCGGAGCGCACCGGGAACTCGTCGTTGAACCGCACGCGCAGCTCCGTCGAGAGGCCGAGACCGAGGTTCCGGTACGTACCGGTGACGTTACCCTTCGTCTGCGGCGCATTCAGCGTGATGCTCTCGCCGCGCGAGGTCTCGAACACGTTGTCGTTGACGAGTGACAGCGTGCCGCCGAGCGAGAACGCGTCCGTGAACAGGTACTGCGCCGTCAGGTCCAGGCCGTAGTAGTCCAGCTCGTCATCGACGTTGTAGTACGTGGTCAGGAGCTGCGGGCCGTTCGCGTTGATGTCCGCCGACGACACGACGCCGACCGGGATCGTGGCCAGCCCCGGCGATGTCGCGCTTCCTGCCAGCTGCAATGCAGTCGCGGTGGCTACCTCCTGTGACATGCCCAGGTCCTGCATGAGCCGCGGCACCAGGAACTGTACGGTGGACGTGCCATCGAGCAGAACCAGCGGTGTCACAGGCGTGAGCGGGGTGACCAGGTTCTCCTTGCGCGCCCACCACACGTCCGCGGCCAGCAGCAGCCGGTTCGAGATGACGCCGCGATAGCCGCCCTCGATCGACGTCGTCGTGGACTCGCGGACCGGGTCGATCTCAGCGAACGGCGGGGCCGCTACGACGTTCCCCGTCGCAGGGTCCAGGAACGCCGTACCGACGGCTCCTGCCGCGAGCGGCGCGATCTGGTTCAGGTATCCTGCGATCTGCGGATCGAGCCCGCCTGCCGCCATCACGCCCACGGCTGCGCTCCAGTATGCCGCGGCATTCGCCGGCACCAGCGCAGACGGTGCGCCCGGTGTGAATGGCGAGCGCATGAGGTAGCTGCCGTCGCTCTGCGCGATCTGGAACCCGTCGCGCCCGGTGCCCTGCACGCGCACGCTGTAGCCGAGCCGGGCGAGGCCCGGATCCGGGGCGGCGCTGCCGAGGTCGAGGAACTGGTTGAGCGAGCTCGGCGTCGAGAACGCACGGTTGAACGTCGCGCGGAACGCCTGGCCTTCGACCGGCTGGAAGACGAGTGCCGCACGCGGTGAGAACACCAGGTCGGGCAGTGCCGTGTGGTCGTCGACGCGACCGGCCAGCACCAGGTCCAGCTTCGGGTGGAATTCCCACTCCCATTGCAGGTAGCCGCCGATCTCCGTCGTCTCGTCGTCGTCCTCGTAGATGCCGTTGATCGTGCCGTTCGTCTCCGGCACCGTATACAGGTAGTCGGCGCCGTACGTGAAGTTGTGCTGTGCGCCGAGCCGGAAGCCGTGCTGGATCTGGCCGACCCACAGCTTCGACTCGTCCTGGATGGGCACGCCATTGCGGAGCAGGTACGTGTCGCCCGCGTTGCTCGAGTTCAGGTAGCCCTGCACGAACAGACGGTTCCAGTTCGCCCGCGCCTGATAGTACGAGTAGCGCCAGTCGTCCACCTGACCGGCACCCAGTCCGGTCAGCTCGATCCCCTCGCCGGCGTTCGTCATGCCCGTCGCGAAGATCGTGTTCAGTCCGGGCGTGGGCACCCAGTCCGCGCGCGCCTCCACGCTCCAGCGGCTCACGTCGAAGTTGCGGTCCCCGATGCGCGCAATCCGCTCGTCGGCTTCGTCGGGCGTGATGCCCGCCGCCGCGATGAGCTGCTGGCGGAACTGCGCGGCGTTCGGCCCCGTGCGGTAGTTCACCACCTCCTGCGCCTCGACGGGATCGATGTACTCCCACTCCTCCGCCTGCATGTACAGGCCGGACACCTTGAGGCCGAAGTTGTCCGACACACGAATTGCCGTCCGGCCGGCCGCCTCCATGAAGCTCTGCTCACCGCCCGCGATCGACAGCGACGTGCCCGGCTCCGCCAGTGGCGACTTCGTGATCATGTGCAGCACGCCGTCCGCCGTGTTCGGCCCGTACAGTGCCGCGCCCGGACCGAGCACGACCTCCATCCGCTCGAGGTCGTCGTTCGTCGACGGCACGAAATGCATCACGTTCACACGTAGCGATGGGACGCCCGCGATCCGGTTGTCCGTCAGCGCATGCAGTGAGCCCGAAAAGATGTTGTTGAAGCCGCGCAGCACGATGTTCGTCGACTGGATACCCTGTGTCACGATGTCGACGCCGACCATGCCGCGCAGGTGGTCGGCGGGCGTCACCGTCGGCCGGACGTCGAGCTCCTGCTCGCCCAGCACCTCCACGTGCGCAGGCGCGTCCGTCGCCTTTTCCACCGTGCCGCGACCCACCGTTGCCTGGATCGGATCGAGGTCGAACGCCTGGACGTTCAGCGTGGCGTCGACCGTCGCCGTGCCACCAGCGCTCACCGTCACGCCCGATGCTGTGTGATCCTGGAAGCCGACTGCGCTGATCACCACCGTGTATGTGCCGGCCGGCAGGCCGATCATGCGAAAACGACCATCGCCATCCGTCACCGCGGTTCCGGCCGTCCGGCCGTCGGCCGTCTGCGCTTCGGCGAGCGCCGATGCGATCGCCGTCATGCCTTCGACAGACGTCACGCGGCCGACGATCGCGCCGTTCTGTGCCCACGCCGCCGTCGCGCCGAGAGCCAGGAACGCGAATGCGCAGACCAGAGTCCTGCGATAGTTCAAGCGCATGGATGACCTCGAATTGAGTGAAACCGTGCGGATCCGGTTTCCCGGTGTCCGCCCCTCCCGTCCCCCTGCTGTCGCTCCGGCACCGCATCGGCCCCGGCCGCCCTGCCGTCCTGGCGCCACAGCGTTCCCGCCATCATCGGACGACTCGCCGGTACAGTTTCGGGGATTGGGTCAAAACGACAGCGGCAACAACGATTTTCAAACCGAAGAAGGGTCCAGTATACCCGCCTCCAAGTCTCTGAGTCAAGCGGATTTCCAGCTATGGCCGGGCCCGGGAAATGCACCCAGGGTTGGCGTGTCTCAGGCCGCCGCCCATACTTCCCGGGCAGGGGTCGGGCGGCTCATCGGGGGGTGGCAATGGTGTGGGAGATCACGGGGAATCACTACCTCACGTTCTGTCTCGGCGACGACGCCAGCGTGCAGCGGATCAACGTGCTCCACCGTGGCCTCGGCGGGCTGCTGGAATGGAGCAGTGGGCCGTCGCTCGAGGACGGTCCCGGGCTGCTGCGCCCGGTCATTCTGCGCGCCGGCGAGCCGATCGCCACGGGCTCGTTCACCCAGGACCGCCTCGATCGCTGGATCCCGCAGTACCGCGCCGATCCGTTTCCGGATCTGACGCTCACGATGACCACGTGCGCACCCGGCGGTTACGACCCGCTCGTGCGCGGCGGCGTCCTGTACTTCGAGCTCCACAATCGCGCGAACATC
The DNA here is from genome assembly GCA_964430275.1 of uncultured Gemmatimonadaceae bacterium. Classification (GTDB taxonomy): domain Bacteria; phylum Gemmatimonadota; class Gemmatimonadetes; order Longimicrobiales; family RSA9; genus DASTYK01. Next base: position 13,219 of record CAYSGF010000114.1, read on the forward strand.
GAGCAGACGCTGCAGGCGGGCGTCGAGGGAACGTGGGCATGGTCGCAGCAGCACGTCGCGCGCGCGCGGCCGCTGCTGGAGCCGAACCGGATCGCGGCGGGTTCGGCGGAGCGTCCGGGGCTCGCGCTGGAGGCCGGGTCCGCGCATGCGGGTGCCGCGCTCGCGCTGTGCGTCCAGGGACGCGAGCCGCGCTACGAGATCGGCGCTGACAATGGCACGTACCACGCGCTGCAGCCGGGTGAGGCGGCCATGCGGGCAAACGGGGAGCCATTGACATTTCGCGTTCTCGGCACGGTGCGGCTCAAGCCGGGCGGGCGCGCACGTCTCGCCGTGCACCTGGGTGTGGCGCCGGAGCGCGATGGCGCCCTTGCGACGGCGAATCGTCTGGCACAGCTCGGCGCGCAGGCACTCGTGCGCAATGCGCGTCTCGAGCTGGCGCGGCTCGCGCGCCGGAGTGACCAGGTCGCCCTGTCGGAGCTCCTCAACCGTAACCTGATCTTCAGCTATTACACCGGCGTCGCGCGCGCCGTGGACGACGACTACCTCTATCCGGTGAGCTCGCGCTCGCCACTGCATGGCGCGACCGCGGTCGTGAACGAGCGTGAGGCCCTGCTCTGGACGATGCCCGCGCTGTGCGAGACGGATCCCTTGCTCGCGCGCGAGCTGCTGCTGCGCATGTTCGAACAGTACTCCGACCGGCCCGGCTTCCACCTGCGCTACGTCGGTGGCACCGTCCTGGACCCGGGCGCGAGCGTTGCGCACCTGTGCGCGTACGGCATCGCCCTCGAGCACTACACGAGCGTCACGGAAGATGCCAGCCTGCTCGACGAAGCTGCGATCCAGGATGCGCTGCGTGACATCGACGAGCTGCTCTTCGCGCGGCTGCATCCGGAGATCTTTCTGGCGCGCAGCGACCTGCTCCCATCCGGCGATACCGCCGACCAGCCGTACGTCACCTGGGACAACGTGCTGCTCTGGGTGTTCGTGCGCGCGCTCGAGCGCATCTGGACCGGTACCGAGCCGCCGCGCCTGCAGAACGCCGCCGACGAGCTCGCCAGCACGATCTGGAGCCGCTGTGCGGTGGATGTCGAGGGCGCTCATGTGCTCGCGTACTCCACCGACCTGGAGCACGACGCTGCGATCTACGATGACCCTGCTGGCAGCCTCCGGCTGCTGCCGTTCTACGGGTTCTGCGACCTCGACGATCCGGTCTGGGCGGAGACGATGAGTCTGCTCCGCTCCAGGCGCTACCCGCTCTGGCACGGCGAGCGCGCCTACCCGGGCACCGCCGTCCGCAGTGATCCCGACCACGGCGTGCTCGCCGGCGTCTGCGCCGACCTGCTCGCGGACCGGCCCGCCGATGCGCAGGCGCTCCTGCAGCGCCTGCGCCTCACCGACGGTCTCGCCTGCGACGCGTACCACGTCGATACCGGCGCGCCCGTGCGCGGCCTCCACGCCGCCACGACCGCGGGCTTCCTCGGCTGGGCGCTGACGCGCGCGATGCGCGTGCGCCGACCCATGCGCAGCGCGGTGCGCCGCGCTTCATGAAGGTACTGCTCGCCGCCGCCGAGGCGATCCCCTACTACAGGACCGGCGGACTCGGCGACGTTGCACGCGCATTGCCCGATGCACTGCGCGCGCTCGGTCACGACGTTCGCATCATCGTTCCCGCGTACGCACACCTGCACGGCCGGCTCGCCGGGCTCTCCCTCGAGCGCACGGTGCGCGTGCCATGGCCGGGCGGCGGGCGCGACGTCGCATTCCACATGGATACGCCGGCAGAAGCGGCGCCTGCCGTGCTCGTGCACGCGGCCGAGCACTTCGAGCGCTTCGGGCCGTACGAGCTGCCGCACGGCGACCCGCTCGCCTCGGGGCGTCGCTTTGCGTTCTTCTCGCGCGCAGTGGCTGCCTATGCGCGGGACTGGGGCGCGGACGTCATCCACGGCAACGACTGGCAGACCGGCTTCGTGCCCGTGTACGCCATGATCGACCATGTCGACATCCCCACCGTCTTCGGCATTCACAATCTCGCATACCAGGGCAACTTCGCGCGTGCGCTGCTGCCGCAGATCGGCGTCCCCGACGAGCTGTATCGCACGGAGAACGGTGTCGAGTTTCACGACCAGGTCTCCTTCATGAAGGCCGGCATCGCGCTCGCCGACCGGCTCGTGACCGTGTCGCCGACGTACGCGCGCGAGATTCAGACGGTGGAGTTCGGTGCGGGTCTCGATGGCCTGCTGCGCTTCCGAAGGCGTGCGCTCAGCGGCATCGTGAACGGCATCAATACGGATGCCTGGAATCCGACGCAGGACGCTGCGCTCGCGGCGCAGTACGGCATCTCGTCGCTCGATCGGAAGGACGCGTGCAGGCGCGCACTCCTCGAGGAGCTGCATCTGACCGAGAGCGGCCCGGTGCTCGCGATGGTGACCCGCCTGGCCTATCAGAAGGGCGTGGACATCGTCATCGACGGCATCGACGGGCTGCTCGCGCGCGGCGTGCGACTCGTCATCCTCGGCGACGGCGACTCCATGACGGAGTCCGCGCTGGCCGGCATAGAGCGCCGGCATCCCGGTCGGGTCTCCGCCGTGTTCCGCTTCGATGACGCGCTCGCGCGTCGCATCTATGCGGGCGCCGACTTCTTCCTCATGCCGTCGCGCTACGAGCCCTGCGGGCTCGGCCAGATGATCGCACAGCGCTATGGCACGCCACCGATTGCCCGCGCGACCGGCGGGCTCATCGATACGATCGAGGACGGCAAGACGGGCTTTCTGTTCGCCGATGCGACGCCCGCCGCACTGCTCGCTGCAGTGGACCGCGCCGCACGGGTCTGGCATGCCCGCGGATGGGACGCGCTGCGCCGCCGCTGCATGCGTCTCGACCGTTCCTGGAGCCGCTCCGCACAGGCCTATTCTGCCCTGTACGAGCACGCGCGCGGCCGCATCACGGCTTGACCGGATCGCCTGTGAACGCTAGCTTTTTCGGTCCGATCGCGATGTACTTCGCAGGGCATCGATAGTACGGGTGGCTTCGGTCACCGTACCCGTAGTGCAGGTCGTATCGTGCGGGAATAGCTCAGTTGGTAGAGCGTCACGTTGCCAACGTGAAGGTCGCCGGTTCGAACCCGGTTTCCCGCTCTCTCGCTCCGGCCCCGTAGCCAAGCTGGTAAGGCAAGGGACTGCAAATCCCTCACTCGGCGGTTCGAGTCCGCCCGGGGCCTCTGGCGCAAACGATGTGTAGCAGCGAACGGCCACCCGGATTCGGGTGGCCGTTTTCGTTCGTGCATGCGCAACGGCTGGGTGCGCCGGCACAGGTCTCGCACGGGAGCGTAGAATCGAGCACCCGCCACAGGAGCATGTCATGAGTATTCCATGGAACGACGACTTCGATGCACAGCTGAAGCGCGCGAGCGCATCGGGCAAGCCGGTCCTGCTGGACTTCAGCGCGGCGCCGATGTGAAGTGGCTGCGCTCAGCTGGATGCTGAGGTGTGGCCGGATCAGCGGGTCGAGGAGATCGTGCAGGAGGAGTTCATCCCCGTCCGTGTACATGTGCAGAAGCAGGCGGACGAGTACAGGCGCCTGAGCCAGAAGTACGGCACTGAGTGGACGCCCACGATTCTCATGCTGGATCCCGCCGGACAGGAACGACACCGGATGGAAGGTTTCCTGCCCACGGCGGAGTTCGTCCCGCACCTGGAATTCGGTGCGGCACGAATCACGTTTTCGAGCGGAGACTTCGAGAAGGCGGAATCCCGGTTCCGTCACATCGTGGAATCGCATCCGGAGGCGGAGGCTGCACCGGAGGCGCTGTACTGGGCCGGCGTGTCGCGCTACAAGGGCGCCGATGACGCCGGTGCGCTGAAGCAGACCGCCGCTGCCATGCGCGAGAAGTATCCTGATTCACCGTGGGCGAAGAAGGCGTCGGTCTGGGAAGGCAGTTGAGCTGACGGCCGCTCCAGGAGATCTCCCCGATGCGCCGGGGCGCCGCTCCCCGACATGCTCGAGGGTGAGATGGCCGAACAGAGAGACGTACCACTGTTTCGTGAGCTCGATCGCGCGGGGATCGAAGCGATCCTGGCACGCAACCATGTAGGCCGTATCGGTTACGCGCGCGACAACCACGTCGTGATCGAGCCCGTCCACTACGTGTTCGACGACGGCTGGATCTACGGCCGAACGTCGGAGGGCGAGAAGTACGAGGCGCTCGGCGCCACGGCGTACCAGTGGTGGCCTGTCGTGTTCGAGGTGGACGAGGTCGAGGACATGTTTCGCTGGCGTAGCGTGCTGGTGCATGGCGGCTTCTACGTCGTGCCTCGCGCGGAGACAGCGGTCTGGGAGCACGCGGTCGAGCTGCTGCGCAGGCTTGTGCCGGACACCTTCGGTCCCGACGATCCCGTCGCGTTCCGTACCGTGGTCTTCCGTATCGCCGTGCGGGAGGCGACCGGTCGCGAGGCCGTCCCACCCGAATGATCCCGTCCGCGCCGTCGGTGCCGGCCGTCGATGCGGAAGGCGACGGCGCATGGCACGCCATCCCCGCCGGTGCGCTGCTCGGCCGGCTGGGCACGGGGCCGGAGGGACTGAACGAGGCGGAAGCGCGCGCGCGTCTGCAGCGCGTCGGCCCGAACAGCCTGCGCGTCGCGCAACCGGTGTCGGCCTGGCGCCTCCTCCTCGCGCAGTTCCGCAGCGTTGTCGTCGTCCTGCTCATCGTCGCGACGGCCGTCGCCTGGCTGCTCGGCGATCCGATCGAGGCGATCGCGATACTGGGTGTCCTCGCCATCAACGCGGCAATCGGCTTCGTCACCGAGATGCGTGCGCGAACGGCGATGGCAGCGCTCCTCCAGCTCGAGGTCCCGCACGCGAGTGTGCTGCGTGGCGGCCGGCAGAAGGACATCGCCGCGACCTCACTCGTGCCCGGTGATGTGATCGTCGTCGAGGCGGGTCAGGCGGTGCCCGCCGATGCGCGGCTCCTGTCCGCGACCGAGCTGCGGGTGAGCGAAGCGGCACTCACCGGCGAGTCGCTGCCGGCCGACAAGGCCGCGGATGCCGTGGTCGAGCACGACACACCACTCGCCGAACGCGCGAACACGATCTTCATGTCCACCGCGGTGGTCGCGGGCTCGGCGCGCGCAGTCGTTACGGCCACCGGCATGAACACCGAAGTCGGTCGCATCGGCGGGCTCGTGGGGGGCATCCGCGACGAGCGTACGCCGCTGGAAGACCGACTCGACGCGCTCGGCCGTCGCCTCGTGTGGGTAACCCTCGCCGTCGCGGCTCTCGTCGTTCTCGTCGGTGTCCTGCGTGACGAGCCCATGGGCCGGCTCATCGAGACCGCCGTCGCACTCGCGATCGCCGCCGTCCCCGAGGGCCTGCCCGCGATCTCGACGATCGCGCTCGCGGTCGGCGTCGCGCGCATGGCACGCCGCCACGCACTCGTGCGCCGACTGCCGGCCGTCGAGTCCCTCGGCTCGGCAACGGTGGTGTGCACGGACAAGACCGGTACCCTGACGGCCGGCGAGATGACGGCGACCGACCTGTGGACCGCGGACCGCGAGTTCCGCATCACCGGCGCCGGTTACCAGCCGGACGGCGACTTCACTGCGGACGGCCGGCGCGTGGATGCCGCGGCGATCGCGCCGCTCGAACTCGCGCTGCGCATCGGCGCCCTCGCGAACCGCGCGAGCCTCGAGAATATCGGAGGCAACTGGAGCGTCCACGGTGATCCGACGGAGGCCGCACTGCTGGTTGCCGCGCGCAAGGCCGGCCTGTCGCCGGCGTCGCTCCTCGAGCGCTCACCCGAGGAACGGGAGATCCCGTTCTCCAGCGAACGCATGCTCATGGCGACGTTCCACCGTACGGATGACGGTGCCGTCGCCTACGTAAAGGGTGCGCCTGCGCGCGTCCTCGAGCTGAGCAGCCGCGTGCTGGGGGAATCAGGCCCCATCCGCCTCGACGAAGCAACGCGCGCACGCGTGGGCGAGCAGAACCGTGCCATGGCCGCGCGCGGACTGCGCGTCCTCGCCCTGGCGCAGGGACCCGGCGTCGCGATGACCGAGGCCGACCTTCACGACCTCACATTCGTCGGGTTGGTCGGCCTGAGTGATCCGCCTGCCGCTGGCGTGCGCGACACGATCGATCGCTTCCACGCCGCCGGCATCCGCACGGTCATGATCACCGGTGACCAGCGGCTGACGGCAAGCGCGGTCGCGCGCGAGCTCGGCATCCTGCGCGAGGGTGACGAAGTCGTCGACGGGCGGGAGCTGCACGGCATCGATGCCGACGAAATGCGGCGGCGCCTGCCGCGGGTGTCCGCGATCAGTCGCGTCAGCCCCGAGGACAAACTGCGTATCGTCGAGGCGCTGCAGGCGCGCGGCGACATCGTAGCCATGCTCGGTGACGGCGTGAACGATGCCGCGGCGCTCAAGAAGGCGGACATCGGCGTCGCGATGGGAGTGCGTGGAACCGACGTCGCCAAGGAAGCCGCCGACGTGGTGCTGCAGGACGATCGCTTCCGTACGATCGGTGCCGCCGTCGAAGAGGGTCGCGTGATCTTCGACAACATCCGTCGCTTCGTGTTCTACCTCTTCAGCTGCAATGTCGCAGAAGTGCTCGTCATCCTGGGTGCGAGCATCGCAGGTATGCCGCAGCCGCTGCTGCCGCTGCAGATCCTCTGGCTCAACCTGATCACGGATACCTTTCCCGCACTTTCGCTCGCAGCGGAGCCCGGTGACCGCGACGTCATGCTGCGTCCCCCGCGCGACCCGCAGGAGGCGATCCTGTCGCGCGGGTTCCTCCGCCGCATCGGCTTCTTCGCGTTGCTCATCACAGTCGCGACACTCGCCGCGTTCGTCTGGGCACTCAACGACCCGGCCCGCGACACCGCCCGCGCCGTCACGATCGCGTTCATGACGCTCGCACTCGCACAGACCTTCCACCTCGGCAATGCGCGCGGCGCTGAGCACGTGCTCGGCTGGGGCCGCGTGTTCCGGAATCGATGGGCGGTCGCTGCGGTCCTCCTCACGGTCGCGCTCCAGTTCCTGGCCGTCTACCTCGCGCCGCTCGCGGAGCTGCTCGGCGTCGTACCGCTCGCGCTGCGTGACTGGCTGCTTGTACTGCCGTTCGCGGCGACGCCCGCCGTCATCGGCCAGGCCATCGCGTGGGTTCGTACGCCACGCACCCGGCAGCAGGGAAGGAAGCGGCCTGAGGATGGAAGGGAGTGAGACCGACCTGGCTCAACGCGGACGTAGCGGGAAGAGGCGACGCTCGAACGCATCGCTCGCTTCCTGTGTCCGCTGCGCAGCGCGGCGGATCAACGGCAGCGCGAGGATCACGCCGACCTTGATCCACACGTCCGCGAGATTGAACACGATCGCGACTTCCGAGTCTGCGACCGGAAACGGCCCGACACCGATGAAGTCGACGACCGCACCCTCGCGGAAGAAGACGTCCCAGATGTTGCCGATCCCACCCGCCAGCAGCAGCGCGAACGCACAGGCCAGACGTCGGCTCTCTGCCGCGAAGCGGATCGCCAGGATCGCGAGCACCAAAATGCACGTCAGCCGCAGCGAGACGATGCTGCCCAGCGGCATCGAGGCGAACGAGGAGAAGGCGAGGGCATCGTTGCGGGCGACGCTCAGCAGCAACCGGTCCCCCAGCTCGACCGGGGCATGCGCGACCGCTTCGAGCGCCCAGGACTTGGACGCCCAGTCCGACAGCCAGGCCGCGAGGCCTACCAGCGCTGCAAACCGGAGATCGGGGCGTTGCATGTCCACTTCGCTTTGCAGACAACGGGCCGTTCCGCGAGGGCACTGCTTGACAGCGGCCTGACGGCCGTCCAGCCTTCGCGCGCATGCTTCCTCGACCCGGTCTCCTGTTGCTCGCCTGGTGCGGCATTGCTGCGACAGTCGTGGCGCTGCCGATCGCGCGTGCCGGCCGCGCAGCGCACGCGTCACGACTGCCGCGCAGCCGCCGTGCCCTCGGCTACGCCCTCGACCTGCTCCTCTTTCCGCTCCTCTATGCCCTTCTCCTCGAGACCCTCGGGCGCGCAGACATCGTCTCCGGAGCCGCCATCGGTGCCGCTCACGCAGCGATCGCCATCGCCGCGGGCACATCCCGCACTGCTCCCGACACCGACCACGGCGCCCGCCTCCGCACCTTCCTCGCCCGCACCCTGTACGGCATCGTGTTCGCCTTCCTCTACATCGTCCCCACACCCTGAGCGCTTGACCCACCGTGCAGCGGGAGGACATTCTCCCGCCCATGGCCAAGCCCGAGCGTCACGCCGCGATCCGTCAGCTCATCACGACGCATCGAATCACCAGCCAGGAGCACCTGCGCGAGCTCCTCGCCGAGCGCGGCGTCGACGTCGCTCAGGCCACCCTCTCACGCGACATCCGCGAGCTCCGACTCATCAAGGTGCCTGATTCCGACGGCCGTACCCATTACACGCTGCCGCCCGAGAGCTGGGACAACTCCCCGGCACTCGTCCGCCTCCTGCCCGCCCTCTACGTCGGCGCCGAGGGCACCGGCAACCTCCTCGTCGTCAGAACCCTGTCCGGCGGCGCACAGGCCGTCGCCGAGGCACTCGACTGGGAGGAGTGGCCCGAAGTGCTCGGCACCGTCGCCGGCGACGACACCATCCTCCTGATCCTGCGCGACCCGAAGAAGCTCTCGCTCGTCCAGCGCCGAATCGAACAGCTCGCCGGCAGCGTCGAGTAGGTCGCCGGGTCCCCGGCGCCGGTTGGTAGCACTGCCGGCCGCCTGTCTGCCCTCCGACCCCCGCCCCCGAGGACCCTCTGGGAATCGGCAGCTCGTCCGGGTTGACCCCTGCGCCCGCGCTATGTATGATTATGCGACAATGATGAATAAGTCCTCTATTCGCGCCGCGGTCATCGGCGCGACCGGATATACAGGCCAGGAGCTGGTCGGACTGCTGCGGCGGCACCCGCAGATCGAGCTGACCCACGCCACGTCGGAGGGCGAGGCGGGGCAGCGGGTCGCGGGGTCGTCGCTGTCGTACGTGCCGGTGGCCGAGGTACCGCTGGACGCGGTGGACCTGGTGTTCACGTGTCTGCCGACGGGGGCATCGGGCGCGTGGGCGTTGCGCGCGCACGAGGCGGGTGCGCGCGTGGTCGATCTGTCGGCGGACCTGCGCGCGGGCGAGGGTGGTGCGGTGTACGGGCTGCCGGAGCTATGGCGCGCGCAGGTGGCTGGGGAGTCGCTGGTGGCGAATCCGGGATGCTACCCGACGGGCGTCGTGCTGGCGCTCGCGCCGCTGATGCGCGAAGCGCTGCTCGATACGGATCGGCCGGTGATGGTGAATGCGGCGTCGGGCGTGACGGGTGCGGGGCGGAGTGCGAAGCGCGACCTGCTGTTCGGCGACGTGGCGGAGGATTACCGGGCGTACGGCGTCGGCAACACGCATCGGCATGTGCCGGAGATCGCGCGGGGCCTGGCGCGCGCGAACAGCGGTCATGGTGCGCCGTTCGTGTTCACGCCGCACCTGCTGCCGGTGCGGCGCGGCATCCTGGAGACGATGTACGTTCCGTTGACGACGCCGCTCGGGGTGGGCGACGCGGTCGAGCTGTGGCTCGCCAGCTACGGTGATGAGCCGTTCGTGGACGTCCGCACGAGCGGCGTGCCGTCGCTGCGCGAGGTCGTGGGC
>CAYSGF010000115.1:0-7105 GCA_964430275.1 uncultured Gemmatimonadaceae bacterium
AGGCCGTTGGCGGTGCGCACGGTGATCGCTCCACCGAGCGTCTGGACCACCTCGACCGTGGTGCCGGCCGAGAGCGTGATCGGCATGCCGCCCGGAACGGTGACCGCCGGGCAGTCGCGCGGCGGCGTCCGGGTGTCACTCCTGACGTCGCGCACGCGGAGATGCAGCGCATCGGTGCCGATCTGCAGGAGCAGTTCCCGCAGACAAATGATCGCATCACATTCAGCGCAACGCCGCTCAACGACATCCTGCTCGGCGACGTGCGTACGCCGCTGCTCGTGCTGCTCGGCGCTGTCGGTCTCGTGCTGCTGGTGGCATGCGCGAATGTGGCGAACCTGCTGCTGGCGCGGGCGACGGCGCGCAGCGGGGAGCTCGCCGTGCGGGCCGCCCTGGGCGCTGGCCGCGGTCGGCTGGTGCGTCAGCTGTTGACGGAGGCGAGCGTGCTCGCCGTGCTGGGCGGTGCGCTCGGCCTGGTGCTCGCGTTCTGGGGGACGCGCACGCTCGTCGCGGCCCAGCCCGCCGACATCCCGCAACTCGATCGCATCGGCATCGACGGCACCGTCGTCGCCTTTACGGCACTCGTCACGATGCTGACCGCCCTGCTGTTCGGCGCGCTGCCCGCACTGCAGGCGACCGGTGCAAGGCTGATGGCGACGCTGCGTGCGAGCGGCCGCGGCGGCGCCGGCGGCGGACGTCGCCTGCGCTCGTCGCTCGTGGTGGCGGAGCTCGCGCTCGCCGTCGTGTTGCTCGTCGGTGCCGGACTGCTCATCCGCAGTCTGATCGAGCTGACGCGCGTCGATCCCGGGTTCCAGCCGGAGAACACGCTGTCGGTGCGCGTCGCACTGCAAGGCCCGCGCTACAGCGAGCAGGAAATGCGACGGGTCACGTTCGCGCAGCTCGAGGAGCGGCTGCGTGCGCTGCCCGGCGTCGAGAGCGTCGGCGCGACCACCAGCCTGCCCGCAACCGACAATGCGTCGCTGTTCGGCTTCAGTGTGCCCGACGGCCCGCCCCTGCCGCCCAACCTGAGTGCGGAGATCCGCGTCGTCATCGTGACGCCGGAGTATTTCCGCTCCATCGGCGGGACGCTGCTGAGAGGCCGCATGTTCGACGAGCGCGACCGGCCCGACGCACCGCCTGTCGCACTCCTGAACCAGGCCGCAGTGGACGTCTGGCTGCGCGACCGCAATCCCGTCGGCGTGCAGGTGAACGCGAACGGCGAGCGCGAGGTGATCGGCGTCGTTGGCAACGTGCTGCAGGTGCGGCCGGGTGAGCCCGACGATCCGGAGCTGTACATCCCCTATGCGCAGCTGTCCGCCCGCAACCTGTACTACACCATTCGCACGACCGGCGACCCGCTGGCACTGACGCCGCAAATCCGCCAGGCCGTGCGCGAGCTGGATCCGAACCTACCGCTGGAGGCGGTGCGCCCGCTCACCGAGCTGCTCGGCGACAGCATCGCGCGGCCTCGCTTCTATACGACGCTCCTCGCGCTGTTCGCGGCGCTCGCACTGGGCCTCGCCATCATCGGCATCTTCGGCGTCATGAGCTACGTCGTCGCGCAGCGCCAGCGCGAGATCGGCATCCGCATGGCGCTCGGTGCCGACCGCGCCCAGGTCGTGCGCATGGTCGTCGGTAGTGCACTCGCCCTCGCCGGCCTCGGCCTCGCCATCGGCTTCGCCGGCGCCGTGGTCCTGGGGCGCGCACTGCGCAGCCAGCTCTATGGTGTGAGTGTGCTCGACCCTGTCACACTCGCCGCCGTGCTCGCCGTCCTCGGCACCAGTGCCTTTGCGGCCAGCCTGGTGCCCGCACGACGGGCTGCAGCGCTCGATCCGGGGCGGACGTTGAGAGAATAGAATTGGTGAACTGGTGAATCAGGCCGCGGGACGAGAACGTCCCTCGCGCACATTCACCAATTCAGCCATTCTTCAGTGCCGCCAGCACCCGATCCAGCGCCGCATAGCTCTCGTTCAGTCCACCCTCCATGCCCGACTGAAGCATGCCGTCGCGCTCCTCGCTCGTGTGGAACAGAGAAGTGTTGACTACCTTCGTCGCGCCGTCCCCCCGATCGTGGAACTCCACGGTCTCGAGCACGACGTACGCAGGCATGCCGTCCCACTCGAACGTCTGGACGATCCGGTCCTGCGGCGTCACCTCGCGGAAGCGACCCTCGAACCCATGCTCCTCGCCGTCGGCATGCTCGACGAAGCGCCAGTGGCCGCCGCGCTCCAGCTCGAAGCGCTCGATCACCAGCTTGTTGCCGCGGCCCCACCACTGCGCCAGCAGATCCGGCTCCGTGAACGCGCGCCAGACATGATCGCGCGGCGCGTCGAACACACGCTCGATGCGGATCTCGCGGTCCGCGGGCGTCGTCAGGTCTGCGCGCCCCTGCTTCGTGGATGCGCTCATCTCGTTCCTTTCGGGTGCTCGAGGAAGGCCTCGAGTCGGTCGAAGCGTGCATTCACCATCTCCCGATACCGCTCGATCCACGCGACCTCGTCGCAGAGACGACGCGGCCCCAGGCCGCACATCCGCACACGGCCCTCCTTCCGCGTCCGCACCAGCCTTGCGTCCTCCAGGACGGCCACGTGCTTCTTCATGCCCGTGAGCGTCATGCCGAACGTCGTCGCCAGTTCCGTGATCGAGGCATCCGCACGCCCGAGCATCTCCAGGATGCCGCGACGAGTGGGGTCTGCGAGGGCGCCGAACGCCGGATCGAGTGCTGCCGAATGCTGAACCATATGGTTCAGTATGGCGCCATGGATGACCGGTGTCAAGGCCAGACATTGCACCCCCCTCGCCCCTGGCTGACATTGGGGGCTCAACGCGCGTCGTTGACAGAAACAGCGCGTGCGTCTCTGTCATCAGTGGTGGATCCCTGACACAGGCAGACACATGCGACGCCAACGGCTCACCCTGTCCCTTCTCGCAGCCTGCATGGCTGCACTCCCGGTCCGCGCCCAGACGTCGGTCACGGCCCCGATCAGCTGGAATGCGCACACGATTGACTCGTCCGTGCTCCAGGCCGAGCGGCAGTACCTGGTATCGCTGCCGCCGAGCTACGAGCAGAGTGGCGCTCGCTATCCGGTGCTGACCATTCTCGATGCCGACGATGCCGCCCAGTTCACTGCCGCCCTCGCGAACATCCGATTCCTGTCCGATCGAGGTGAAGTGCCGCAGCTGATTGTCGTCGGCATCACCAACGGCCGGGATCGCGCGCACGACATGACGCCGCCGACCACCGCTGCTGATGAAGTGGAGCAGCTTCCCACGGCGGGCGGTGCGGATGATTTCCTGAGATACATCAGCGAGGAAGTGCTGCCTGCCGTGCGCGCAGACTACCGCGCGACCGCCACTACCGTCCTCGCCGGCCACTCCTTTGGCGGATTGTTCGCGCTGCACACGGCCGCGTCCAGCCCTGGCCTGTTCGTGGGTGCAATCGCCATGAGCCCGTCGCTGCAATGGAACAATGCCGGCTACGTCACGACGTTCTCGGATCGTCTCGCGAGAGCGAGCGCATACACTCGCCTTTTCGTGACCAGTGGTGGCCTCGAGCCGCCGATCGATGTGAATGCGCAGCGCTTTGCCGCTCGCATGGATTCATTCCCGAATCGGCACATCGCGTTCAGGTATGCTCGCTATCCGGACGACACGCATGGCATGACACCGCTGCCGAGCCTGGTGGATGGGTTGCGTTTTGTCTTCGAGCCGATTTCTACGCGTACGGCGACGGGCGACCTGATCGCACTGCGGCAGGATGCGACGTCGGAAGAGATTCTTGCAGTATCCGCGGCATTTGCGAAGCGCTACGCGACGGGGGCGCACCTGCTTGGCCTGTCCGACACGCTACCCGAGAACGTGCTCAACGAGCACGGCTACGTCGCACTCGAGTATTTCAGGAATCCCGCAGCCGCGGTCGTGCTGTTCGAGCGCAACGCTGCGCTCTATCCGGAATCGGCGAACGTCCATGACAGCCTGGGCGACGGACTGCTCGCCGTGGGCGATACCACTGCGGCACGCGTTGCCTTCAGCAAGGCGGTCGAGCTGGCGAAGGCCACGAACCATCCCGTGCAGTCGGTCAGCGCACGCAAGCTGGAGGCGCTGACGAAGCCGAGGGACTGACGGCGTGAAGGCGACAGCGCGGCCGACGTCGCGCTGCGGAAGACACGAGCGCCATGATGACGCCATTCAGGGCATGCAGCGCGAGCCCGAGCGTCGCCGTTGCCGCACCTCCCGCGAAGCTCGCGTCACCGAGCACGCCCGCCGCGACGGACTGGAGGATACGCTGAAACGGCAGGTCCGCCCTGATGGCCCAGAAGGTTCCGGCGTAGGCGATATCGAAAGCAGCGGCGACGAGCCCGCCGGCGACGACGATCGCCAGCGCCGCCGTCAGCCCCCCGGCGCCGGCACCGGCGTTTCCTCGGCCGGCATACTCCTGCCCGTGCATGCTGCCTCCCGGCGTCAGGGCCCTTCGGTGCGGGATCGGCGCGCCGGTCCGGCACGGGCGGGATCGTCACGGGCAGCCGCTGGCATGCGCTTCGCAACGTCCATTCGCTCCATGCGCTGCGGTGCCCCATAATAGACGATTGAGCCATCCTCCAGAGAACGGACGCCATGTATCCGACGGACGTCGAACGCGAAACCCTCGCCAGGGTGGAAGTCCTGGCGGACCTCGAGCCGCTGGTGCACAAGCTGATGGAAGCCCATGAAGCGAAGCGGGTGCTGTGGTTCCCGAGCGAGCTGCTGCGGCCGAAGCCGGACACGGATCCGGACGCGCACGTGCAGGGGCTGCGTGAGCGTGCACGGGGAATCAGCCTGCCTGCGCGCGTTGCGCTTGCGCTGAACCTGCTGACGGAGGAGGGGCTGCCGCACTTCCACCGGCTGCTCGCGGTCTATCTCGGCAGCACCAGCTTCTGGTCTCGCTGGACGAATCTGTGGACGGCGGAGGAGGACCGGCACGGCGCGGTGCTGCACGACTACTGTCGCGACAGCGAAGTACTGAACACGCCGGTGCTGGAGAAGATGCAGTTCGAGTACCTCCGTGCGGGCTTCGAGCCGGTGTGGGACAAGGACCCGTACCGCGTCTTCGTGTACACCACGCTGCAGGAGCGCGCGACCCAGGCGAGCCATGCCGCGACGGGCAAGCTGGCCAGCGAAACGGAGCCGATGATCGGCGAGGTGCTGGCGAACGTGGCGAAGGAAGAGGCCCGGCACTACGCGTTCTATCGCGAGATCTTCAAGGGCGTGCTGGAGCGGGATCCGAACCGCGCGCTGGTCTCCGCCGCGGCCGTCATGCCGGCGATCGACATGCCGGGCGTCCTCATGCCGCACTTCCGCGAGATGGCCGATGTCATCCGGCGGGCCGGCATCTACGGTCCACGCGACTACCTGAAGATCGTCCAGGAGCAGATCCGCTACTGGAAGATCGACGCGCTGGAGGGGCTGAGCGAAGCCGGGCGCCAGGCGCAGGAAACGATTCTCGCCATTCCCAAACGCCTCACGCGTATTGCCGACGCCATGGAATCGCGCAGCCGCGCGAAGTCGTTCGCGTTCGACGTCGCATTCGCGCGTGAGTTCACGATGGAGTGAGCCCGGCAGAACGTTCCTCCGGCATGCAGGGTTCCGCATGATGCAGCGCCGTCGGATACGCGGCATCGAGGTGGAAGCCGAGGGGACGGGCATCTCGCGTCCGCTGAGCGAGAACGTGAACCTGCTCGGGGCGATGCTCGGGCAGGTGGTCGAGCAGCAGGCCGGCCGACCGATGCTCGAGCTCGTCGAGGAGCTGCGCGGCCTGTGCAAGCGGGCAGTCCGTGAGGGCGATGCGTCGCTGCGCGAGCGCGCGGCCGCCCGCATCGCGGAGCTGGACACGGATGCGCTCCGCTGGCTGCTGCTCGCGTTCGGCTCCTTCTTCCATCTCGTGAACCAGGCGGAGAAGCAGGAGATCCTGCGGATCAACCGGGAGCGCTCGCGCGCTGCGGACGGCGGCGCTGCGCGTCCGGAGTCGATCGACGACGCGGTCGCGCGTCTGCGTGCGGGCGGCGCATCGCTCGACGAGGTGCGTGCGACGATCGCGCAGCTCGACATTCAGCCCACCTTCACGGCCCACCCGACGGAAGCGCGTCGCCAGGCGATCCTGCAAAAGCAGCGTCGCATCGCGGAGCTCCTCGCACTGCTGCGACGGCCGGATGCGACGGCGGACGAAGCCGAGGAAGCGGCGGATGCACTCTTCGACCAGGTCGCGCTGCTCGTGGCGACGGACGACGTGCGCGCCGAGCGGCCGACCGTCCAGGACGAGGTCGAGCAGGGCCTCTATTTCCTGGCCAGCACGGTCTGGGACATCGCGCCACGCATCCATCGCGACGTGGAACAGGCGCTCGAGCGCCACTACGGTGAGGTCGTTGACGTCCCGTTCTTTCTGCGCTGGCGATCGTGGATCGGCAGCGATCGGGACGGCAATCCGTTCGTCACGCCCGATGTGACCCGCTGGACGATCGGGCGCCATCGCGACACCGCCATCGAACTGCACCTGCGCGAGCTCACGGCACTGCGCGAGGAGCTGAGCATCTCGCATCGCAGGACGCCGATGCCCGCGCCACTGCGTGCCGCCCTCGAGCGCTTCGGCGCGGCGGATGCCGAGTCGGAGGCGTCGGCGCGCGGCCGCGACGAGCCGTACCGTCGCCTGCTCGATTGCATGATCGACGCACTCACCGAGCTGCGCGACGGGCGCGACGATGGCGCGCCCGCCTATGACGCGCAGCGCTACAGTGCGGATCTGGATGCGATCCGCGCTGCGCTCGAGCAGGGCGGCTTCACCGGGCTCGCGCGGCACGGACGTGTTGCGCGGTTGCGCGTGCTGGCGCGCACGTTCGGGCTGCACATGGCTGCGCATGACGTGCGGCAGCACAGTGCCGAGCACGAGAAGGCCGTGAGTGCGCTGCTCGCGGCCGGCGGCGTGAGCAACCATTACGACACGCTCGACGAGGCAGCGCGCGTCACACTCCTGGTGCGTGAGCTGAGCAGCCCCGAACCGCTGCTCGCACCGCGGGCCGAGCCGCCGGACGCCGCGCGCGCCGCACTCGCCACGTTCAGCACGATCGCCGACGCGCTC
>CAYSGF010000116.1:0-2976 GCA_964430275.1 uncultured Gemmatimonadaceae bacterium
CGCGGCGGCTCCGCAGTGTACTCGAGTGCGCTCGACCTGGTGCGCTTCGGGAGCTTCCATCTGGGAGTGCTGCAGGACGCCCGCGGCCGTGTACTCGCCGACTCGACCCGCATGCTCATGCAGCAGCCCGTTTCCGCCGGCGCGACGAGTGACGGCTATGGGCTCGGCTGGGGCATCGTCGCCGATGACGGCGGCTACCGGCGCGTCGCGCACACCGGCGGCATGCCCGGGGTGTCCACGATCCTCGGGTTCTACCCGGAAGAGGGCGTCGTTCTCACCGTGCTGACGAACCGCAGCAACGGCTGGACCGGGCGGATCGCACAGGCCATCGCGGGTGCAGTGCTGCCCGGCTACGCGGATACCGTGCAGGCCCGGCAGCGCGTCGCCGAGCAGGAGCGGGCTGCGGCAGGCGACACCGGGGACGCGCCTGAGCTTGCGTCGCTGCTCGGCGAGTGGGCGGGAACCATCCACACGCCGGAAGACTCCGTGCCGCTGCGGCTCGTGGTCCAGCCCGACGGCGACGTGCACGTGCGCATGGGTGACGATCTCACGACACTGTTGAACGACGTCTCGGCGCCGGATGGCACGCGACTGACCGGCCGGTTCGCCGGCACGATTCCGGACAGCAATGCGCAGCGCCACGCCCACAGCGTGCTGCTCGATGTCAGGATGATCGAAGACCGGCTGGTCGGACAGGCGTCGGCGCAGACGACCGGGTGGCCGTACTACTTCGCGCTGTCCTCGTTCGTGGAGCTGGAGCGAACCGCGCCCTGACCATGCGCTGGCGTATCGGGCAGCGCCGCGCCTACCAGGTGCCGCGCTCGCCCAGGCGGGCGATGACTTCGCTGAGTCGCTCGGCAGCGTTGCGCCAGTTCACGAGCACTGCCGCTTCCGTGACCGCCGCATCACCCTTGCGGATCCCCTCGATAATCCCCTCGTGCTCCGAGATCGACCGGTCGATCCGGTCGACGAGCGCGCTGATGTAGAGTCGCACGTACCGCTCTGCCTGCGGCTTGACCACGTCGTGCAGCGCCAGCAGCCGCGGACCGGAACCCGCTTCGACGTACGCGCGATGGAAGCCCGTATCCAGCTCGAACACCTCGTTCTGATCCGGCCGTTCGGCCTGCGTCGCCCGGCCCAGCTCGTCGTTGAGCTCGGCGAGATGGGTGGCGACGCGCACGCGCGCGGTCATGCCGAGCAGCGCCGCGCGCCGCGCCGCAGCCGCCTCCACACCACCGACGATCTCGAACAGCTCCTGCGCGTCGTCCATCGTCAGGGGTGCAACGGTCATCCGCGCATGCTTGCCGCCCGCCGGAACCACGACATAGCGCTCCTGCTGAAGGCGCTGGAGCGCGCTGCGCACGGGCGTGCGACTGGTGCCGAGCCGCGTCGCGACTTCCTGCTCGAGGAGGCGCGCACCCGGCGCGAGCTGGCCGCGCACGATCAGCTCGCGCAACCGCTCGTAGACGAGGGTGGTCGGACCCTCCGGCGCGGCGGCCTCGGCGCGCCGCCGCGTTCGCCTGGTCTGCTTCAAGTGGCCCTCATGACGTGCGTGCTGCGGTTCAGGAGTCCGCGGATCGCTCGTCCTCCACACTCACCGGCTGCAAGGGGGGCTTCGTCCGCGAACGCCAGATAAGGTACGCGGGCGCACCTGTCAGAACCACTCCGATCCCGATCAGCGCCCGGCCCGGCTGGGTAAAGAGCGCGTTCAGGACGATGGCACTCGAGGCGAGTACGAAGAGGACGGGTGTCACGGGGTAGCCGGGCACCCGGAACGGGCGCGGCGCATCCGGCGCGCGCCGCCGGTAGACGAAGATCGTCGCCGCACCGAGAGCATAGAACACCCAGCCCGTGAACACGACATAGGTCAGCAGCTGCTCGAAGGTGCCGCTCAGGGCCAGCACGATCGCCCAGGCGCAGGTCGCGACGATCGCGAAGGCCGGCGTGCCGAAGCGCGGGTGGATGAGTGCGAGCTGGCGGAAGAAGACGCCGTCGCGCGCCATTGCGAAGAACACGCGCGGTGCCGTCAGCACCAGTCCGTTCGCGGCGCTGAACATGGACACCAGCACGGCGACCGTGATGAGCGTGGCCGCGGTCGGACCGAGCGCAGCGCCCGCGGCAGTCGAGGCGATGCTATCGCTCTGCGACGCGACCTCCGGACCGAGCGCCGCGACGTAGCCGATGTTCGCCAGACAGTAGATCGCGATGAGGACGACCGTGCCGATCGTGATACCGAGCGGAAACGAACGCTGTGGCTCGAGCGCCTCGCCCGCCGAGAAGGTGACATACTGCCAGCCTTCGTACGCCCACAGCACGGCAATGACCGCGATGCCCGCGCCCGTGAGCAGGGACACGGATACCGTCGGCTCGACGGCCGCCGCAGTCAGCTCCCCGGGGCGGCCGAATGCGATGAGGGCCACGCTCAGCAGCACGATCGCACCGACCTTGAACGCCGTCATCCAGGTCTGTGCGGACGCACTGCTGCGCGTACCGTAGACGTTGATCGCCATGACCGCCACGATCATCAGCACCGCAGCGACGCGCGCCCCGGCCGCCGACATCGGGATCAGCGCACCGAGGTAGCCGCTCGCGGCCACTGCCAGCGTTGCGATCGAGCCGCTCGCGATCACCAGAAACAGCGTCCAGCCGTACAGGAACGCCGTGAACGTTCCGAATGCGTCGCGCATGTATACGTAGAGCCCGCCGGCTTCCGGGTTCATCGCGCCCAGCTCGCCGTACGTCAATGCGCCGAGCAGCGACAGTGCGCCGGCGAAGATCCAGACCGCGAGCGCGAGCAGCGGATCGCCGCCGGTCTGCCGCAGCACCGTCGCGGGTACGATGAAGATGCCCGATCCGATCACCGTGCCGACGCAGATGACCGCGAGGTCACGGGTCCGTAGCGTGCGCTCCAGCTTTGCGTGCATGTGTGCTCCCAGGGCGCTACTCGCGCGCGGCTGCGGCTGCAGGTTCGGGATT
>CAYSGF010000117.1:0-7164 GCA_964430275.1 uncultured Gemmatimonadaceae bacterium
GTCTGCGTCCCATAGGGCATCTCGATCGATTCGAAGGGCCGGCGGCCGGCATGTGCGCTGGCGAAGGAGCGATGACCCGGCGGATGCCAGTCCTGGGTCACCACGACGTGGCGAAAGCGCTCGGCCAGCCGGTTGATCAGCGGCACCACCTCGTCGCCCGCGGGCACGGCAAGGGCCCCGCCGGGACAGAAATCGTTCTGCACGTCGACCAGCAGGAGGGCACTCCGGGCCATGGCTCTCTTCGATTCGAGTGTCTCCACGTAACCTAGTCGGGGCCGGCTGGCCTCGGGAGGGGTGGTGGCCGAAAGCTTGCCGGGGAACCTCCTCGCCGCGGCGGTGGAGAAGCAGGCTCCCCGCGTTTAGATTCAAGCGCAGGGCGTCGACTGCCTCGCGCCGATTCACGGGACGGGTATGCTGAAGAAGCTGACAACTTCCGGTTCGCTGCTGACCGCAATCCTGGTCGCGGACATTGTGACGAAGCGCTGGGCGCTCGATGCGCTGGCGCACGGCTACACCGTGGACGCGCTGGGTCTCGTGCCGATGACGCTCGCGTTCAACAAGGGCATTGCATTCGGCATCGGGATCCCCGACATGGGCCGCTGGCTCGTCGTCGCGGCCTCGATCTTCGTCATGATCGTGCTCGCGGGCATGCTGCGCGAAGCACGCGACAATGACACCGGTCGCATCATGGCGATCGGGCTCGTGTGCGCCGGCGCACTCGGCAACCTGATCGACCGCGTGCGCTGGGACGCAGGCGTCGTCGACTTCATCGGGCCGATCAATCTCGGTTTCATGCACTGGCCCATCTTCAACATTGCGGACATGGCGATCACGACCGGCGCGATCCTGCTCGGCGTGTCCCTGTGGCGTGAGGAGAGTGCGACGGCCGCCGCACCCGCGCAGCAGGCACAGGCGCTGGACTCGGGGGACTAGCCGGCGACAGGCGGCGGGATCGTCCGCTCCGTTCTGAACACCGTGAGTGCCCCTGCACCTGCCGACTTTGGCAGGGGCAGGGGCACTTTGGTATGTTCAGGGGCCGGAGTGCATGGGCCGGGGCGTGCACCGGTTAGCGGGAAGGAGTTGTGACGGGAGATCATCATGTCCGAGATGCCGAACGAAGGCAGTGCTGCACCGGAGTTCCGCCTGAAGACGCAGGACGGCGAAGAGGTGAGCCTGCGCGACTACCGCGGCAGCAAGGTAGTGCTGTACTTCTATCCGAAGGATGACACGCCGGGCTGCACGACGCAGGCGTGCGAGTTGCGCGATCGCACGCCCGAGCTGAGCGCGAAGGGCGCAGTGGTGCTGGGCGTGAGTCCTGACTCGCCGCGTGCGCACACGAAGTTCCGCGAGAAGTACGATTTGCCCTTCACGCTGCTCGCGGACGAGGACCACGAGGTGGCCGAGGCGTACGGCGTGTGGACGGAGAAGTCGATGTACGGTCGCAAGTACTGGGGGAACGAGCGCACGACCTTCGTGATCGACGAAGAGGGCCGCATTGCGCACGTACTGCCGAAGGTGAAGCCGCAGGAGCACGCCGATCAGATCCTGGAGCTGCTCTGAGCGCGGATGCACTGCGCGCCGCCGCGGTGCGCGTGCCGTGCAGCACCTCCAACCTCGGCGCCGGCTTCGACTGTGTCGGGCTTGCACTCGAGCGCTGGCTCGAAGCGCGCTATGTCCCCGATGACGAGCCGCTGCGCGTCGAGCACGGCGGCACGCTGCGCGGCGTACCCGCGAATCCCGACAACCTGATCGGCCGCGCATTCCACACGGGTTTGACGGCGCGCGGCGTGCGCACGGTCACCGGTCGCATCATCGCGACGTCGGACATTCCGATCGCGCGCGGCCTCGGTTCCTCCGGTGCCGCGATCGTTGCCGGGCTCGTGCTCGCCGCCGCCGCGGCAGGCGACGCGCTCGATCGTGAAGCCGAGCTCGAACGCGCCTTCCGGCTCGAGGGACATCCGGACAATGCGGCGCCGGCGCTGTTCGGCGGCCTGATCGCCGTGGCGCGCGCGCGCGACCCCGCGGCGCTGCGGGCCGTGCCACTTCCCCTGGCGACGACGCTGGCATTCGCGTTCGCCGCACCGGCTGTGGAAGTCGCGACCTCGGCTGCGCGCGCGGCTCTGCCGGAGCACGTACCGCACGCCCTGGCCGCGCGCAGTCTCGGACGCCTGGCTGCGCTCCTGCGCGGACTCGAGACGGGCGACCCCGAACTGCTCCGACTGGGCTTCGACGACGAGCTCCACGTGCCGTACCGACTGCCGCTGATCCCCCACGCCGGCATGGCGATCGAAGCTGCGCATGCCGCGGGTGCCATGGCGGTCACGATCTCGGGGAGCGGATCGGGGCTGATCGCCGTTGCACCGGCCGAGCTCGCACCGCGCGTGGCCCAGGCAATGGCCGGGTGCTTCGAGAGCGGCGTCGCCTTCGCGCTCGAGCCGGACCGCGCTGGTGCCGTGGCGCTCAACGAATGATGCCCATGCACGATGCGCCGGGGATCATCGCACGCTGGGGCGCCCGCCTGCCGGTAACCAGGCGCACACCGGTGCTGTCGCTCGGCGAAGGGAGCACCCCGCTGGTGCACGCGCCCCGCCTCGCGGAGTGGGTGGGGGTTGCCGCGCTGTGGGTGAAGTACGAGGGCGCGAATCCGACGGGCTCCTTCAAGGACCGTGGGATGGCACTCGCGGTGGCGAAGGCCATCGAGGATGGTGCACACACGATCCTGTGCGCGTCCACCGGCAACACGTCGGCGAGCGCTGCGGCCTACGCGGCAAAGGCAGGGATCCGCGCGGTGGTCCTGCTGCCAGCCGGGAAGGTGGCGGCCGGCAAGCTCGCGCAGGCGGCGGCGTGCGGCGCGCACATCGTCGCCGTGGACGGCAGCTTCGACGACGCGCTCGTGCTCGCGCGCGCCGCTGCGGCTACGGACGGCGTGGCGCTCGTGAATTCCGTGAATCCATTTCGTATCGAGGGGCAGACGACCGGCGCCTTCGAGACGGTCGAGGCGCTCGGCGATGCGCCGGACGTCCTGGCGCTGCCGGTCGGCAACGGCGGCAACATCACGTCCTGGTGGCTGGGGCTGCGTCGCGATCACGAGCAGGGACGCGCGACGCGGCTGCCGGTAGTGATCGGAGCGCAGGCCGACGGCGCCGCGCCGTTCGTGCGAGGCGCCCCGGTGGAGCATCCCGAAACCGTTGCGACGGCGATCCGCATCGGTCGGCCCGCCACGTGGGAGCCGGCGCTCGCAGCCGTTCGCGATTCCGGCGGCGCATTCCGCGCCGTACCCGACGAGCAGATCCTCGATGCATACGCGGCGATTCCGCGCCTGGCGGGCGTGTTCTGCGAGCCGGCATCGGCGGCCAGTGTCGCGGGTCTGCGTATGGCGGTTCGCGATGGCGTGGTCGGACGGGAGAGCGCGTGCGTGTGCGTGCTGACCGGCAACGGCCTCAAGGACCCGGAAACGGCTGGACGGCTGCAGCCGCCGATCGACGTGGTGCGGAGCGTTGACGATCTGCGGACCATTCTGTCACGCGCTGCCGACGACTGAGTGCAGCGCGGCCGCTCACTGTGCGGATCGACGCGACACACCGAGCCCCGGCTCCTGGTTCAGCGCCATGCTGCCGTCGCTCCGCAGGCCCGGCCCGGTGAACGGGTCCTCCGCGAGCAGCGCGGCACCATCCAGATCGACATAATCGACGAGCGGCGCCACCTGCGCAGCCGCGGCGATGCCGAGCGTGCTCGTCACCATGCAGCCGAGCATGACGCCCATGCCATGCGCGCGCGCCACGTGCACCATGCGCACCGCTTCCCGCAGCGACCCGCACTTCTCGAGCTTGATGTTGACGACGTCGACGGCACCTGCCAGGCGCGGGATGTCTGCAACCGTGCGGCACGACTCGTCCGCCACGATCGGGATGGGAGAGTGCTCGCGCAGCACGCGCAGCGCCTCTATGTCGTCAGCCCCGAACGGCTGCTCGATCAGCTCGATACCGATCTCGTGGAGGAGCGGCAGACGCGCAATCGCCTCCTTGAGCGTCCAGCCGGTATTCGCGTCGATGCGGAGCACCGCGTGCGGCGCCTCCTCGCGTACGACGCGCAGCAGTTCCTCGTCACCGGGCGTGCCAACCTTCAGCTTGAGGATCGGGTAGCCCGCCGCGTCGCGCACCCACTGCCGCAGCTCGTCGGGCTGTGTAAGGCCGAGCGTGAAGGACGAGCGCGGGGTGGTGTCGGGTGTGAGACCCCACAGCTTCCAGACGGGCACACCCAGTTTCCTGCCGATCAGGTCGTGGAGCGCCGCGGAGATCGCGACCCGCGCCGCCGGGTTGCGACCGAGCGCCAGCTCGACGGCCCTCTCGATCCGCTCCAGCGCGAAGGGATCGCCGGCCACGGCGTCCTGGAGCGCTGCGTCATACCGCGGCAGCGCCGCCCGGACGGTCTCCGCACTCTCCCCGTAGTACGCGTTCGGCGCCGCCTCGCCCCACCCTTCCAGGCCATCCGTGTCGGTGATGCGGACCCAGACCGCCTGGCGCACCGGCGGCGCCTTCATGCGCGCAATCGTGAAGGCGTGCCTGGTCTTGAGGTCGAAGGTTTCCCAGCTCAGCTTCACGTGGCCTCCATACTGCGCAAGATTCAGAATGCCGGCGCGTGGCGAGTGTTGTATTATCCGGCCGCAGTCGTTCAATGCAAGACGACACGGGCCGCACCGCGTGCGCAGCGCGCGGCGGCTCGAAGACCATGACGACGGCGTCCGGCCGATCCCCGGGATCGGTCCGACGCCGTTCGAGGTTATATGACGGGACAGCCAGCGGGCCGCGCGAAGGTGATCGCAGCCTTCGCCATCGTGTACGTGATCTGGGGCTCCACGTACCTCGCGATCCTCTACGCGATTCAGACCCTGCCGCCATTCCTGATGGCGTCCTTCCGGTTTCTCGTGGCAGGGGTCCTCCTGTTCGCATGGGCGCGCTCGCGCGGGCTCGACCCGCCGACACGCCCGCAATGGGCTGGATGCGCCGTTGCCGGACTGCTCATGCTGATGGCGGGCAATGGCGCGGTCGTCTGGGCGGAGCAGCGCGTGCCCTCGGGCGTCGCGGCGCTGCTCGTCGCCATCGTGCCCTGCTGGATGGTGCTGATCGAATGGCTGCGCGGCGGCGAGAAGCCGACGCGGCGTGTCGTGGCCGGTCTCGCGCTCGGCCTCCTCGGACTCGGCCTGCTCGTCGGACCGGAAGCGCTGATGGGCGGCGGCCGCATCGATACGATCGGCGCCCTGGTCCTGGCGATCGGCGGCCTCGCGTGGGCCGGCGGCTCGATCTACGCACGCGGCCGCAACTTCCCGGCACCCCGGATGTCTACCGCGGCGCAGATGCTGGCCGGCGGTGCCGGGCTGTTCGTGCTCGGCACGGCGACCGGAGAGTGGTCCGGCATCGATCCGGCCGCCGTCAGCACGCGCTCCGTCCTCGCCGTGCTCTACCTCATCATCTTCGGCAGCCTCATCGCATACTCGGCCTACGTCTGGCTGCTCGGCGTGAGCACGCCGGCGAAGGTCTCGACGTACGCCTACGTGAACCCGATCGTGGCCGTACTGCTCGGGTGGGCGTTCGTGGACGAGCCCGTCACCCTGCGGATGTTGATTGCGGCCGGCGTGATCGTCGCCGGTGTGGCACTCATCACGATGCGCGACGCGCGCCGGGTGCAGGCCGGGCAGCCGCAGCCGGTCAGGCGCCGGGCCGCCTGAGGCCGCCCGGGGCCTTCGGCCGGTGGCGCTCGCGGCCGCCGGATATGCCGGTCAGGGCGCCCTCCGACGGCGGCGATCGGGGTCGCCGGGGCACCGGCCGACGGTGGGTTTGCGGGCGCCGGACGCTGCCGGACGGCGCCCGGTACGCCGGTTTCCGCGCCTGACCTTGACCTCCGCACACCGTCCGCCCCATTCTGTGCGTCCTCCCGTCATCGACTCCAACCCCTGAACGCACAGTGCTCGCAACCCAGATCCGACAGAAGGAAGGCGTCTTCTACTTCGTCGCGTTTCCCGCGGAAGACGTGCTCGAACGCGTCCGCTTCATCCGCCGGTTCTACGGTGAGGGGGAGCAGATCGCGCCGGAACCGGTGCCGGAAGGCGACGACGTCGCACGCTTCATCTCCCGCATCGAACACAGCGACAAGGCATTCCAGCGCGCGGTCTCGAAGGCCAAGGTACGCGCGATCCGGAACTTCTACGAGACGGCGGGCGCCCAGCCGCCGATCCCCGGCACGGTCCTCCTCTTCACGCCGGAGAAGCTGCGCTTTTCGCCGATGGGCAACCTGGAGAGCGTGGGCGACCTGCAGATGCCGAAGGAAAACTTCCTCATCATCGACGGCCAGCACCGCCTCGCCGCTCTCGAGTTCTACCTCCGCGACCATCCCGACGACGCCCGCACGATCAACGTGCCGTGTGTGATCTTCGACGGCAGCACAGACGACTTCGCGGCCGAGATGTTCGTCATCATCAATTCGACGCCGACGCGCATCAACCGCAGCCACCTCGTCGACCTGTACGAGCGTGTGTCCTGGGCGACGCGCGATCGTAAGCTCGCGGCGCGCGTGAGCGACATGCTCTACTCGGAACGCGACAGCCCCCTGCGCTACCGCATCAACCGCCTGGGCGGCCGCAGCCAGAAGGACAAGTGGATCCTGCAGTCGGAGCTGTTCAACGAGGTGCACCGCTGGATCCGCTCGGACTATCCCAAGGAGGCGGATGTCCCCGCGCCAGCGGCCGGCGCACCGTACTACTACACGGCGATCCGCGACTTCCTCAAGGCCGCCGAGCGCGTCTGGGGCGAGGCGTGGGGCGACCCGCGCTACATGATCACGCGGCCGGTCACGATCAAGGCGATGATCCGCGTCGCCGCCGACGTCGCACGCGAGGACGCGCTGTACGTCGCAGGCCCGGAGCGGGCACGCGAATGGGAGCGTCGCATCGCGCCATGGGCCTCGCGCGTCAGGGACTTTCGCGCCGAAGGCTTCTACGAGCGCTTCGCGGCAAAGGGGCAGGTCGAGCGGGTCGGACGGATCTACCGCGAGCTGAAGCGAGGGGCGTGAGCAGAGGTGGTGGCGGGGGTTAAAGCGGCCCCACCACCAAAACAAATTTAGTAACGCGGGAACCCCCCCTACGATTAGGTTGGGTGTTTGAAAAAAAAA
>CAYSGF010000118.1:0-10732 GCA_964430275.1 uncultured Gemmatimonadaceae bacterium
CCTCCAGAAGTATCACAAGTACGTGAGCTTGAGCGTATTCGAGCAATGCTGGAGTCGGGCCGAACCCATCTGGGTACGATCGCGAACGTCATCAGCCGCCCAGAAATCGAGGCGATGATTACACGTGTTCGAGAACGTGAACAGGCAGCTGCGGACATCTCGACTCAAACTGCGAACGGCGATGCGGAGCCGGTGGCCTAACGTGGCCGGTGAAGCTGACGGGCGGGCGAGGCTGCTTGGCAGGAGCTGGACGAGATTCGTATAGCAGGGCAGCTGGGCCTGAGCATGGACGGGCCCGCAGCTTACCTCTGGGCGTTAGGCCGCATCGGTGGCCGCCAAGATTCGTTGTGGTCACGCTCCTATTGTCGCTCCATGACAATTCATGCCGATGTCGAGAACCATCAAGAATGTCATGACAGGAGCAAAATGGGGCCTCGCAGTAGCCGTGGGGTTCACCCTCCTGGCTGCCGTACCTGCGCTGATCCGAGCTATTGCAGGTCCCCAGCCTGAGTGGAGCCACATACCATCGTTCCCAGTCCTCGTCTTGATTTATGTGATTGGTGGAATCTTCGGCGGTGCAGTAGTGGGTGGACTCTGGTGGCTCGCGCGCTGGTGGCTCGGTCGACGTGTACTCGGTGCTCTCGCCGCGATACCTCTCATGATGATTGTCGGATTCACGTTCGGCAACGCGTCACTCACAGCTGACGACCTATGGATCTGGGCTTTGAGCGGCGTAGTCTGGGGCACAGTGATGAGCTTCATTCCAGAGGACGATGCGAAGAAGCGGTGGCCTCGTCCCAAACGTTTTTTCCCTCGTTGATCCCGTGCGTCGTGAGATGGGGTTGTGCAGCGCGGTTGCCCCTGTCAAACGTTCCTATCACGGCATGGAACGCTAGTTCGCATCTCGACATTTGCGGCCTAACGGCGCGGTGAAGCTGTCGGGCTTGCACGGCTACTGTGTAGAAGCTGGACGAGGTTCGTAAGCGTGGGGTTGCTGGGCCCGAGCATGGACGGGCCCGCAGCTTACCTCTGGGCGTTATGCCGCGCACGCTCAATCAGAATTCTATGCACGACCCACAAGTAGTGCGGTTGCATTATTCATTGCAATCCTCCGATTCCGTGTCTTACACGGCACCGCCGACTCTTTCAGTCGAGCAGCCAGGTTTTCGCGTCGTGCTTGAGAGCGGCGATCTGACGGTGGTCATGCGCCAGCATCACGCAAGCGAGCGAGATGCCCGTAAAGTCGTGGAGCCCTTTCTTCGTGCATGGCAGATTCATGACGAGCTGGTCGGGACCGGAGCCAAGCTGCGGTTCGTGTTCAAATCCGCCGATGTGATAGACCGCAGCGCCAAGCGAGCTGAATCCGTGGTTCTAAATGTTCATAGCGCGAGCCACGCGCACACCGCTGATTCGGTAACCCTTCACGTCAATTATCGGCACTATCCCGAGCCGCCGCTGCAGTTCGCTGTTACACCCGATGTCGAAGCAATGTGGAATCGGTATCAGCGTTATCTCAGCGGTCAGGAACCGCTGCCGGCGATGGCGTATTTCTGCCTTACAGTTCTTGAGGCGGCCGCTGGCAACCGTGCGAAGACGGCAGCCCGGTTCGGAGTTGATGTCCAAGTGCTACGCAAGATCGGTGAACTCTCCTCCTCGCGCGGAGACAGCGTGTCGGCTCGCAAGGCTCGCGCCGTCGGGCGATCCCTAACAGGGGCGGAAAAGCGATGGTTGGAAGCCGCCTTGCGCCAACTCATCGCGCGTGTGGCTGAATGCGCCGGAGGAAAGGCAGTGACTAACCTGGGAATGTCGCATTTGCCAGCCCTATAGCGACTCTATCCGCGCGGCATAACTTGGGGTGAAGCTGTCGGGCGTGTGGTGGAGGGCGGCGGAGCGTCGAAGAGATTCGTATCGTAGGATAGTGAAGCTGCGTTTGGATATGCCCGCAGCTTACCCTTGAGGCGTTATGCAACACTTCGCGTGCGTACACGTCGTCGCAACGGAACCGTCAATAGATCAAGCATGCTGACAGCCCTTCTACCACGCACGCTGCTGACCGCTGTGCTGCTCATGCCTTCTGTCGCTCAGGCACAGGTGATTGATACCGTCCGTGTCAATGTCCACAACCATGAGATGGCGCTCTTCGTGTCTGGCAGCGCCGCAGACGTCGTCGTCCTCGAGGCGGGCGGTGGCTCCTCTCACCGGGTGTGGACCGCCGTGATTCCCGGACTCAGCGAAGTCGCCCGCGTGGTCGCGTACG
This sequence comes from uncultured Gemmatimonadaceae bacterium, assembly GCA_964430275.1. GTDB lineage: Bacteria > Gemmatimonadota > Gemmatimonadetes > Longimicrobiales > RSA9 > DASTYK01. The sequence continues at coordinate 2,258 of CAYSGF010000118.1, forward strand.
ATCGCCCCGGCTACGGGTTGTCGGCGCCGTGTGATAGTCCTCGTACTGCGGACCGCATCGCTCGAGAGCTTCACGAGGCGTTGCACAACGCAGGGATGGCCGGACCCTATCTCGTAGCCGGTTGGTCATTCGGAGGTTCGATCGCAAGAGTGTTCGCAGGCAACTTCCCGGACGACGTACGCGGCTTGGTCCTTGTCGATCCTGCGCCCGAGAACTTTTACCCTCGTGCCGCCGGAGCCTTTCCGGATCTCTGGGTGGCCGAGGAGGAGACTTACGTCCCGGCGCTGTTCGCGGACTCCACCAAGCGCGCCGAGCAGCGAGAGTTCTCCGGATTCTCAGCCAGCATGGAGCAGGCTAAGGCGTCTGACGCGCGACACACCACCCCAACAACCCTTCTGATCGCAGCTCGGAACGCTCAAGGAGCGCCTGACCCCATCTCGGTCATATGGATCGAGGAGCTCACGCTGTGGGGTTCTCGTCGTCCGAACACGCGTGTTCGGATGGTGCCCTCAGCCGGCCACCACATAGCGCGCGATCAACCAGCAGTGGTAATAGACGCAGTGCGGGAGCTCTTGGCCACGTCGCGCAAACGCTGACGATCAACCAGTGTTGCATAACGTGGCCGGTGAAGCAGACGGGTGCTCAGTTCAGATGTGAAGCTGCTAGTACAACTCGTATAGCAGTTCGAGCGCGTGGGCGCTGGTTGGGCCCGCAGCTTTCCTCTGTGGCGTTAGGCCCCGCGTCTGGTCTTCGGATCGTCAGTTCACCCAGTCTACTCGGAGGCTCACGTGCGATCCTATCCCATTCTGCTGATCTGCTTCAGTGGGCTCCCGACGGTGACGACGGCACAGCAGATCGATCTGGCGGCGTCCCGATTGGTTGATCTGACGCACCCTTTCAATTCCCAGACAATCTATTGGCCTACGTCGACCACTGCATTCCAACTACAGGAGCTCGCGCGCGGACATACTGACGGCGGGTTCTTCTATGCTGCTAACGCCTTCTGCTCTCCTGAGCACGGCGGAACACATTTGGACGCGCCTATTCACTTTGGCGAGAACCGGTACACGTCTGAGCAAATCCCTTTGGAGCGGCTCGTAGCTCCAGCCGTCGTTATTGATGTTGCGGCCGCGGCCGCTCAGAATTCCGATTACCGGCTGACTACCTCCGACGTGTTCGAATACGAGCGGATGCACGGACCTATTCAGCCTGGCACAATCGTGTTGTTGCGGACCGGCTGGAGTCGCCACTGGCCCGATCGTCGGCGCTACTTGGGAGATGACACGCCAGGAGATGCCTCACGTCTTCACTTCCCAAGCTACGGAGAGGATGCCGCGCGGCTCCTCGTGGAAGAGCGTGGAGTAGCTGCACTTGGGGTCGACGTCGCTTCGATTGACTATGGGCAATCTCGCGACTTCCTGGTTCACCGCATCGCTGCTGAGCGGAACGTCCCGGGTTTCGAGAACCTCACTAATTTGCACGAGCTGCCACCGCGTGGAGCAGTCATTGTTGCCCTACCGGTGAAGATTGAAGGCGGCTCTGGTGGACCGCTGCGCGCTATAGCCATCGTACCTACGCATTAGGCAAAGCGCTCCGGCGCGGCGCCTAACGTGGCCGGTGAAGCTGACGGGCGCTCAGTTCAGATGTGAAGCAGCTGGTTACAACTCGTATCGCAGTTCGGGCACGTGGGCGCTGGCTGGGCCCGCAGCCTAACTCTGAGGCGTTAGGCGGCCTTCGCGTTGATCTACCATGGCGGTGGCCAGGCGCCATGGTCGTGAAGTTATCAGGTACAACGTTTGAGAGCGTAGATGAACTCAGATACCAAACTCTATCGGTGGGATGATCTCGCGTTGGAGCAGGTGTCGCCGACTCTTCAACGGCGGCTCATCGTCGGTGAGCGAATCATGCTTGCTCAAGTCATGCTCGAAAAGGGCGCGCTGATCCCGAGGCATCAGCACGTCCACGAGCAGTTCACCTCCATCATCGCCGGACGGCTCCGGTTCTGGCTGGGTGACGACGAAATCGGGGAGGTAAGCCTCGGCGCCGGTGAAGTGCTTCATCTACCGTCGAACGTTTGGCACAAGGCGGAGGTCTTGGAGCAATCAGTGGTGCTGGACGTGTTCAGTCCACCCCGTGAAGACTGGCTGCAGCAGACGGACTCCTACCTACGCAGGTGAAGTTGTGGTCGTGATTGGTGCTGGCTTCGATCAGTCACGAATCGGCCGCCTAACGTTGGGTGCAGCTGACGAGCAGATCGGTCAGTGTTAAGGAGCTGGTAACAACTCGTATCGCAGCTCAAGTGTGAAGGCGCTGGTGAGGCTCGCAGCTGACCGTTGGGCGTTAGGCGTCGTCGCCCCGGTCTTTTTGCTGCGCGAAGCCGCGCGCAGAGCCGGGATACTGGTTCCCACCGACATGGGAGGACGTGTGTTGAGAACTGCTGCGTCCATACTCACTGCAGTCATCGTTCTATTCGGCATGAGCGGACCGGATGCGTATGCGCAGACCGATCCGGGGGCTCGCTACGTCAGGTTAGCGTTAGCGCTCGATGCGGCGACTGATGGCGGCTATGTGTTCGCCTATCTTGGGCCGGCCGCGGACCGAGAGGAAGCTGCTGGGGCGGGGCTTTCGGTCGCTCAGATTGCAGACGAAACGCGTGCCCTGATTGCTGACATTGATGGGACAGAAGCTAGCGGCGTCGAGGCAAATCGACTCGCTGCGCTGCGCTTCCAACTGTCGGCGATGCTCGCGCGGATCGACGTACTACGGGGCGAACCCATGAGTTTCGACGAAGAGGCGTTGCGCATCTTCGGTGTGCGACCGCCCCGCTATTCTAGGGCGGAAGCAGATTCTGCTCTGCGCGCGGTGGAGAAGCTGTTGCCCGGCGAAGGCTCGCTTGCCATCCGGGCAGCGGCCTTTCAAAGTCGGTTGAGAATCCCGATAGAGCGGCAGGAGGCGGTGTTCCGCGCGGCCATCGCCGCATGTCGTGCGCGCACTGCTGAACACATCGACTTGCCTCTGGCCGAAGAGTTGGAACTCGTCTTCGTGGATGAGCTTCCCGCATCGGGTCGGTACGATTACCTGGGAGATTATCGGGGGCGAGTGACTGTGAACCGCAGCAGCGCTAATATGAATAACGCGATCTATCTCGGCTGCCACGAAGCTTATCCTGGCCATCATTTGCAGGCCATTCTGATCGAGGGCGAACATGGCGACCGCGAGTGGCCTGAACTCAAGCTTGCGGCACTGTTCGGGCCTGCGTCTGTTGTGTCGGAAGGACTCGGGCAGTTTGCCGTCGATTTGGCCATGACTGACGCCGAGAAGGTCCGCCTATATCGCGACGAGCTGTTCCCACTTGCCGGGCTTGACCCTGACGACGCCGAACGTCTGGTAGCGTTGTCGCGGGCGATGCAAGCTCTGGTGCCCTTTGGCACAATAGAGATTTCGCGCGCCTATCTCGACGGTGACATCGGTCGGGAGGAGGCGATCGACGAGCTCAGCAAGTATGGCCTTCAGCAACGGGAGCAGATGGCTGCGATGTTCGGATTTGTCGACGCGTTTCGCACCTATGTCGTCACCTATTCCTTGGGCCACGATCTCGTTCGCGATCGGATCAACGCTGCCGGCGAACAGCCGAGGGCCCGCTGGGCGGCCTTTCGCGATCTCAGTACTGCGCTAGTGACGCCAGAACTGTTGATGCTAGAGGCAAAACGCTAGATCTCAAAGATGGCGTTGTTCGCGTAAAATCGGCCCGCGATCCAGCGTATGGGTTCTCACAGCCCAGTGTGAAGGAGCTGGATGTAACTCGTATCGCAGTTCGGTAGTGAAGATGCTGGACGGGCCCGCAGCTTACCGAAAGGGCGTTAGGCCCCGAGACCTCAGCGTGGACGTCAGGATCCTATATGAGGTGTCGTCAAACCTTGGCTCCGGGCCGATGCTCGAAGTACTATTGAGAGATGAACACGCTGCCGCTTAGCCGAATCGAAGCGACCGAGCGCCTGACCACGGCCGAAAGCGAGATCCGCGCGCTGGGTGTGCAGCGGCTGGCGCTGTTCGGTTCGGTGCTTCGGGGGGAGGCTCGCCCGGACAGCGATGTGGATCTCCTGGTGCAGTTCGCGCCCGGCGCTAAGTCCTTCACCCGGTTCCTCGCCCTGTCGGATCTGCTGGAGGAGCGTCTCGGGATGCGCGTTGATCTGGTAACGACCGAGGCTCTGTCTCCATTTCTCGGCCCCCGAATTCTGGCTGAAGCGACGGATGTCCTTCGAGCCGCGTGATTTTCTGCGCCACATTCTGGCGGAAGCAGACTATCTCCTCGAACAGAGCAACGACCTTACTGGCGCTGCGTTCCAGTCGAGGTGTCCGCAGTGACATCGAGTCCGGACAAGCAGGCGCGCTGGATACGTCGTCAGATGCAGCTTGCTGATAACGCTGACCTTTTGGCAGTGACCCAGATCACGTTTACCGACCTCGATATCTCGTCGTATCCGATAGCGCCCGGGTCAATCCTGCCGCTTTTCGCATATCTTGGCTTGGTTGATGTGGCACTCGAGCCAAAACCGGCGTTGACCGAATGGCAGCGAGCCTTTGCCCGAACACTGCGGACGTCGCCCGCCGGAATGCACTGAGGGTCGGCCTGACGGAATCGTTGATGCTGACGGGCTTGCCGCACCTCCGACCTTGAACGAACTCTATGGGACTCTTGACCTTTAGCATCAACATTACCCTGGACGGCTGCGTCGACCACCAGGAAGGCATCGCCGACGATGAAACACACGCCTTCTTTACCAGCCTCATGGACGACGCCGGGGCGATGCTGTGGGGCCGCGTCACCTACGAGATGATGGAGGGCCACTGGCCGGCTGTCGCGCGTGGCGACGAAGACGCTCCGCCGGCGATGCGCGAGTGGGCAGTGAAGCTAGAAGCCAAGCCAAAGTACGTCGTGTCGTCAACGCGAATGGACTTCCCGTGGACCAACAGCTACCACATCGTCGGCGACCTGCGCACGGGCGTGCAGAAGCTCAAGGACGCGACTCCCGCCGGCGTGCTCGTCGGTAGCGGCAAGCTTGCGACCGAGCTGGATCGGCTGGATCTGATCGATGAGTACAAGTTCCTCGTACACCCCAGGATTGCCGGCCACGGACCTACTCTGTACCAGGGCGGGTTGACCAGCACGCGACGGCTCGATCTGCTTTCGGCGAAGGCGCTCCGCTGCGGCGCGGTCGCCGTGCACTACCGGCGCGCGCGCTGACGCGAGCAGCCCCCATCGCTGGTGCAGGGTTGCTTGCAACGGGCCCGCAGCGTTCCGAAAACAGCGTTAGAAAGCCCCGATAATGAGAGACCCTCGAAGAGCAGCCCAGTCCAAGAGCAAGGCACAGCGCGTGAACAACGGGAGGGGAGCCGAGTGACCAGCGACGCGGGCAGGAACTTGTCATTCTGGCGTAGATTGCTCGCCGAGTTCGTCGTGATTGTTGTCGGTGTGCTGGTTGCCTTGGGAGTGGACGCGGCACGTGACAGGCGGGAGGAACGCGTTCGCGCTGACGCTTACCTTCGGCAGTTGCGGGCCGATCTGATGGTAACGTCGGAGGCACTGATAGATGGAATAGAGGTCGAGGAGCGTGCGCGCGGTGGCGCCGACCGGGCGGTTCAGGCGATCAACTCGTCGAGCCTCCCACCCCCTGACTCTCTCAGGAAATGGGTAGTCGCGGCGACCAACTCTTCCGCAGCATTCCATCCGACTATGGGTACGATTACCGCATTGGTGGAGAGTGGAGAACTTCGCCTTATACATGACGAGGAATTGCGGCGCAAGGTGCTCCAGTACCACGGCAGTGTAGAAACCGCCATGCGAATCGTGGATGCGGTAAACCCACACATGTGGAGAGCCCTGGAACGGCTCGGAAGTATGCTGAGCTGGCCGGCGTTGCTCGACGCGAATCAGCAGCAGCGCTTTCCTATTGATTGGGACGCCCTGGCTTCAGATCGTGCGTTTCACGGCGCCGTGTATGACATGCGGCTCGCAGCCCACAACAGACTCTTCGCCCTGCACAATCTCCGCACTCACCTCGACTCGCTAGTTGCCGAGATGGACGCGAACTCGAACCGATGAGCACATGAATACGAAGAACAGGGCCGGCTTGCCAACGTGAGCGTTGAAGCTGACCGGTTCTCAATTCTGGTGGTGAGAGACGCCGTCGTAGCGCTCACTCCGGGTATGGCACCAGCACGGTCCGGATCCATTCCGCGAATTTGTTTCGGCTCAGCCGACCATCCGCGACGCGCAGCATGGTGTCCACTACATCGGGCTCGGACGCTTCGATCTCGAACCCCTGGAGGATCAGAAACACGTTCGTGGCCACGAAAGCCACGCGCTTGTTTCCATCCAGGAACGCGTGATTCTTCGCGAGACCGAAACCGTATTCCGCTGCAAGTATCGCAAGGTCCGCGTCGGCTTCATATGCCCAGACATGCTGTGGGCTCTTCGAGGCGGACTCGAGTAGCTACCGCCGCAGCTGGTGTGAGAATTCGTATAGCAGTTCAGATGTGAAGGTGCTGTCGGTCCCGGCGGCTTGACTCGAGGCGTTAGAAACAGCGCGAGGACCAACCATCCCCTGTGCAGAACGGATAATGCACCAGCCGAAACCTGAGCCCATTTTCTCAACTAGTGACCGGAACTTCTATAGCGCGGGCTGCTGGAGGGTGAATCCCGAATGACGGAACCGGAGGGCCGGAGGCTATGGAATTCGCGGGCGAGTCGCGTCGTTGCCGAACTCCTGGTGATCTTCGTTGGAGTTACTGCCGCGTTCGTCGTCGAGGGGTACCGCGAGCGGCTAAACGACGCGCAGGAGCTCCGTCAGGCAAGGGAGGGTATCCTGGCCGAGTTGGCTCGCTACCAGGTGCGCGCTGCGGAGCACGCAGATTCGATTGACGCTAGCATTGGTCGCTGGCATGCCGTTGCCGAGGACGGAGGGAGGTCGGTGCCCGGTTACTATCGGATACCCGGAGCGCCCTATCCTCCCACGGCCGCTTGGGATGCGGCGGTTGCGTCCGGCGTGACAAGCATGTTCGAGCCGGAACTCCGGCTTGCGCTCGGCTACTTCTATACCGAGTTCACGGGAATTCATGACAATTACGTTCGGCGCTTGGTATTCATCGAGGATGTAATCATGCCGACCTCGGATCGCGGGGCGGGCGCTTTCTACGAGTCCTCGGGCAGTATCCGCTCAGAATTCCGAGTCTACATGGTCCTGATGGCAGAGTTCGCCGCGGATCTACGCAGAATCGTCGAGCGAGCCGAATTTCTCGAAGAATGGCTCCGCTTGGGCGATCGTCCGGAGGAACAGCGTGCGAACGCTGTCGAACGTCCCCAGAAGCGCCGAACCGCGCCGCGTGTGGCGGTGTCTGACGCGCCGGGTGATCACAGCGACCGCGGCCCCTGATCCGCGGGGCAATGGCGCGTGCCCACCGTAATCGTGCATCCCGAATTTGCGGGCGTCGTCCGATGACCGTTTCTGAAGTCCTGGCCCTTCTCGAGACAGAACGCGACGCACGTGGTATTGCCAACTGGGAAAAGCTGGGCCCGAGCACCGGCGGGATGAGGAGCTACGGGATCGGCCTTACCCGGCTGCGCAAACTGGCGAAGCGGATAGGCCGCGACCGCGAGTTGGCGCTGGCCCTCTGGCGGACCGATGTCTACGACGCTCGAGTCATCGCACTTCTCGTCGACGACCCCGCGCAGATCACCCGCGAGCAGGCTGAGAGGCAGGTCGAGGAGCTGGCCGGCGGCATGCTGGCGCACGTGTTCGCCTCCTGCGACGCGACGCTCGCGAAAGCCTCGTTCGTGGTCGAGCTTGCCGATGCATGGGTGGGGAGCGACGACCCCGTCCGTCGCGATTGCGGATACGGGCTGCTCTACGAGACGTCGAAACTCTCTGGGAAGAGGACGCCGAGCGACGAGTTCTTCCTGGCGCATGTCGAACGCATCGCGAACACGATCGATTCGGAATCGGAGAAAGTCCGGTTGTCGATGGCGACTGCGTTGATGGGCATTGGCAAGCGGAGCGCAGTGTTGAACGAGGCGGCTCTGAACGTCGCTCGGCGTGTGGGACCGATCGAGTTCACCTCCGCCAGCGGCAAGTGCGAGCCATTCGACGTCACGAAGCACCTTACCACGGACCGGCTCAAGGAAAGGTTGGCCAGGTAGTCCCATTGCGGCTGGCATCGCGGTCCCTGCCGATGGGCACCGCGCAGTACATGCGCTGAACTGCGGCCGCGTGCACGAGCAGGATGGCGCCGGCGGGACGTCTGCGATACTGTGCCGCATGAAGTACGTGTCCAGAGTGCCGCGAGCGCCGCTGGACGGGCTGATCGACGACCTCTACTACCTGGAGGGTGCGCCGCCGTACGCCCGACTGACGCTGCCGCCGCCGGCGGCGCTGCTCATCGTCAACCTCGGGGCGCCGTTCCGCATCCGCGCCGGCA
>CAYSGF010000119.1:0-5405 GCA_964430275.1 uncultured Gemmatimonadaceae bacterium
CGGTCCGGATTGGCGGAGCAGCTCGAGCAGCGCGTGCGAACGCTGATCCAGACCTGGACGGACGTGCTCGAGGTTCGGCTCACGCGCAGCCGCGCGGCGGACGAGGCCCGCCGGCAGGCGCAACGCTGGGGCCAGGCGTTCAGCCCCGAGTACCAGGCGGCGGTGCAACCCGATCAGGCCGTGGCCGACATCGAAATGATCGAGGCGATGGAAGCCGCGGGTCGCACGGTCGATCTTCGGCTGAGCAATGCGGAACCGACCGGCGGCGAGCGTGTGACGCTGCTCACAGTGTACATCCGCGGCACGCGACTCGTGCTTTCCGACGTGATGCCCGGCCTTGAGAACGCCGGCCTGCGTGTGCTGTCGATGAGTCCGTTCGAGGCGCAGGAAGAGGCGGGCACGACGTTCATCTACATGTTCGCCGTGCAGGATGCGGCGCGCCGGCCGATCGACCTGGACGCGCGTGGGAGCGCGCTTGCCGAGGCGCTGCTCGCCGTGGGCGTCGGTGAGACCGCGAGCGACGCGCTCAATGAGCTCGTGCTGCACGCCGGGCTGGTGTGGCGCGAAGTCGACGTGCTGCGTCTATACTGCGAGTATGCGTTTCAGCTCGGACTCGCGCCGGCCCGTCTCGCCTTGACCAGTGCGCTGCGCGCCCAGCCGGCCGCGGCGCGTCTGCTCATCACCATGTTCGGCAGGAAGTTCGACCCGTCCCTCGAGCTCGGGCCAGCCGAGCGGCAGGCGGCATTCGATGCCCTGCGCACCGAGTTCATGGCCGCGCTCGAGAACGTGACGTCGCTCGCTCAGGATCGTGCGCTGCGCAACCTGCTTGCACTGCTCGACGCGACAGTCCGTACGAACTACTTCCTGCACGGCGGCGCGCGCCCGACGAGGCGCTCCGGTGGCGTGCCGTACATCTCCATCAAGATCCTGAACGAGCGGCTCCAGGCGGTGGTGCCGAGCCGCCTGCGCGCGGAAGTATGGGTGCAGTCGGCGCGGATGGCGGGCGTGCATCTGCGCGGCGGGCCCGTGTCGCGCGGCGGGCTGCGCCACAGTGACCGGCCCGATGACCTGCGCACCGAGGTGCTCGGCCTCGTGCGCACACAGTCGGTGAAGAACTGCGTGATCGTGCCGGCCGGATCGAAGGGTGGGTTCGTGACCCGCCGTCAGCCGGCGGACCCGCAGCAGGCAGCCGCCGAGGTGGTCGAGCAATACCGCACGCTCATCCGTGGCCTCCTCGACGTGACCGACAACCTGGCAGAGCAGGGTGTCGTGCGCCCCGATGACATGGTCATCCACGACGATGCGGATCCCTACCTCGTCGTCGCCGCCGACAAGGGCACCGCGCGATTCTCGGACGTGGCGAACGAGGTTGCCGCAGAATACGGCTTCTGGCTGGGCGACGCCTTCGCGTCGGGCGGTTCGAACGGTTACAACCACAAGGGCGTCGGCATCACCGCGCGCGGCGCGTGGGTGTGCGTGCGCCGGCACTTCCGCGAGATCGGCGTCGACACTCAGCGCGACCCCTTCACGGTCGCGGGCATCGGTGACATGAGCGGCGACGTCTTCGGCAACGGCATGCTGCTCTCACCCGAGATTCGACTCGTTGCTGCATTCGATCACCGTCACATCTTCGTGGATCCGACACCCGACGCCGCCGCCACATTTGCGGAACGGCAGCGGCTGTTTGCCCTCGGCCGCTCGAGCTGGGAGGACTTCGACGCCAGTCTGATCAGTGAAGGCGGCTTCATCGTACCGCGCGGCATCAAGGCCGTGGAGCTGTCGCCCGAGGCCGCGGCCGCGCTTGGCGTGGCAGATGATGACCGGCGCATGGACGGTGAGGCACTCGTGCGCACGATCCTGCGCGCGCCCGTGGACCTGCTGTGGAACGGCGGCATCGGCACGTACGTGAAGGCACCTGGCGAGCGGCATGCGGATGCGGGCGACAGCGCGAATGACGCGGTACGCGTCGACGCGACGGAGCTGCGCTGCCGCGTGCTCGGCGAGGGCGGCAACCTCGGGCTGACGCAGCGGGCACGCGTGCAGTTCGCGTTGAATGGCGGGCGTTGTAACACCGACGCGATCGACAACTCGGGCGGCGTCGACATGTCGGATCGCGAGGTGAATCTCAAGATCCTGCTCAATGCGGCAGTCCTGGATGGGCGGCTGGATGCCGACCGGCGCAACACGCTGCTGCACGAGCTCACGGACTCCATCACCGAGCGGGTGCTGGACGACAACCGCTCACAGAGTCTGGCGATCTCGCTCGATGTGCGGCGGGCGGCAGACGGCTTCGAGGACTTTCACGGGTTTATGCTCGCGCTCGAGCGCAATGGCGTGATGGACCGCCCCGGCGAGGCGCTGCCGAGCCTGGAGGACCTGCGGGACCGGCACACGAACGGGCTGTCGCTCACCCGGCCGGAGCTGGCGGTGCTGCTCGCCTACGCGAAGCTGACGCTGAAGCCGGCACTCGTCGCGGGCAATGTTCTCGACGACCCGGCCATGGGTGGCTACCTCGTCGACTATTTCCCGGCCGGTGCCGTAGCGGCCGCCGGTCCCGCGGCCCTCGCGGGACACCGTCTGCGCCGCGAGATCATCGCGACGCAGCTGGCGAACGAGATGATCGACCTGATGGGTGTGACGTTCGTGCACCGCGTGATGCGGGACACGGGACAGAGCGAGGCGGTCGTCGCGCGGGCGTGGTTCATCGCATCGCGCCTGTCAGGCGCGTCCGAGCTGCGTGCCCAGCTCACCCTGCTCGAGGACCGGCTCCCGAGCGATGTCATCTACCGCTGGCTGCTCGGGCTCGCGCGTGTGCTCGAGCGCACCACCCGCTGGATCATCGCGAACGTCAGCGCGACCACGCCGATCGATGACATCGTCGTGCAGTACCTCGACGGCCTGCGCGAGCTGCGCGGTGACTTCCGTGCGATCGTCGTGGGCGCCGACCGGGAGCTGTTCGAGAGCCGGGTCGCGGAGGCGCATGAGCTGACGGAGCGCGAGGACGTCGCTGCGTCGATCATCACGCTGCGCTTCTTCGATCAGCTCATGGAGATCCTGACCGTCGCGAGTGCCACCGGCCGCTCCGCGGTTCGTGTCGGCCGCAGCTATTACCTGGCCTCCGAGCTCCTCGGTGTCCCGCGGCTGCGCGAGGCCATCTTCGCCGCAGCCGGTGACAGCCGCTGGGAGCAACGGGTCGCACAGTCGCTCGACGAGGATCTGGGTCGCGCGCACCGCGCCCTGACCACCGCTTCCGTGACGGCCGGCGGGGACGAGGAGAGCGTCGATGCGCTGCTCGCGCGGGTCGCTGCCCGCAATGCTTCGACCCTCGATGCGTTCCGGGCGCTGCTCGCCGACATCGCGTCGGACGAGCGACCGTCGCTTGCCGCACTCACGATCGCCGTGCGGGAGCTCACTGCTGCAGTGGCAGTGCCGGCCGCGTAGCGATTCGGAATGCCGGCTCCGCCGACCCGCGTAGTGGACAGCTTCAGTCGTACGCCCGGGCTGGCCGCGTCCGCCCGCCACGTCTTACCTTGGCGCTCGATGTGGATCAAGCTCATTTCCGCGCTGCTCTGGGCCTGCGTGGGCCTCATCGTGATCGTCTGGGTGCCGCTGATGGCCGTGGTATGGGCCGTAACGGCACCGTTCGATCGCGGTCGCTACGCGGCCGGCCGCCTGTTCCGCCTGGCGGGCGTGACCTTCGTGAAGCTGAACCCGCTGTGGCGCTTCGAGACAACCGGCATCCGCATCGAGGATCCGCGGCGGCCCTACGTCGTCGTGTCCAATCACGAGTCCTACGCAGACATCTTCCTGATCAGTCATCTCCCATGGGAGATGAAGTGGTTGTCGAAAGACGAGATCTTCCGGCTGCCACTGATGGGCTGGATGATGCGGATGGCCGGCGACATTCGAGTGCGGCGCGGGCATGCTGCGAGCCGCGCCGATGCGCTGCTGGGCATGCAGGACCGGCTGGCGAGAAACGTCAGCGTCATGATCTTTCCCGAGGGTACACGCTCCGCCACGGAGGAGATGCTGCCGTTCCACGACGGCGCTTTCCGCATCGCGATCCAGACCGGCTGCCCCATCCTGCCGCTCGCCGTTGCCGGTACGCGGGGCTGCATGGAGAAGGGCTCGTTCCGGTTCCATCGCGCGCGCGCCGCGGTATGCGTCCTCGAGCCCGAGCCGACGGACGGGCTCACACTCGACGATGTACGCGCGCTGCGCAGCCGTGTCCGCGACCGGATCGATCGGGCGCGCCAGGAGCTGAGAGCCTCGCTGGCGAAGGACGTGGAGGGACCGGTCATGGGTTCCTCGCCCTGACGCAGACAACGAAGAACCCGCACCATTCGAACGGCAACTGCCTGACACGGAGGACTCGGACGGTGCGGAGGAGTCGGAGAACGGCGACGGCTACGACCTGACACGGAGGACTCGGACGGTGCGGAGGAGTCGGAGAACCACATTGAAGCAACTATAAAGAAAAAGAACTCGACACCTGCCGGCAGCTCGATGATCCCACGAGCATGCTCCGGTGCCTCCTCACTCGCCGAGCACTCCGTGACACGACGAACACCCCGACGATTCTCCGACGGTCACCTTCTGAGGATTCGGCGCCAGCCGCCGGCTACCAGTGCGTCGACATTGAAGTTGAAGAGCAGGCCGACCTGCAGGTCCGCGAGACGGAGGTAGGACAGCACCTGCGAGACGTGCACAGGCGCGAGTGCCTGGACCACCTTGAGCTCGACGACCACCTCTCTCTCCACCAGCATGTCGATCCGGTACGCGCAATCGAGGTCCACGTCGAGGTAGCGGACCCCGACCGGCACCTGCCGTTCCACATGCAGGCCGCGTTGCCTCAACCCGGCATCCAGACAGACTTCGTACGTCCGCTCGAGCATCCCGGGCCCCAGGTAGCGATGCACGTCGATCGCGGCGCCAATGATGTTCCCGGTGATCGAATCGGTGTCGAGCTGAAGACGAGTCATTCCGTCGCCTCCGGCCTTCAAGGCGGGGTTACCCACGCGGCCGCGTGGCGGTTCGTCGAAGTCTCCGTGTCGAGCCATATGCGAACCTGGGGGCGAGCGCGGTGCACGTGAATAGCGCGATGGGCTGCGGAGGGTCGGAGAATGGCAACAACCTGACACGGAGAACTCGGACGGTGCGGAGGAGTCGGAGAACGGGGACGACAACAACCTGACACGGAGGACTCGGACGGTGCGGAGGAGTCGGAGGAGTCGGAGAACGGCGACGACAGCAACCTGACACGGAGGACTCGGACGGTGCGGAGGCGGCGGAGAACGGCGACGACAACAACCTGACACGGAGGACTCGGACGGTGCGGAAGAGTCGGAGAACGGCGACGACAACAACCTGACACGGAGGACGCGGACGGTGCGGAAGAGTCGGAG
>CAYSGF010000120.1:0-3633 GCA_964430275.1 uncultured Gemmatimonadaceae bacterium
CGGCAGCCCCGGTGCGCCGGCATCGGTGGGAAACACGAGCAGGCGCCGCGCCTGGTCGGCCGCCGTGCGGACCCAGTCGGGGGCGGTACCACCTGCGCCGTGAAGCACCAGCAGGTCCGCGGTGCCCACTGCCCTCCGCACGTCTGCCTCCGTGGCCCGCTCGCCGGCTTCGTCCGCGCCGCCGATCCGCACCCAGGCACCATCGGCCGCACGCAGGAAGCCGCGGACCGGCAGCCCGAGCGCCGTTTCCAGCACGGGCATGAGGAAGCGCGGCTCCCAGTCGGGCCGCAGCGAGAGGAGTGCGACGCCCGCCGGCTCTTCACCGATGTAGACGTAGACGCTGCGGGTAACGTCGTCTGCTCCGTCGAGAGCGACGTCGAGACGGACGAGGCCGCCCTCCGGCGGGGCCTCCGGCGTGACGGCGAGCTCCGCGACCTGCAGCCGCCCCGTCGCTCCAGCCGGTACCTCCACCGCCACCGGTTCCGCGCCCGGCGCGCGCAGCGTGACCGTGGCCGGCGCCACACCGCCGCCCACCGCGATCTGAACGGAAACAGGCGCCCCCGCTTCGACCCATGCGGGCGCGTCGATGTCGGCGAGTGCGCGGCCGCCGGGCCGCCCGTCGCCGACGCGCTGCACGTCCAGCGTGATACCGTAGCGCGCGAGCCAGCGCGCGACCTCGGGGCCGTCCTCGACGGCGCCGTCCGTCACCACCGCGAGCTGGCGTATGCCGGCTTCCGCTGCGGCGCGGACCGCGGGCAGCAGGCGGCTGGCCGGCCCGTCGGGCGTGATCGAATCGAGCGAGTCGGCGGGGATGCTGGCGACTTCCGCGCCGAAGACGAGCACGGGTGCGTCGCCTGCGGCGGCCCGCGCCCGCCTGCGCGCCTCCGTCCAGCGTGACGCGCTGTCTCCGGGCGCCAGCGGCAGGCGCATGCTGAGCGAGCCGTCGAGTGCGACCGCGCTCCGCACGGAGCCGCGGCCGCTCGCGGGCAGTGCCGGATCGAAGATGAGGAGCAGCAGCAGGATGAGGGCGAGCGCGCGCAGCGACGTCAGCAGGAGCCGGTGGCGGACGACCGGCTCCCGCCGCCGATAGACGAACGCGGCGAAGCCGGCCGCACCGGCGGCACCGACGATGAAAAGGATCCAGGCGGTCAGGCTCATGCGCTCGCTCGACGAGGGACCGGCCCGTCCGGTCGCCCGTTACCGGCTCGTCGAATGCAACGAGCCCGCAGGCGGTGCCGGCGGGCTCGTGTGTGCGTGCATGGGGCCGCGGCGATCGTCAGCCGTCGTCGCTCAGGCTCATGCTCGTGGCTACGGGCACCGCATACATGGGACGCGCGCGGTCCAGCAGACTGCTGCGCTCCTGCACGAGCGTGGCGTATGCACTCAGGTGCTCCTTCGGCACCGGCGCACCGTCCGGCAGCTTCGCTTTGCGTGCGTCGATCGCACGCCCATGCTCCCGCAACTCGTAGTGCAGATGAGCGGCCGTCGCAAGGCCGGTCGCTCCCACGTAGCCGATCGTCTGTCCCTTCAGCACCCGTGTGCCGCGACCCTGCCCCTTCGCGAACCGGCTCAGGTGCGCATAGCGGGTCGTGTACCCGTTCGCATGGCGCAGCTCGACCATGTTCCCGTAGCCGCCGTTGCGCCCCTGCACGATCACGATGCCGTCGGCGGTCGCTCGCACCGGCTCGCCGTGCGCGGCGCCGTAGTCCGTGCCGAGGTGGGCCCGGTAACGACCGAGCACCGGATGGTAGCGACGGGGATTGAAGTTCGACGTGATGCGCGGGAAACGGATGGGGTAGCGGCTGAAGCCGCTTTCGACGGATTCGCCCTCGAGATCGAAGTAGCCCGTCGTGAGACCGCCGTCGTCGAAGAAGACGGCCGGGAACGAGAGTCCGCGATTCTCGACTTCGGCGATCAGGATCCGGCGCCGGCGCGCCGTGCCATCAGGCCGCCGCTCCCGCTCGTATACGAGCCGATACGTGTCGCCCGCCTGGATCTCGCGCGTGAAGTCGAGTTTCGTCTCGTAGATCTGCGCCAGCTCGGATACGAGCTGAATGCGCTCGGCCGGCGGCAGATTCGCCGTCTCGTCACGAACGATCGCCTCGTACAGCGTGCGGCCCTGCTCGATCACGCCCGCCGCAAACACCGTGTCCAGCTCGACCGGCGTCAGCCGCACCGTGCCGGACCAGCCCAGCTCGCTGCGCGCCAGTCGCACCGTCGAATCTGCATTGATGCGGATGTCGATCGCGCGCGGCTCCCCCGATGACAGCCACCGCCGGATCGTCACTTCCGTGCCCGGCGAGAGTCGCCGCGGGCTCTGGTACTCCCGCAGCGCCATGAGCATGTCCGCGAACTCGCGGCCGACGATCGAGCCCCGCTCGAGTAGCTGGCTCAACGTCTCGCCCGACCCGAGGACGTGCGTCTCGACCCGCTCCAGCGGAACCGCGTACAGCGGCCCGACTACAGGGGCATTCTCCTTCGGCGCCGTGTGGGGGTGCGGTTGAAAGATCGAAACCGCACCGAGACTCACCACGGCGACCAGCAGCAGCATCACTACCTTGATTGGGTTCGGCATCGAACCGTCTGTCCCCTGTCGAGCGGTGGTTGCGCTTCGTCAATCCATCTGTCGACGGATGAACGTCGGAATATCCAGGTCCGCGACCTGGTGCCGTGCAATCGGACTCTGGGGCGGACGCGGGAACGGCGCTGCCTCCGCCATCATCGGACTGCGACCACCGCCCGCACTCGCGACCGCCTGACGCGCATAACCCGCTTCCGCTGGAACCGGATGCTGCTGGCGCGCCGCCGCGGGCATGACCGTACGCGTGTTGCCGAAGTTCGGCCGGATGAGATTGTCGCGTACGAGGTCCTCGTCCATCCGCTCCAGGCCCGTCGCGATCACCGTCACGCGCGCCGATCCCTCCATCGATGGATCGTGCACCGCGCCGAAGATGATCTCGGCCTCGTCCCCCGCCGCTTCCTGAATAATGGAGGCAATGGTGGTGACCTCGTCAATAGTGAGATCCATGCCGCCCGTGATGTTGATCAGCACGCCGGCAGCACCTTCGATCGTCACATTGTCCAGGAGCGGGCTCGAGATGGCCTCCTGCGCCGCCTCCATTGCACGATTCTCGCCTGTACCGAAACCCGTCCCCATCAGTGCCGGACCACGGCTCATCATGATCGTTCTAACGTCTGCAAAATCGACGTTTACCTCGCCCGTCACATGGATCAGATCGCTGATTCCCTGCGTGGCATGGAGCAGCACTTCGTCCGCCTTTTTTAGCGCATCCCGGAAAGAAGTTCCCTTCCCGACAACGCTCAGAAGACGCTCATTGGGCACCACGATCACGGTGTCCGCGCAGCGCTTCAGCTCGGCGAGACCCATCTCCGCCTGACGCATCCGCTTCTTGCCCTCGAAGAGGAACGGCTGCGTGACGATGCCGATCGTGAGCGCGCCCATCTCGCGCGCGATCTCCGCGATGACCGGTGCCGCACCGGTGCCGGTGCCACCGCCCATGCCGGCGGTGATGAAGACGAGGTCCGCGCCCTCGAGCGCCTTCATCATCTCCTCGCGACTCTCCTCGATTGCCTGCCGGCCGATCTCCGGCCGCGCACCCGCACCCAGCCCGC
>CAYSGF010000121.1:0-8204 GCA_964430275.1 uncultured Gemmatimonadaceae bacterium
GCAGGTCCTCTTCGCGATAGCGCCCGCGGCGCGGCTCGACCAGACCATATGCCTGACCATCCGCCGTCATGGCGCTCACACGGAACTCCGGATGCGTCCAGTCGATCGCCTGCGCCCTGTGCTCATCCACTGCCCACACCACACCGAGCAGGCCGTCGGGCGTCAGCACCGGACTGCCGACGCGCACACCCTCGGCACTTCCGAGGTCCACCATGAACGTGCTCTCGGCACCTGTCACACCCAACCGCAGCACATCGGCAGGCAGAAAGCTGTCGCCGGCCTTTTCCTGGAGTGCAAGCAGCGCGCGCAGCCGCCGGTTGTCCTCGGCCAGCGACGCCTGCGCAGTCACCAGCGCCGCGAGCGAATCCCGCTGTGCCCGGATCGCGCCCACGTCCACGGTCCGGCCGCGCCGCTGCGCGAGCCGCTCCTGGAACGCGAGAAAGGGCCGCAGCACCGTGGTGCGCAGCCCCGTACGAATCGGCGTCTGATAAGCCGACGGCAGCACGAACAGAACGCCGGCGAGCAGGATCACTCCCAGCGCGAGCGCTACCTGGCGTCGTCGGTCACGGCGCGTACCATCGAAATCCAGCACTCAGGTCGTCAATACGTTTCGGAACCGCTCGAAGTCGTCGAGGATGCGCCCGGCCCCGCGCACCACACACGTCAGCGGCTCCTCGTCCACGTGAATCGGCAGGTTCGTCTCGTGGGCGAGCAGCTGATCGAGCCCGCGGATCAGCGCGCCGCCGCCCGTCATCACGATGCCGCGGTCGACAATGTCCGAGGCGAGCTCCGGCGGCGTGATCTCGAGCGCACGCCGGCAGGCGTCGACGATCTGCTGAATCGGCTCCTGGATACACTCGCGGATCTCCTGCGAGTGCACGCGCACGGTCTTCGGGATTCCGCTCACCAGGTCACGCCCCTTCACTTCCATTTCCCGCTCATCCCCGGCGTTGAATGCCGAGCCGATCTGAATCTTGATTGCCTCTGCCGTCGGCTCGCCGATCAGCAGGTTGTAGTTCTTGCGCAAAAAGCTCACGATCGCGTTGTCGATCTCGTCGCCCCCGACGCGGATCGAGGTGTCGCTGACAATGCCGTTCAGCGCGATCACCGCGATCTCCGTCGTGCCGCCGCCGATGTCGATCACCATGTTGCCGGTCGGCGTGTCCACCGGCAGCCCCACACCGATTGCCGCCGCCATCGGCTCGGCGACCATGTACGTCTCCTTCGCACCCGCCTGGATCGCACTCGAGCGCACGGCCCGCCGCTCCAGCTCCGTGATGCCCGAGGGCACGCCGACGATCACACGCGGCTTCATCCGGAAGATCCGCTTGTTCGTCACTGCCCGCAGGAAGTGACGCAGCATGATCTCGGTCACATCGACATCGGCGATGACCCCGTCCTTCAAAGGTCGTACCGCCATGATGCCCTCGGGCGTCCGGCCGAGCATCCGCTTGGCCTCCAGCCCGATGCCCTTGATCCGGTTCGTGCCCCGCTCGACCGCGACGACCGAGGGCTCGTTCAGCACGATCCCCTCGCCCTTTACGTAGACGAGCGTGTTCGCGGTGCCCAGGTCGACCGCGATGTCGTTGACGGGCAGCAACCGGCCCGTACTCAGAATTCCCCGAAGCGCCATACCCCTCGTTCGGCCGGGGTCATCCCGGCCGCAAGTCTGTGTCCCGTCAGAAGAAACAGGCGCTCAGAACGCCTGCGGGGAGCAGCCTGCGGAAGTTAGGGCCACCCCCCTCCACCGGCAAGCAGATTCAGTGTCGGCCCGTACTGCCGAAGCCGCCGCTCCCGCGACCGGTCGGCGGCAGTGTCTCGGCTGCCTCCCAGTCGATCCGGATCACCCGCGCCACCAGCAACTGCGCGATCCGCTCTCCATGCGCGATCTCCTGCGGCTCCGCGTCGAAGTTGATCAGCGGAATGCGGATCTCGCCGCGATAGTCGCTGTCGATCGTGCACGGCGTGTTGATGATGCTGATGCCGCGCTTGAGCGCGAGTCCCGAGCGCGGTCGGATCTGCGCTTCCGTGCCGTCGGGAAGCGCGATCGCCAGCCCCGTGGAGATCAGCTCACGGCCCATGGGCGGCAGCAGCACCGCTTCGCCCGCGTTGCGCAGGTCCACGGCGGCGCTGCCTTCCGTGCCGTACGCCGGCAGCATCCACTCCGCAGGATAGTTGGGCAGCCGCTGTACCAGGACGCGCAAGGATTCCATCGGTGTATCGCATCGAAATGAGAGCGGGCGCCCGCGACTGCGGGCGCCCGGGGAGGCGTTACGAGAGTACGCAATGGGCGGCGACGGCGCAACGGTCGCAGTGGACCAGGCTTGCCGGCAGGCCGGCCGCTACCACGTGGTCGTCGGCGAGGCCGGGGCGTTCACTCTCGCCTTCGACCGCCTGGAGTCCGCCAGTCGGCTCAGTCCGCGCGCAGCACGGCGAGCGGGTTGACGCCCGCGCCCCGGCGGGCCGGCACGTACGCCGCTGCGAGTGCGACCACGCCGAGCACGAGGGGCAGCACGAGAAAGCTCACGGGATCGGTCGGCGCCGTCTCGTACAGGATCGCGCGCACGAAGCGACCGAGTGCAAGCGCTGCGACAACGCCGATACCGACACCTGCCACGATCAGCACAATGGTCCGCCGCAGCACGAGCACACGCAGTGCGTGTGGCCGGGCACCGAGTGCGTAGCGGATGCCCAGCTCGCGTCTGCGCAGGGCGACGTGGTAGGAAACCAGCGCGTACACGCCGATCGCTGCAACGAGCAGTGCGAGGAACGCGAAGCTCAGGAGCAGCGCCGTCTGTGTGCGCGGCTGCGCCAGCGCGTCGCTGCGGTAGTCCTCGACGCGCTGCACGGTCGGCACCGCGACCGCGGGATTCAGTTCCCACACGGTGCTGCGGATCGCGGACGCGATGCCGCTCACCGGTCCCTGCGTGCGCACGAGCACGGTCATGCGCGGCATGACGAGCTGGTGCGCGGACAGGAACAGCATCGGCGGCGCCGGCTCGTCGAGCGCGAAGTCCCGGACATTGCCGACCACACCCACCACCGGAATCGGATCGCCGTCCACGCCGCCCCAGAAGAAGCTCCGTCCGACTGCATCCTGACCCGGCCAGAGCCGGCTGGCGAGCGCTTCATTGATCACCGCGACCGTCGGCGCCTCGTGCGTGTCGGTCGCGTGGAACAGCCGTCCGCGCAGCAGCGGGATCTGCGCCGCCTCGAAGTACCCGCGCGTCACACTGCGCCAGTCCGCGGAGAGCAGACCCGCCGGACCGACTTCCGCCGCGCGCTCGACGGGCGTCACATCGTTGACGAAGCGGAACGAACGGAAAGGCTCCGTCGTCGTTGCACCCGCGGCGACCACACCCGGCAGCGCCGCGAGCCGCTCGGCCACGCCGCGGTAGAAGACCGACACCTGCCAGTACTCGTCGTATGCGGCTTCCGTCATCTCGAGCGGCACGGCATACACGTTCTCGATCGTGAAGCCCGGATCCTCGCCCCGCAGTGCGAGGTAGCTGCGCAGCAGCAGCCCTGACCCGAGCAGCAGCAGCATTGCGAGTCCGACCTGGGCGACGACGAGGCCTTCCCGTGAGCGGCTGCCTGCGCGCGCGCTGCCGCCGCGTGCACCGCCCCGGAGGAAGCCGTGCACATCCAGTCGGCCGGACTGGAGCGCGGGCACGAAACCGAATGTGAGGGTCACGAACGCCGCCAGTGCGATCATGAAGCCGACTGCACGCACGTCGAGTGCGGCATTCTCGATTCCGGGGATGCGCCCGGCCGCCATGGTCGTTACCGCTTCCAGCGACCAGAGCGACAGCACGAGGCCGAAGACCGTACCGGCCATTGCGAGTAGCGCCGCCTCGCTCAGAAACTGTCTCGCAAGACGTGCTCGGCCGGCACCCAGCGCGACGCGTACCGCCGTCTCGCCGCGCCGCGCAGTGGCCCGGGCGAGCAGCAGGTTGGCGACGTTCGCGCACGCGAGCAGCAGCAGCAGCCCGACCGCTCCCATGAGCACCCAGACGGAACGCGCAACGGTTTCGCCGACGAGCACCTCCCGCAGCGGCCGCACGCGCACGCTCCAGCCCTCCATGGCCGGGTATGTCTCGGCGACGCGCGCAGCAATGCCACTCAGGTCACGGGCGGCCGCATCCGCATCGACGCCCGCCCGCAGCCTGCCGACCATCTCCAGCCAGTGATCGAGGCGATCCGTATTCGGGCTGGCACCGAGCGGGATCCAGACGTCGGTGCCCGCCGGTACGTAGCTGCCTCGCATCGCGAAGTGATCCGGCATGACGCCCACCAGCGTGTACGCCTCACCATTGAGCGAAAGTGTGGTGCCGAGTGCGCGCGGGTCCGCTGCGAGCGTCCGGCGCCACAGCGATGCGCTGATCACCGCAACGCGCGCAGGCGTACCGGCCGCATCCTCCTCCGCCGTGAACGTGCGCCCGAAGAGCGGACGCACGCCCATGACGTCGAAGAACGACGCGCTCGCGGCCGCACCGCGCAGCTGCGCCGGCCGGTCGCCGTCCATGCGGACGATCGACGCCTCGCGGATCGCGCCCAGCTCCACCAGCGTGTTCTGCTGACTTCGAAAATCGAGATAGTTCGGCTGCGACGTCGTAAAGTCGTGCCCTTCCGGCGTCAGCTCGCCCACGTGCACGAGCGCGCCCGGATCCGGATACGGCAGCGGACGCAGCAGCACGGCATCGAGCACACTGAAGATCGTCGCATTCGCGGCGAGGCCGATGGCAAGGAGCACCACAGCCAGCAGCGTAAAGCTGCGATCGCGCATGAGTGCGCGTGCGGTCTGTCGTAGGTCCTGCAGCAGGTCGCTCAAGCTCGTCTCCTCGTGTGCGCGCTCCGGCTCCATCGGCTTGCAGCGCCCTCGGCGCGAGCGCCGTGCCGTCTCCCGTGGATCGACGCAAGTGCCGACAATACCGTATGTTACGGTCTGTCACCTGCGATTCCGTCGAGCCCCCCGGTCGCGGTGCTGCGACCCCGCCGTCCCGGACGCGAACACGACACGGCTGGCGCACTCGCTGCGACCCAGCAGGCGCCAAAGAAGAACGGCGCCCCGGAACTCCGGAGCGCCGCTGTTCCGAGCGGATCCATTCCGCGCGCCTACAGCACCTGCTCCACAGCCGTGTACTCGAGCCCGAACGCTTCCGCTACGCCCGGATACGTGACTTTGCCGCTCACGACGTTGACGCCGAGCGAGAGCGCGCGGTCGTCGCGGCACGCGGCGCGCCATCCCTTGTTCGCGAGCGTAAGGGCATACGGGAATGTCGCATTCGTGAGTGCCAGCGTGGACGTCCGCGGCACGGCGCCCGGCATGTTTGCGACCGCGTAGTGCACCACGCCGTCGATGATATAAATCGGGTTCTCGTGTGTGGTCGGCTTGATCGTCTCGATGCAGCCACCCTGATCGACCGCGACGTCCACGACGACGGCCCCGTTCGGCATGATCGCGAGGTCCGCTCGCGTCACGAGCTTCGGCGCCTTGGCACCGGGGAGCAGCACGGCGCCGATGACGAGATCGCTCTGGGCGAGATGCTCGAGCAGGTTCGTGCGGTTCGAGTATACGGGCACGACATTCGCCGGCATCACGTCGGCCAGGTAGCGCAGCCGGTTGAGCGAAACGTCCATGATCGTGACGCGCGCACCGAGTCCGGCGGCCATGCGGGCCGCGTTCGACCCCACAATGCCGCCTCCGATGACGAGCACGTTCGCGGGCTCGACGCCGGGCACACCGCCGAGGAGCACGCCGCGGCCACCGAAGAACTTCTCGAGGTACTTGGCGCCCTCCTGCACGGCCATGCGGCCGGCCACCTCGCTCATGGGGGTCAGCAGCGGCAGCTCGCCCGAGGGAAGCTGCACCGTCTCATACGCGATGCCGATGGCACCCGACTCGATGACCGCGCTCGTCAGCTCCTCGGACGCGGCGAAGTGGAAATACGTGAAGATGACCTGGTCGCGGCGCATGTGCGCATACTCCGACGCGATCGGCTCCTTCACCTTCATGATCATCTCGGCCCGCTTCCACACGTCCGCGACACTGTCGACGATCTCCCCGCCGACCGCCTGGTAGGCCGCATCCTCAAAGCCGCTGCCCTCCCCCGCGTCCTTCTCGATCAGGACCGTGTGACCGGCGCTGACCAGTGCGTGCGCCCCACCCGGAACGAGCGCCACGCGGTTCTCGTTCGTCTTTATCTCTCTCGGAACACCAATGATCATGATCGTTGTCTCCGGCTGGGCTCAGTTCCGCGAACCGTCCGGTCCCAGCCGCAACGCGACCTGGCGGTCCGGATCGAAATACGCTGCCGCGAGGGCGGCGACATCATCCTGCGTGACGGCGTCGACGTCCGCCAGCACCTGCTCGATCGAGCGGAACGGCTCGTCATACAGCTCGGTGCCTGCCAGCCGTGACAGGCGCGCACCGCTCGACTCCAGCGACAGCACGACCTGCCCCTTCACCTGTCCCTTCGCATCCGCCAGCTCCGTCGCGCTCAGACCCGTCTGCGCGAGCTTCGCCATCTCTGCCCGGATCACGGCGTCCGCACGGTCGGCCCATTCCGGGCGTGTGCCGACGTACACTGCACTCACGCCCGCATCGCGGTAAAAGGACTGGAAGGAGTAGATCGCGTATGCCAGCCCCAGCTCCTCGCGCACCCGCTGGAACAGGCGCGAGCTCATGCCACCGCCGAATGCGTTCGACAGCAGTACGAGGGCAATGCGGCGCCGGTCGTGATGGCCGAACG
Source organism: uncultured Gemmatimonadaceae bacterium (assembly GCA_964430275.1). Lineage (GTDB taxonomy): Bacteria > Gemmatimonadota > Gemmatimonadetes > Longimicrobiales > RSA9 > DASTYK01. The sequence goes on from CAYSGF010000121.1 coordinate 6,753, forward strand.
TACGGGTGCCCAGCACGATATGCGACTGCGCGGACTGGCGCTCGACGCGCATGAGCCCCGGCCGCTCGTCGGCGGCCGGCGGCGGTTCTACCGGGCGGCCCCCGTTCGGTGCCGCCTCGAACAGCGCAGCCGCCCGGTCTGCGAAGACCTCGTGGTCGACGTTGCCTGCCGCTGCGATCACGATGTTGCCGCGGTGGTAGGCGCGGCCGTGCAGCCGGCGCAGCGTTTCCTCGCTGAATGCGCCCACCGTGTCGCGCGTGCCCAGGATGCTGTAGCCGTACGGGTGGTCCCCCCAGAGCCGCTCCGCGTGCAGGTCGAAGATCAGGTCGTCCGGCGTGTCCTCGACGGTCGCGATCTCCTCGCGCACCACCTCCCGCTCCAGCTCGAGGTCGGCCGCGCGCAGCTGCGGCGCGAGCACCAGGTCGGACAGAACGTCCAGGGCAAGGTCCACGTGCTTATCGAGAACGCGCGCCTGGTAGCAGGTGTGCTCGCGTGTCGTGTACGCATCGAGTGATCCGCCCACACGCTCGAGCACGAGCGCCAGCTCGTGCGCGCTGCGCTGCGCCGTCCCCTTGAATACCATGTGCTCGAGCATGTGGCTCGCGCCCATGTCGGCGGGCGTCTCATGCACGGAGCCGGCCCTGACCCATACACCGATCGATGCCGAGCGCACGCCCGGCATCGATTCCGTGAGTACGATCAGCCCGTCGCCGACATCCGTACGGGTATAGCGCTCGTTCACGCCTGCGCGCCGCCCCCGCTGCTCGCCGCATCCTCCGCGAGCGCCGCCTTGCGCGACAGCCGCATCTTCCCCTTCTCGTCGATCGACAGCAGCTTCACGCGTACCGGGTCGCCCTTCTTCACGACGTCCTCGGTCTTGTCCGTGCGCCCTTCCTGCATCTCCGAGATGTGCAGCAGCCCCTCCGTACCCGGCATGATCTCGACGAACGCGCCAAACGCCGTCGTCGACTTCACGATCCCGTCATAGATGCGGCCGACGTCCGGCTCCTGCGTCATCGCAGCGATCCGCTCGCGCGCCTTCTCGCCGCCGATGCCCGAGACACTCGCAATCGTGATCAGACCACTGTCGTCGATGCTGATCTTCGCACCCGTGTCCTCTTCCAGGCCGCGGATGTTCTTCCCCTTCGGCCCGATCACCTCGCCGATCTTCGACGGGTTGATCATCATCGTGATGATGCGCGGCGCCCACTCCGACATCTCGCCGCGATGCGTCGTGATCGCCTTCTCCATCTCGTCCAGAATATGCAGGCGGCCCTTGCGGGCGCGCTGCAGTGCATCCCGCATGATCTCGACGGAGATGCCATCGATCTTCAGGTCCATCTGGATGGACGTCACACCCGAGCGCGTGCCCGCGACCTTGAAGTCCATGTCACCGAGTGCGTCCTCCATGCCCAGGATGTCCGTCAACACCTCGATCCGGTCGCCTTCCTT
>CAYSGF010000122.1:0-2767 GCA_964430275.1 uncultured Gemmatimonadaceae bacterium
CGCGCAAAGGACGGTGCCCTGCTCGGCACATTCGCGCTGTATTACGACGAGCCGCGCGAGCCGACGAGCGGCGACCTGAAGATCATCGAGGCGGCTGCGGCGCGCGCGGGTGTCATGCTGGACCGCGCGCGGAGTGGCGCACGCGAGGAGGAGCTGGTCAGCGATCTTCCCGGGCTGTAGCAGGACGTCTGCATCGCTGAGCTGACACGGGAAGCGCCTCCACCCGACCTCGGACGAAGGCGCTTCCGTGTAGCGACTGCACCTACACCGGCCCTGCGGCAGGCCGGACGAGCTCAGCTCATCCGCACTCCGAGTACCCGCACGCGAGGCACTTCACACACCCCTCCATGAACTGGAGTCCGCTCTTGCACTCGGGGCACGTGCCGATGAACGTCTCGCCCGGGTCGTAGGCACCAAGCTCGAGGCTGTCCTGCGCTGCGACGGAACTACCTGCCGATGGCGCGGCGGGTGCGGGTGAGGTCACCGGCCGCGGCATCGGCAGTTCCTGCTGCACGCCTTCCCTCTCCTGCATGTGCTGGGCGATCGCCTGGGCGATCGCGTCCGGCACGGACAGCACCTTGTTCGGCCCGATGCCCACTGCACGATCACAGGAGATGCCGCGCAGCTGCATGTGGATGTCGGCGAGCGAGATGCCTGAGCGCAGGCCGAGGGAGATCAGGCGACCGATCGCCTCGACGTCCGCCATGGCAGCGCCGCCGGCCTTGCCGAGCGTCGCGAACACCTCGAAGGCACGGCCGCTCTCGTCCTCGTTCACGGTGACGTACAGGTCGCCGAGCGGTGAGGGCATGCGGCGCGTGCTGCCGCGCAGCACGGGCGGCCGCGTGCGCTTGATGCGACGCTTCTGATTGCGCGCTTCCTCTTCCTCGAGCTCGTGACGCAACGCCTCGATCGTGTGCTGCAGCCTGTGGATCGTCTCACGGCTGTCGGCGAGCTGGGCCTCGAGATCCGAGACGGCGGGCGACGTCGCCGCGGAGGGGGCAGCAGTGCCACTCACCTCCTTCGCCGTCTTTCCGGTCGAAAGCACCTGCTGCGGCCGGGACGCATCGCGGTACACCGTCACACCCTTGCAGCCGAGCTCGTGCGCCATGAGATAGATCTCGCGCACGTCCTCTTCCTTCGAGTCGCGCTTGAAGTTGCACGTCTTGCTGATCGCACTGTCGACATGCGCCTGGAATGCGGCCTGGGTCTGGATGTGCCACTCGGGCGTGATGTCGTGCGCAGTCACGAAGATCCGCTGGATGTCGGCCGGTACCTCGTCGAAGTGGATGTGCCCTTCTTCGGCGATCCGGCGCATCAGGTCCTCGGAGTACCAGCCGTCGCGCTTCGCGAACGCGACGAAATCACGGTTCACGTCCGGCATCAGCGCGCCCGCCTGGTTACGCATGAAGGCGACCGCGAACAGCGGCTCGATACCGCCCGAGCAGTCCGCGAAAATGGAGATGGTGCCCGTCGGCGCGACCGTCGTGACATTGCAGTTGCGCAGGCGACGCATCGGCCGGATGCGCGCGCCGCTCGCGTCGCGGGCGCACGTCTCGTCCGGGCCCCAGATGCTCTGCTCCCACTCCGGGAACACGCCGCGCGACTCCGCCAGCTTCTCGGACGCACGCTTCGACTCCTCGTCGACAAAGCGCATCAGCTCGCGTGCGACCAGAATCCCTTCGGCGCTGTTGTACTGCACGCCCACGCGCACGAGCAGATCCGCGTAGCCCATGACGCCCAGACCGATGCGACGAATGCGCTGCGCCAGGTCCGTGATCTCCGGGAGCGGATAGTTGTTCGCGTCGATCACATTGTCGAGGAAGTGCGTCGACATGTGAATCACGTGACGCATCGCGTCCCAGTCGATGCGGTCCGACCAGGTCGCATCCGCAGGTGCATCGCTCTTCACGAACGCGCCCACGTTGATGCTGCCCAGGTTGCAGACGTCGTAGGGAAGCAGCGGCTGCTCGCCACACGGATTCGTCGCCTCGTACGTGCCCAGGTGCGGGACCGGATTGTAGCGGTTCGCCGCATCCACGAAGAACACGCCCGGCTCGCCCGTCGCCCAGGCACCGTGCACGATCAGGTCGAAGATCTCCCGCGCATCCTCCTCCCCGACCACCTCGCCGTTCCGCGGACTCAGCAGCTCGTACTTCGACCCGCTCTTCACCGCCTCCATGAACGCGTCCGTCACTGCCACCGAAATGTTGAAGTTCGTGACGTGCGTGACGTCCAGCTTGCAGGTGATGAACTCGCGGATGTCCGGATGGTCGACGCGCAGAATGCCCATGTTCGCGCCACGACGCGTGCCACCCTGCTTCACGACTTCCGTCGACGCGTCGTACAGCTTCATGAAGGACACCGGCCCCGACGCGACGCCCATCGTCGACTTCACCACGTCGTTCGACGGACGCAGCCGCGAGAACGCGAAGCCGGTGCCGCCACCCGACTGGTGCACGAGCGCCATCGCTCGCAGCGTGTCATAGATGCCGTTGCGACCATTCGAGAGCGCATCCTCGACCGGCAACACGAAACACGCGCTCAGCTGCCCCAGCGGACGACCCGCATTCATCAGCGTGGGCGAGTTCGGCTCGAACTCCCGCTGCGTCATCAGACGGAAGAACTCACGCGCGAGCGTATCCACCGCGCCCTCGCTCGCACCGTACTTCGCATCCTCCTCCGCAATCACCCGCGCCACCCGCCAGAACATCTGCTCCGGCTCCTCCACCGGACGACCCCGCTCGTCCTTCTTCAGGTAGCGCCGCTT
>CAYSGF010000123.1:0-8497 GCA_964430275.1 uncultured Gemmatimonadaceae bacterium
GGACTCGCGGTGGCACTCGCGGAGTGCGCGATTGCAGGCGACATCGGTGCGGACGTCGCACTCGACGACAGTGCCGCGACTGCCCTGCCGCCTGCCGCGCTGCTGTTCGGCGAGGCGCAGGGGCGCGCGTTGGTCACGTGCGCGCCCGGCGATCTCGAGCGCGTGCTCGACGTCGCAGGCGAGCACGGACTGCCGGCCTCACGCATCGGCACGGTTGGCGGTGAAACGTTCCGTATCCGGGGCGGCGGTGTAGAGATCGAGGCACCGCTCGCCAGCCTCGCCGAGGTGTATGAGACGGCGATCCCGCGGCTCATGGAGCGCGCGGCTCACGACTGAACGGGAGCAGGACTGACGCATGTGTGGCATCGTCGGCGTAACGGGAACCGATCGCGCGGCCGAGCTCGCGTTCCTCGGGCTCTACGCCCTGCAGCACCGCGGGCAGGAGGCCGCGGGCATATCGGCGGTCGATCGCACCGGTCGCGCGCGACTGCACAAGGCCGATGGCCTGGTGGTCGAGGCCTTCGACGACCAGCGGCTGCGTGCGCTGTCCGGCCGCACCGCGCTCGGTCACGTGCGCTACTCGACGGCCGGTGGTGCCGGCCTCGTGAACGCGCAGCCGATCCAGGTCCGCTACCACCAGGGCGACCTGACGCTCGTGCACAATGGCAACATCACGAACGCGCAGATGCTGCGGGAGGAGCTCGTGCGCGAAGGTGCGCTCTTCCAGTCGTCCGTCGATTCGGAGGTCGTGGTGCACCTGATCGCGCGCTCGCGCGAGCCCACGGTCGAGCTGCAGCTCGCCGACGCGCTGTCACGCCTGTCGGGCGCCTTCTCCGTCATCATAACGGTCGGTGAGACGCTCTACGCTGCGCGCGATCCCTGGGGCTACAGGCCGCTCATCTTCGGCAGGATGCCCGACGGCGGTGTCGTCGTCGCGAGCGAGAGCTGCGCCCTCGACATCGTCGGCGCCCGGCACCAGTGCACGATGGGCCCCGGCGAAGTCATCCGCATCGACGGCAGCGAGATCACCGAGCTGCCGAAGCTCGAGGGTGCGGAGCGCCAGGCGCCGTGCATCTTCGAGCTCGTCTACTTTGCGCGCCCCGACTCCTACATCTGGGACACGAGTGTGGACCGCGCGCGCCGCGCGTTCGGCCGGCAGCTCGCCCGCGAGCATCCCGTCGATGCCGACTGCGTGTTCAGCGTACCCGACTCCTCGAACTCGGCGGCACTCGGCTACAGCGAGGAGAGCGGTATCCCGCTCGAGCTCGGTCTCATCCGCAACCATTACGTCGGCCGTACGTTCATCCACCCGACGCAGGAAGGCCGCGACTTCAAAGTCCGCATCAAGTACAACCCGGTGCGCGAGGTCATCGAAGGCAAGCGCGTGATCGTGGTCGATGATTCCCTCGTGCGCGGCACCACGAGCCGCGGCCTGATCGCCATGATCCGCGAGGCCGGTGCCAAGGAAGTCCACTTCCGCGTGTCCAGCCCGCCCGTCATCTCGCCGTGCTACTACGGCATCGACATGCCGACGAAGGAAGAGCTGATCGGCGCGACGAAAACAGTGCCCGAGATCCGCGAGCACCTGAACGTCGACACGCTCGGCTACCTGTCTCTCGAGGGCATGCACGCGGCCGTCGCGGAGCGCGGGCCGTTCTGCGATGCATGCTTTTCGGGGAACTACGTGGCACCGCTGGTTGACCTCAAGATGGGGCGGCCGGTTTCTTCGCACTGCTGATTTTTGAACTGCGGGTGAGGGTGGGGGCGTGGACGACGGGTATGGGTGGGCGTGGGCGTGATGGGTGGGGACACTACGGGGTGAACGGCGGGTGGGGACACTACGGGGTGAACGGCGGGTGGGGACACTACGGGGTGAACGGCGGGTGGGGGCATCGGCCGAATGCCGATGCGTGGTCGGCATCGCTCCTTGCGGATCGTCCTACCCGGCTGGCCCTCGACCGCGTCGACGACGTTCGAGGGCAATGATCGCATTGGTCAACATACCGACGATGGCGCCGGCAAGGTTGTAGGCGCGACGTGTGTCCGCCTGCGTCACCACATTCTTGATGACCAGGCGCCGGAGGATCGCGCGCACTTCGTTCGCTTCCCTCTTGGCGATCTCGTAGCTCGCGATCTTGACCTTCGGTTGGTAGGCACCGACCGCTTCGCCGATGTTGAACAGCGCCGACTCCGCCGAGCGCTCGAGGTGGTCGGCCGGATTCGCTGCGTCCGCCCGAACTCGCACCACCAGCCGATCGACCTCCTTTATCAGCTCTTCAGCCGCGAGCCACACCCGCATCGTCTCCGGTCGCATGCCCGACGATCGCCGGGCGTGCGGTGCGGCGCGATGGCCGGATGCGTCGCATGAGGCGCCAGGTGGACGTCCCCCACCCGCAGTTCCACCCGCTTCTTCCCCACCCCGCACGCTCACGCCCACCCACACCCGCCATCCAGGCGCCCACCCCCACCCGCAGTTCACGCCGCCAGCACTGGCGCCGCCGCCATACGGCCCGAATGTTGTAACAAGGTCCGCGCGTTTCCATTGGCGAATACTTTCGGGAGGCGGAATGGCTGGTCGCTACGTGTTCTACTTCGGCAACGGGCACGCGGACGGCAGCAGGGACGACAAGCAGGCGCTCGGCGGGAAGGGTGCGAACCTGGCGGAGATGACGCGCATCGGCGTGCCGGTGCCACCGGGCTTCACCCTGAACACGGACTCCTGCCGCTTCTACCTGCGCGAGGGTCGTTTCCCGCCTGACCTGGAGGTCCAGGTGGCGGATGCGCTGCAGCGGCTCGAGCGGGACACGGGCAAGCGTTTCGGCGGCATGGAGAACCCGCTGCTCGTCTCGGTACGCAGCGGCGCGGCGGTCTCGATGCCCGGGATGATGGATACGATCCTCAACCTGGGACTCAACGACCATACCGTGGCGGCGCTGGCGAAGGCGGCGGACGACGAGCGGTTTGCATTCGACTCCTATCGCCGCTTCGTGCAGATGTATGCGGACGTCGTGATGGGCGTACCGTCCTCGGCGTTCGAGGAGAAGCTCGATGGGCTGAAATCGGCACGCGGTGTCGAGGCGGATACGGACCTCTCCGCTGCGGACCTGCGCGGGCTCGTGGACGTCTTCAAGGACATCGCGCTGCAGGCGACCGGCAATCCCTTCCCGGAGGATCCGCAGGTACAGCTGTGGGGTGCGATCGAGGCGGTGTTCCGCTCCTGGAACGTGGAGCGGGCGATCGCATACCGGCGCGTGCACGGCATCCCCGACTATCTCGGCACCGCCGTGAACGTCGTGGCGATGGTCTACGGCAATCTCGGCGATGATTCGGGAACGGGCGTCGCGTTCACGCGCAATCCGTCGACGGGCGAGCGCAGGTTCTTCGGCGAGTTCCTGGTGAACGCGCAGGGCGAGGACGTGGTGGCGGGGATTCGCACACCACTGTCGATCGAGGACATGGCCCACCGGCTGCCGACTGCCTACGACCAGCTGCTCGACGTACAGGACCGGCTCGAACAGCATTTCCGCGAGATGCAGGACCTCGAGTTCACGGTGGAGCGCGGGCGGCTCTACCTGCTGCAGACGCGGACCGGCAAGCGAACGGCCGCGGCGGCGATCCGTATCGCCGTCGAGATGGTGGACGAGGGGTTGATCAGCGAGCAGGAAGCCGTGCTGCGCGTGGACCCGAACCAGCTCGACCAGCTGCTGCACCGGCGGCTCGACCCGGACGCGGAGGTCACTGTCTTCGCCACCGGGCTGCCGGCCTCGCCCGGTGCGGCGACGGGCGTCGTCGTGTTCGATCCGGACCACGCGGAATCGCGCGCAGCCGGCGGCGAGCCCGTGATCCTGATGCGCAATGAGACGTCGCCCGACGATTTTCACGGGATGGTCGCGGCGCAGGCGGTGGTGACGGCGCGCGGCGGCATGACGTCGCATGCGGCGGTCGTCGCGCGCGGCATGGGCAAGTGCTGCGTCGTCGGTGCGACTGCAATGCAGATCCGTGACGGCGAGTGCCGCGCGCAGGGGCAGGTGCTGCGCGAGGGCGACTGGGTCACGATCGATGGTACAGCGGGCCGCATCCTGCTCGGCAAGCTGCCCACTGTGGAGCCGGAGCCGGACGAGAACTTCACTCGCCTGATGAACTGGGCCGACGGCTATCGGACGCTGGCAGTGCGCGCGAATGCCGATACACCGCACGATGCGGCGAAGGCGCGCGAGTTCGGCGCCGAAGGCATCGGCCTGTGCCGCACCGAGCACATGTTCTTCGACGGCGAGCGCATCCAGGCGGTGCGCGAGATGATCCTGGCGGACACGACCGAGGAGCGACGCTCTGCACTCGCCAAGTTCCTGCCGATGCAGCGCGCGGACTTCCTCGGCATCTTCCGCGCGATGGACGGGCTGCCGGTTACGATCCGCCTGATCGATCCGCCGCTCCACGAGTTCCTGCCGCGCGGCGCTTCCGAGATGGAGCTGTTCGCGGAAACCTCCGGCATCACGATCGACACCGTGCACCGGCTGGTCGACCGCTACACCGAGCAGAACCCGATGCTCGGGTTCCGTGGTGTGCGGCTGAGCGTCGCGTACCCGGAGATCATCGAGATGCAGGTGCGTGCCGTCTTCGAGGCGGCGGCGGAAGGCACGCGCGCCGGCGTGAAAGTCCGCCCGGAGGTGATGGTTCCTCTCGTTGCCGACGTGCGCGAGCTCGCCCGCATGCGCGAAGCGATCCGGCGCGTCGCAGAAGACGTCATGGCAGGCACCGACGTCCATCTCGCCTACATGATCGGCACGATGATCGAGCTGCCGCGCGCGGCACTGCTCGCAGGCGAGATCGCACAGGAAGCGGACTTCTTCTCGTTCGGCACGAACGACCTTACGCAGACGACGTTCGGCATCTCACGCGACGACGCGGCGAGCTTCCTGCCCGCCTATCTCGAAGCCGGCATCTTCAAGGATGATCCGTTCCAGGTCCTGGACCGGGAAGGCGTCGGCCAGCTCGTGCAGATGGCAACGTGGGAAGGGCGCCAGCGCCGGCGCGACCTGAAGGTCGGCATCTGCGGCGAGCACGGGGGCGAGCCGAGCTCGGTCGAGTTCTTTCACGAGACCGGCCTCGATTACGTGTCCTGCTCGCCGTTCCGCGTGCCGGTCGCGCGCCTGGCCGCCGCCCATGCGGCCCTGCGCACGAACGGGCTGGTCGCGGACAAGGCACAGGTGCGCGTCGAGCGTGCAGAATCCGGTGCCGCCGCACAGACGCTGGCGGGACGTGGCCAGCGCGCGTCGGCGGACGCCCGACCGACCGCCTGAGGACGGCCACGCCGCAGGCATACGTCGTCGCCTGAGGCGGGGCGGAAGCCCGCCGGCGCTGCGCACCCGCGCACCGCATTGCCGCACCCTGCGCGCCGGCCTAGATTCTGTCCATGGAAGCCACAACGACGATTCCGACCCCGCGACGAGCGGCCGTTCTGCGGCCGCTCGTGTGCATTCTGCCCCTGGTCGCGACGCTCGCTGCGGCGTGCGCCCCCGCACGTCAGGCTCCTGCGCCGACGCCGCCGGCCGCTGCCGGCATCCGCGACACACTCGTACTGCTCGGCACGACGGACGTCCACAACCGCCTCTATCCGTACGACTACTACGCGCGCGCGCCGATCGACTACTCGCTCGGCCACCTGGCGCCGCTCATCGACAGCGTCCGCGCGACCCACGGCGACGCGACGTTCCTCTTCGATTCCGGTGACCTGCTGCAGGGCAATCCGCTCGGCTTCCTGTACGCGCGCCGCTTCGGCGACCAGCCGAATCCGGTCATCCGCGCGATGAACCTGCTCGGCTACGACGCGGCGGCCATCGGCAATCACGAGTACAACTACGGCGTCGCGCATCTCGACACGGCCCTCGCGCAGGCGACCTTCCCGTTCGTCTCTGCGAACACCTTCCGAGCGCGTAGCGCCGAGCACGCGTTCACGCCGTACCTGCTCCTGCCGCACGCATCGAACGCGGGTGACACGATCCTTATCGGCGTGACCGGCAATACACCGCCTGGCGTGCACGTGTGGGATCGCGCGAACGTGGACGGCGTGCTGGAGTTCCGCGACGTGGTCGCATCGCTCGAGCCGGTCGTCGCGCGCATGCGCCGCGAGGGTGCGGACGTGGTCGTCGTGCTGTCGCACGGCGGGCTCGAGGGGACGTCGTACGACACGATCGCAACGGGACTGCCGCCGGAGAACGCTGGCGCCCGGCTCGCACGCGAGGTGGCGGGCATCGATGTCGTGTTCCTCGGCCACACCCACCGCGAGGTCGCCGACACCACGATCAACGGCGTGCTGCTCACGCAGGCAAAGAACTGGGCGCAGTCGCTCGCGGCCGTGACCCTCGAGGTCGCGCAGCGCGGCCACGGTGAGTGGGGCGTCGTCGCGAAGCAGGGTGAGATATTGCGGCCACGCGCCGGGCAGGTCGACCGCAGCTTCCTCGATTCGCTGCGCTGGGAGCACGAGCGCACGGTCGCGTACGTGAACGAGACGATCGGCCGTACGACGGAGCGCATGGACGCGCGCACCGCGCGCACCGAGGACACGCCGATCCTCGATTTCATCAATGAGGTACAACGCACGCGCGGCGACGCGCAGCTCTCGTCCACCGCAGCGTTCCGCCTCGATGCAGCCCTGCCGGCCGGCGAGATTTCGATCGCCGACGTCGCGGCGCTCTACCCGTACGACAACACGCTGAAGGTCATTCGCATCACGGGCGCGCAGCTGCGTGCCTACCTCGAGAAGTCGGCGGAGTACTACGACGGCTTTCCCGCCCCGGACGGCACGGTCACGAACTTCGACGTGCCCGGCTACAACTTCGATGTCGTGAGCGGCGTGGACTACGTGATCGACGTCTCGCAGCCGGTCGGCCGTCGCGTGACCACACTGGCGTACCAGGGCGAGCCGGTGCGTGATGAGCAGACGTTCACGCTCGCACTCAACAACTACCGGCAGAGCGGCGGCGGCGGCTACAGCATGATCGCCGACGCACCCGTGATCCATGACCGGCAGGAGGACATCCGCGAGTTGATCATCGACGAGGTGCGGCGACGCGGCACGATCAGGCCGGCCGACGTGTTCCAGCCGAGCTGGCGCCTGATCCCGGCGGAAGCGGCCGCGGCGGCACGTCTTGAACAGCTTTCGGAAGCACCGCTTCCTTCTTCCGCTTCCGACGCCGTCCGCCTGCGCGTGCTCGCGACCAACGACTTCCACGGCCGCCTCGAGCCGGAATCCCCTTCGTGGACCGACGGCCGACCGGTCGGCGGTGCAGCCGCACTCGCGAGCTATTTCCGCCTCGAGCGCGAAGGCTTCCGCGGCCCGACGATCCTGCTGGATGGCGGCGACGTCATGCAGGGCACGCCGATCTCGAACCTGACGGGCGGACGCACCACAGTCGACTACTACAATAGCGTCGGCTACGGCGGCGCCGCGCTCGGCAACCACGAGTTCGACTGGACCGTGGACGTGCTGAAGCAGCGGATCGAGCAGGCCGCCTTCCCGTGGCTGGCGGCGAACATCTTCGTCACGGGCACGGACACCGCGCCGTCCTGGCTCCGTCAGACCGCGCTCGTCGATGTGGACGGCGTACGCGTCGGCCTCATCGGCCTGACGACGCAGGAGACGCCGGAAGTCACGCGCGCGAGCCATGTCGCGGGCCTCGAGTTCGGCGACGGCGCGACGGCCATGAACCGGCACGTGCCGGACCTGCGTGCGGACGGTGCCGACTTCGTGATCGTCGTCGCCCACGCCGGCGCACTGTGTGACACGCCAACGACGAACTGCAGGGATGAGATCATCGACTGGTCGCGCCGCACGACCGCGCGACCGGACCTGATCGTGGCCGGCCACACGCACCGCGTCGCGCGCACGCGCGAGAACGGGATCCCGATCATCGAGACCGGCAACTATGGTACGCGCTACGGCGTCGTCGACCTCGTGCGGGTCACGGCGGACAGCGTGGATGCATGGATCCGCGGCACGCCGGCCTCCTGGCACTGGCGCGTCACACCCGACTCGGCGATGGCGCGCAAGGTCGAGCAGTACGCGGCCGAGATCCGCCCGCGCGTCGAACGCGTGCTCGCAACCATCGCACAACCGCTCGAGCGCAGTGCCGGCGAGTACGCGCTCGGCCGCCTGATCGCCGACGCACAGCGCAGCATCGCAGGTGCGCAGATCGCGATCATGAACAACGGCGGCATCCGCGCCGCCCTCGACGCCGGGCCGCTGACCTGGGGCGAAGCCTACAACATGCAGCCGTTCGACAACCAGCTCGTCGTGCTGCGGCTCACGGGCGCCACCATCCGCGCAGCCCTCGAGCACATCCTCGCGACCGGCGAACCGGCCGCACACATCAGCGGTATCACCGTACGCTTCGACCCCACGGCCGCACAGGGCAGCCGCGTCCGCAGCGTCACACTCGACGACGGATCCGCGCTCCGGGACGACGCCGTCTACACCGTAGCGCTCAACGACTTCCTC